>JBAXCX010000089.1:0-12021 GCA_037141255.1 Actinomycetes bacterium | reverse complement strand
TGTGGCGTAAGCGGGTGAATCGCCATGTTGATTCTTGTGAGGTGTGTGAGCGTTCGCGGAAGAAGGTGCCAGCGTTTGTGTTGTCTGGTGTTGCGGGTGCGTCTCCGCTCATGGGGGTTCCGATCTCGGTCCGCAAACGTGTCCTTGCTGGTGCTGGAAACGCAGTGGGTGCTGGGAACCCCGTGGGTGGTCGTGGGTGGCGGGGGGATGGTTTCCCGCCAGCGGATGGTGCTGCTCGACGCCGGGCGCTCGTTGTGGGGCTAGCGGTGCTTGTTGTGTTGTTGTTTGTTCTTGCTGGATCGGTTTTGTTGGATTCCTCGGAGCTAGTAGTTGGATCTGATCAGATGACGGGGGCGTTACCTGGCTCAGATGGAGCTGGTTCCGGTTCTGGGTTTGTGTTGTTCTGGCCGAGGGTCGATACCTCGCTGGGCTCTGTCCCACCAACTGCCGTTGTGAGCGAAACAACGGAGGTAACGGTCCCCGAGCCGACCTCGTCAATTGTGACGCCGCCCGCGACGGCTCTGCCGACAACGGGCCCGCCAGTTTCCGTGCCACCTCTGACTGCACCGCCGACGACCGCACCGCCGACTACTGCACCGCCAGTTCTGCCACTCCAAGTCACGCTTTCTGGGGCTCTGGCTGGTTGTAGTAATCAGGTCTATGTGGCCACGGTGACAAGCTCAGCCAGTGTGGTCGCAGTAAGTCTGAGTTGGACGAGCACCTTTGGCCGCTCAGGTTCAACTCCAATGTTTGGGAGTAACAGTTCGTGGAAAGCAACGTTCCCGACCGTCAGCCCCAATGACCCGCCACAAACGTTCTCACTCGTAGCTAAGGCAACCGATTCTGAGGGCAACTCCGGCAGTAGTGCCGTGCTGAACTGCTCGACCTGAGCGTCTGGAGCGGTTTTTCGACAGTATGTGTCGAAAAACCGCTCCAGACGCGCAAGGGGTGTACCAAACTCGGGGACTGAGGACGCCCGCACAAGCCCTAGCTGGAGTTGGTCGCGCACACGTCACTAAGGTTCGTGCATGTCGAGAGGGACCCTTAGGATCTACCTAGGCTTTGCTCCAGGGGTAGGTACGACCCACGCACTTCTTGACGAGGGTCAACGTCGGTACCGGCGTGGTACTGACGTAGTACTCGCTGCGCTCGACACGCACGGTCGCCTAGCGACTGAAGCACAGTGGGCGGACCTTCCACTGGTCCAGAATCGTGCCGCCGGGCCTTTTCCACTTGACGTTGCAGCCGTTTTGGTCCGCCGGCCAGAAGTGGCCCTTGTCGACGACCTGGCTGGGGCCGATGGCGATGGTGGATCACAGCGTTGGAAGGATGTGGAGCGCCTCCGCGACAGCGGCATAGACGTGGTCACCACGCTTAACGTGGGGGCGGTGGAGTCCCTAGCCGACATTGTGGGGCAAATTACAGGTTTGCCAGCCCTGCGGCTAGTTCCAGACAGTGTGGTGGCGTCGGCTGAGCAGATCCAGCTAGTCGATCAGACACCGGAAGCGATGCGGCGTCGTCTTGCCCACGGCAATATCTACCCAGCCGAACTGGTCAATGCAGCGGTAGATGCTGCCTTTCGACCTGACGCCCTTGCGGAACTCCGCGAGCTCACACTTCGGTGGCTGGCCGATCGCATCCATGAACATCATGCCCTTGATAAAGGCCGGCAGACGGAGTTTGGTGACGGTATTCTTGTAGCGCTGACGGCGGCCCCGACTTCTTCCGCAGTTCTGCGGCGGGCCGCGAGAATGGCCCATCGGCAGAGCGTTCCGCTCGTTGGAGTCCATGTTCGAGATGTAGGCGAACCCACTGATCCGCCCGCAACGCTCGTGGAGCAGCGACAGTTGCTTGAGGTGCTTGGAGGACGCTATCTAGAGGTTGCCTCAGAGGATGTCGTTGCTGCCCTAGCGCAGGTTGCCCGAACAGAGCGGCTGACGCAGATTGTCATAGGGGCGCCAACACGCCGACGTCTGCGGATGATCCAACCTCACTCGCTGGTGCACGATCTTGTGGTTCAGTCTCCAGTCGACGTTCTCGTCGTCAGCACTTTGGGCCGCCAGTCCCCAGTGAGGAAAAGGCCGCCAAGGGCGAGACATCCGGTCCACCAGACTCGCCGCAATACTGGAAGGATTCTCGCGGTCTTGCTGCCACTCGCAATGGCTTGGCTGCTGGTGGGAGCGGACTCGCATCTTGACCTCGCAGCGCAGCTGCTTGTCATGCTTGTCTCTGTGACCGTCGTGTCGGCCGTGGGTGGAGTAGTGGATGGTGCAGTAGCTGCCGTCTGGGCTTTCGTGCTGGCTAACTGGTTCTTCATTCCCCCGGTTCGCGAATTGTCGATTCTCAACACCGAAGATGCAGTCTCACTTGCTGCTTTCTTGGTTGTGGCCCTTGTGCTCGGGTTCTATGTCTCGAACTCTGCGCGACGGTCAGATGAGGCGTTCAGGGCTCGGTCTGATGCGTCAGCCTTGGCATCTTTGGCGGGTGCTGCAGCAAGTCACGAGAATCCGTTGCCCGCTCTTGTTGAGCGGTTGCGGGTTGCGTACGGGGCATCCGGTGCGACCCTGTTCACAGGCGAAGCCGACACTTGGCGGGTCTTAGCGTCCTCCGGGTTTGAGGCCCCAACTGCACTAGACGCCACTGATCTTCTGCTCCCGGTGGGCGAGAGTGCTCAGCTAGGCATCGCCGGTTCCGAGCTGCGCGGTGTTGATCCCGAAGTAGCTTCTGCATTTCTTGACCAGCTCGCTATCGCAGTTGATCGTCAACGGCTGCGCGCCGCCGAGGAAGAGTCAATTACTGTGGCGACGACCAGTGAGCTTCGCGCAGCGCTGCTTGCCGCTGTCTCCCACGAATTGCGCACCCCGCTCGCAACGGTCAAGGCTGCTGCAAGCACCTTGGCTGAACTCGACGAGTCGCTGAGCCATGAGGTTCGTCAAGAATTGCTTGCAACGATCGAGAGCGGTGCCGATCGATTAACCGCTTTGGTAGTCAACCTCTTAGGGATGAGCCGTATTCAATCCGGTGCCGTTGAATTGGACCTTGTTCCGGTTCTCGTTGACGAGGTTGTGCACCGAGCACTCCACGCGACAGGACTGTTGGGTCCGGGCATCGTTGTAGACCTAGCCGATGATCTTCCTCAGGTACTTGCTGACAGCGCCTTACTGGAACAGGTCATCGGTAATCTCGCTGACAACGCGATGAAGTGGTCGCCGCCTGAGAGGGAAGTCCGAGTCGATGGAGTGACAATCGGAGATCGACTTCGTCTGCGCGTGGTTGACCACGGCCCTGGTATCCCAGTGGGCGATCGTCAGCGAGTACTCGAACCCTTTCAGCGGTCGGGTGACAGAGTCGCGAGGGGACAGGTCACTGGTACAGGGCTCGGCCTTGCAGTGGCATCTGGGTTCTGCAGGCTCATGGACATTGATCTGTTACTTGATGACACGCCTGGTGGCGGCACCACTGCGACCCTGGTATTGCCCACAGCCGCCTCCAAAGTGGGTAGCCATGCCCGCTAAAGAGCGCCCTCGAGTCTTGGTGGTTGACGACGAGGCACCACTGCGTCGCACCCTTGAGGTCAGCCTGTCAGCACGGGGTTACGAGGTTGAGGTGGTCGGAACTGGCGGGCATGCGCTGGATGCTGTCCGAGTTTGTCTACCTGACCTTCTTGTGGTCGACCTTGGCCTTCCGGATATGTCCGGAGTCCAAGTTATTCGAGCGGTGCGGGCATGGAATCCAGTTCCCATCATCGTTCTCTCTGCACGGGACCGTGAGGCTGACAAAGTCGCTTCGCTGGATGCTGGAGCCGATGACTATGTCACTAAACCGTTCGGAATTGACGAACTTTTGGCCCGCATTCGATCCTCGTTGCGCCGGAGCCGAATTCCTAGCAGCCCTCAGGAAGTCGTGGACACTGGCGCTTTCGTGGTCGACCTCATGCACCGCGAAGTGATCCGCAATGGTGAGCATGTTCAGCTGACTCCAACCGAGTGGCACGTAGTCGAGGTTCTCGCTCGGCACCATGATTGCTTGGTGCCTTCTCATCAATTGCTCCAAGAAGTTTGGGGGCCGGAGTATGGCGAGGAACGACATTATCTGCGTGTCTACATGGGACAGATTCGCCGCAAGTTGGAGCCGGTCGTGTCGCATCCAAAAATTTTTCTGACCGTCCCGGGTCGCGGCTATCGATTGGTCTCGATCAACGGCACATCTGAAAATTAGAACGTCTCGGTTACCACAAGGACTGAAGCTGGCTAGTACGGGCTGCGACCATGCCGAACTGATCTGCAACCGCTACCGCCCACCACCGATCTGGAGCTGACAGTCCGTGACCAGGGTCAGGCAGCATGACGAGTCGGCCGAGGGCCATACCTTCTGCAAGTACGGATAGGTAAACGCCGTTGCGAGGTAGCTCAAATCCTTCGGGATGCCAGCGCATCGGCTCTCGTGATCGCGCCACAACCCCGGTGTGTGTGAGTTCTGGGAAGGGGAAGCCATGGCGGTCGGGTACCTCGAACCAGCAGCGGCCAAGACCGAGTTCCTTGCACAGCAGGTCACGGACCGTGGGCCATATCGCTCCTGCGTCAAGGGCGGCGGACGCAAGTTCAGCGATGCGGTGCAGTTCTTCGATCTGTAACACGCGACGCTGCTCGGAATCACGAGCCGTCCATCCGCGTTCCGTGGCTTCCCCAGCTACGAGTCCCACCAGAACGAGAAGCAGCGTCGTCACAATATCGACGCGTGCATCTATCTTCAGACTGAGATAGGGCTGGGTGTGTAACACGTTAAAGGTCAAGGCTGCGATGATCGAGACTGCGATGACAGGTTTGCGGCCGCCGAAACTTGCAGTGGCCACAACCACGAGAACCAGAAGAATTCCGACGTTCGACCCACCTAAAGCATCTCGGAACGGCACCACTGCAAGTGCAACAGCTAGAACTGCCAGTGCGCCCAGCAGGAAGACCACAGCTGGCTGGCTTCGGCAAAGTTTTCGGAGATGCTCGCTGGATACCATGTGTCGTGCAACCTGCTCATTGATTAGTCGGTGCGGCGTGAAGAATCTCGTAGGTTGGATTCATGATGCTCAGCCGCCCGCGCCGCTCAGTGACCATGCCCTCGAGCGCCACTTGAGCACCGGCGGCTAGGCCAGCGATGCGGCGATGGCCAAGAAAGACTGCAGTCACAGATCCAGTGTCGTCGATAACAGTTGCTTCGAACTGAGCTGATCCCGCGTGGGTCTGCACGCGAACAGCGAATACCCTTCCGACGACTCGGGCTCGAGACCGAGGAACTAGCTGCGACACTGGCGTCCGGTCAGCAGGTAGGTCCATTCCGCCCAGGTCAATCGTTTCAGATTTAACCACCCTTGAAGTCCCTCCCTTCTTCTTCGAGTCCGCCGCTACTGGGAGGAGTGAGATGGGAGTAGAGCCGATGTGGTACGGAACAACGGTTACGTTGCAGTGAGCCAAGCCGGCTAGCGGCTTGGCCAAGGCATCAGCCGTATGGTCGTGGAACAGTCTGTGCCAGCGTCGCGTGTACTCGCGCCGCGGCAGAAGAACAGTCACTTCAGTCTCTCCTCCACGCAGTTCTCGCGTTACGATTTCGGCTGCTAGCCGGTCCACACGACGGTCCGGACATTCCACCACGTCAAGCGGGAAGCGTTCGTAGCCGAGACGCTCCCACGAGACTAAGAGGTCCTCGGTGCGGATCGGATCGAGATCGAAATGCACTGCCCGGACCTCATCGGGTGAGATTGTACGGGCATACTGCAGTGCCCGCGCTGAGGCGAGGTCAAGCGTATCGAGTAGTACGAGAACCACATGGCGACGCATGACCGGGACGGCAGCGGCCTGCTGGGCATCGCGCTCAAGTTCCTCTGCTTCGGCCACGTACTGCTTGTTCAGACGGGCTAGGGCGAAGACCATGAGTGGCACCAGAATCACGATGACCCACGCTCCGTGGGTGAACTTCGTGACCAGAATGACAGCGGCAACGATTCCCGAAAGCACTGCTCCCACGCCGTTTACAAAGATCCCCTTTTGCCACCCTGGCTCGCGCTTCGTTAGGTGGTGCTTCGTCATGCCGGCTTGGCTCATCGTAAAGCTCGTGAACACGCCAATTGCATACAGCGGTATGAGTCGGTCAACTTTGGCTCCTGTTACTAGCAAGAGCACTGTGGCTGACACTGCAAGGAACAAGATCCCGTTGGAGAAGCCCAAACGGTGGCCGCGTTTAGTCAACTGCTTGGGCATGAAGTTGTCGCCTGCATGGAAGGATGCAAGTCGGGGAAAGTCAGCGAATGAGGTATTGGCCGCCATGACGAGGATCATCACTGTTCCAGCTTGGAGGAGGGAGTAAAGCACATTGCCCGCAGAACTGGTTCCGAATACCTGCTTGCCAATCTGGGAAATGACAGTGGGCACGCCGGACTCGAAGGGAACTGGGTGGATCTTGGTAGACAACCAGGAGAGCCCGAAAAACAAAACGCCAAGTAGTGCACCCATGGTCACCAGAGTTGACCTTGCATTCTTCCATTCCGGCTTTCGGAAGGCGGTGACGCCATTTGAGATCGCCTCCACACCCGTAACAGCCGTACCACCCGAGGCAAAGCCATGCAGCACTACATAGGCTCCCGCTCCGTAGAGGAAGGCGTCAGAAATGCCGCCTTTGCCGACTGTGATCGAACCTTTGACCCCATTGATGCTTTGCTGGACTAGTTCCCCATTAGCTGCCTTCCACGCGCCCACGCCGATCAGGATGAACATGATGGTGACAAAGAAGTAGGTCGGCACTGCAAATATCTTTCCTGATTCCTTGACACCCTTTAGGTTGCCGAAGGCGACCAGAATCGTAAATCCGATTGCGATAGGCATGCTCCACGGAGTCAGCACTGGGAATAAGGAAGCCAAAGCGGCGGTACCTGCTGCAGTCGAAACCGCCACAGTGAGCACATAGTCAGTCAGCAACGACACGCCAGCTACCTGCGCAGGCATGATGCCGAAATTATCTCGGGTCACCATGTAAGCGCCGCCCGCCGTCGGGTATTCCTTGATCGTCTCGCGATAGCTGAGGATGAGGAATACGAGTACGACGAGAATGGCCATCGTGATGGGAAGAACCAGCGAGAACGCCAGAATCCCGATGGCTGGCAGCAGTACTCGAAGAATCTCTTCGGTGGCGTAAGCCGAAGATGAGATGCAGTCGGAAGCGAACACTGCAAGCGCAGTTGGCTTACCAAGACGCTCGTGCTCAAGTTCTTCGGTCCTCAGCGGTTTGCCAAGCACCCGCGTCTTTATTCGGTAACTCAGCGACTCAGGCACGTCCACTAGGTGAGAGGTGAGGTCAGGCTCTACCCTGCGAACCCTGGATGCTGCTGGGGCCATGGCTTCCACTTCGGTCTGCTCCGTGATGTTCACATTAGGTAGTCAACACCCGGCGCAGTCCTCGGTCGATCATCTTGATGCGTTCTTTACATCTGAGCTCTGTATGGCTGCTCACCACATCCCTATGCTGAGTGGCGTTGCGACCGCCGGTCGCTGCAGGAGGTCAGACATGCACGTCGTGGTCGTTGGATGTGGAAGAGTTGGCGCGCGACTCGCCACCGAGCTCGCTGACGAAGGACACTCAGTGGCCGTAGTCGACCGACACGTAAAGGCATTCAATAGGCTTCCTGAGCGATTTACTGGTACCTCGGTTGTCGGAGTCGGATTTGATCGGGAGAGGCTTCGAGAGGCCGGTATTGAGCGGGCGGACGCCCTCGTTGCAGTCACGAGTGGGGACAATACAAACGTTCTCGTGGCTCGTGTAGCCCGCGATGCGTTCGGTGTAGAGCGAATAGCCGCTCGAATTTATGACCCAAAGCGAGCAGAAATCTACGAGCGCCTGGGTATCCCGACGGTGGCCTCAGTGCAGTGGACGACTGACAGGGTCAAGCGACGTATTGGGCTCGACGGCCAGAACGTGGAGTGGACCGATCCCTCGGCAATGGTGCAGCTAGTAGAGCGTCAACTCCCGGCCCGGTGGGCGGCTGTTGCGCTCGCCGATATTGAACTGGTAACCGGGGCTCGCGCAATAGCGGTCTCACGAAACGGTGCGAGCTCGGTCGTGGTCCCCTCAGAGCTCTCACAAGACGGCGATGTCGTCTGGTTTGCCATAGCTACAGATGCAATTTCAACCTTAGATGAGGTGCTAGCTGCGCCTGCCGATAACGGAGGTCATCACTGATGAAGGTACTCGTAGTAGGCGGAGGCAAGGTTGGAATGTTTATTACGAAAGAATTATCGGGGACCGGCAATCTCGTGACGGTTATTGAGCAGGACCCCGTTCGAGTTGAGGAGGTTGCTTCGGTTAGCGGCACGAGTGGGGCGCTCTGGCTGGTCGCCGACGGCTGTGAGGTCGATGCCTTAAAGGAAGCGGGAGTTGAAGATGCCGACGTAGTAGTCGCAGTCACCGGGGACGATGAGGACAACCTAGTGGTGTCGCTTCTCAGCAAGGTTGAGTTCGGCGTGCCGCGGGTGATAGCCCGAATAAACAATCCTGACAATGAATGGCTTTTTAACGAATCCTGGGGTGTAGATGTAGCTGTTTCAACGCCACACCTGCTCACTGCGTTGGTCGAAGAAGCCGTTTCTGTCGGGAGCTTGGTTCGACTTCTCTCGTTCGACGGCGGCCGGGTTCGCTTGTCCGAAATCACTCTTGCAGAAGATGCAGATGTGGTGGGGCAACAAATTGCAGACCTCAGTATGCCGCGGGATTCGACTGTGGTCGCAGTTGTGCGAGATGAACATGTGATTGTGCCCCGGGGCGATACTGCGCTTGCCGCTGGAGACGAAGTTCTGGTACTCGTCTCAGAGAATGACGAAGGAGCAGTGAGAGCCCTGCTGTCCTAACCGCTCAGGGCGGCTGCCCGTACAGCCTTGTCGATTTACCTTCATGAGCCTGAGGAACGAGGTGTCTCCGAAAGGCTTTGGCTACTGCCAGCGCAGCAGCCTCCAACGAAAATCAGGGCTGCTTTTGCTCGAGGATCTTGTAGTACCCGGCAGGTCGTGCTGCGCCAGTTGCTGCGACTGAGTCCTCAATGGCTGCCTTGAATGCGGGGAGTGAGTCACCCCATTTGGTGACGCGGTCGTTGCGTGCCATCGAGACTCGCTCCACGCCGATGCCACCCGCTGTGGGAACGGTTCCGTCTCCGTATGGAATTTCGGCAATTTCAAGTGCGGTTCCATCAGACAGCATGTATTCAATCGAGAAACTGGGAACTGCTGGACTTCCCGGGTGTCCAACTGGGGAGAAGAATCCGGAGCCTGAGCCCTCCTTGACTGCCTCGTCCCAAGGGCGCATCGTGATTTGCGAGCTACTGATTCCATATTTGTCGAGTTGGGGGAAGAACTGCGCAGAATGATCGGTGGTAGTTACACGGAGTCGATCCGGGTCCAGGCCGACGGTGCCAGTGAGGTATGTCAGGACTAGGTCCGTGGCTGCTACGGCTTGTTCTGGGGTGGTGGTTGATACGCCCATGATTGTGAAGACAGGAAGCGTTCCCGGATTGTCCTTCTTCTCAACATCCTCGGCACGAGCTGCGATCTGCTTCACATAGTTGGCGTTGGTCAGTGTTGATGGGTCGTCGTCGTAGCGAAGGCCCCCGTTGAATTCGATGCCAGAGATCAGTGGCTGAGTAGGAGCTTCGGTCAGGCCCTTTTGTTGTAGATACCCCTCGAACTCGGCCTGGGTTTCGGCTGCGGTGATCAGCTTGGGTGGCTTTGTCGTTGGCAGGGCTGAGGTCGACGGGGCTGAAGAAGCTGGCGCAGCGGTATCTTCTTTGGTGCAGGCTGCGACAGCGGCAACGGCAACGGCGCTAAGGCCAATCCCTGCTGTTCCCGTGATGAACTTCCGTCGAGATGTCGCCATGATGATTCCCCGTCTAGGTAGTCAAGTGTTACCCATCACAAGTTAGCTTCCATCCCCGAACCGTGAAGGATCAGCCAGCGCTTCCCTGCAATTCACTCAGCTGCAGCCTGCAGAGTTACCTAGGCCAAGCCAGAGGACAATCAGGTGGACCGAGCGGATCTCCGTCCGAAAGCGTGCTCATAGCGGAGCGGACCATGATCCCGGGCTTGCGGCGGAAACGAGCGTCATCTCCGAAGTAGCGCATCGAGACTGCACGACGACGAACCTCTGAGGTGTTCGCCGGCGATCCGTGCAAGGTGCGAGCATGATGCACGGTTAGGTCACCCGGCTCAAGGTCAAAGCTAATCAAGCGGGCCGCGAGTTCTGGCGTACCGAGCACATCGGGAATCGGATCACCTTCAGTGCCAGGAATGGGCTCATCGGTGACGAACATATTTGGCCGGTACTCCACCGGATCACGATGCGAGCCACGCACCCAACTCACTACTCCGCTCGAGGGGGTTGCGGCATCGAGTGGAATCCACATGGTGCACACCTGATCACCCATGAGGTTGAAGTAGCTCGCATCAGTGTGGAACTTGGTGACGAACGGAGAACCCGCTTCTTTCACAAGCACGCTGTCCTCCCATAACCAGATCTGCTCGGAGTTCAGCAGGGTTGCAGCGATGGGCGCTAGGGGAGAAGTCGTAGCGAAAGCAAGAAAGGTTGGGTCATGTCGCCAGTGATCAGTACCAGCAGAAAACGCAGGTGCATCCGAGTTCGATTCCGAGCCTGAGACCGAACTCGTATCTGGAGCCATAATCCCCAAGTTGACGGACTCGCCCTGAGAGATGGTCTGCTCCAGCGGCCCGGCTAGAGCATCGAGCCAGTCCGTATCCAAAATTCCCCGGAGCAGAACGACGCCGTCCAGCCAGAAGGTTTCAACCTCTGCCTGGGTGACCGGGCGAATGGGATCCTGTAGAAGCATTGCTCGTTCCTCCGATTTGATCACCTGGTCCTGAAGTGCAGCAGATCTGTCGCTACGTCGATGCTGCACTGATGCTTGCAGGCTAGATTCAGAGATTCTGTCAGATCGGCGTGGGACTCTGCTGTTCGATCACGTCGAGAGCGAGCGTGAGCCACGGGGTGTAGGCCTCGGGGTCTAACGCAATCTGTTCCCGCAACTCTTGAAAGTTCACCCACTGCACCTCCGAGACTTCATCCGGATTGGGCGAGACATCTCCTTCGTATTCGCCAATCAGAACGTAATCAAACTCCACCTCAATCAGGCCACTGTCAAGGTCCGGGGCACGATACGTAAAGCTGCCGACAACCTCTGCAGAGGCAGTGATGCCGACCTCTTGCAGAAGCCGACGTGATGCCGCAGCAGTCACCGTTTCGCCAGGTAGCGGGTGGCTGCAACAGGTGTTTGACCACTTGTTTCTGAAATGGTGTTTCTGCGCAGCTCGCCGTTGAAGCAGTACCCGGCCAGCCGTGTCGTACAGGAAAACCGAAAAGGCGCTGTGGAGGGCTCCAGCCCCAGAATGTGCAGCCAACTTATCCATCGTTCCGGTTGGAATTCCCTGATCGTCGACCAACACCACGACCTGCGTGGCATCTACAATTGGTGCGTGGACCGGTACCAATACCTCATTCTGATGGGGCTCTGCATTCTGGGAACCCTGCCCTTGGAACTCGTCCTTGGCGCAAGGGTCTACCGGCAGCCTCGTCGACTGATGCTGACCATGATTGTTCCGGTCTGCCTCTTCGCTGTATGGGATGTGTTTGCTATTGCTTGGGATCATTGGAGCTACACCCCAGAGTTTGTGACAGGTTGGGAACTGCCGGGCGCCTTACCCATTGAAGAACTTACCTTCTTCTTAGTGATTCCAATCTGCGGTCTGCTTACGCTTGAAACAGTTCGCAAACTGCGGGGTCGATGATGGGTGCGTACACGCTTCTGACGCTTCTTGCCATGGTGCTAGTTGTGCTCTACGAGTTGCTCATTGCTAGAACCGGAATCTTTCGAACAGGTAGTTACTGGATTGCAATGGTAATTGTTGGGTTCTTTCAGGTGCTTGTTGATGGTTGGTTGACCAAGGCCTCTTCGCCCATCGTGAACTACAACAGCGATGTGTT
>JBAXCX010000088.1:0-12651 GCA_037141255.1 Actinomycetes bacterium | reverse complement strand
GCGCGCCCAGCATGAGTCGTAGCCTATAAAAATGATGTTTGGCCGCGCTCCCCGCCTTGTTGCTCCAGCCGAAGCCCTCCCCGGTCGGTCCGAACCCATTCTGGTGACCGATCCGCATCAGGTACTCGGCAGTTCCCTCAATGCGCCGTTCCCCGAAGGGTCTCAAGCAGCGGTGTTTGCCGAAGGCTGCTTCTGGGGAGTGGAGCGAGTCTTCTGGCAGATTCCCGGGGTGATTTCTACCGCTGTGGGTTACGTGGGCGGGTTCACGCCAAACCCCACCTACCAAGAATTCTGCTCTGGTCGCACGGGCCACACAGAAGGCGTACTGGTTGTTTTTGACCCTGCCCAACTGAGCTACGAACATTTGCTCTCAGCTTTCTGGGAATCCCATGACCCGACTCAGGGCATGCGACAGGGCAACGACATTGGTACCAAATACCGATCTGGCGTCTACTGCCTTGACGCTGACCAACTTGCCGCTGCCGCAGCTAGCCGAGAGCGCTTCCAAAGCGTGCTCACATCCGCTGGCTTCGGAGAAATCACCACCGAAATCCAACCCCTAGAGGGCCTGAGCAGCCACTGGTTTTATGCCTAGGACTACCACCAGCAGTACTTGTCAAAGAACCCGGGCGGCTACTGCGGCCTTGGCAGCACGGGCATGTCTTGCCCGGTTGGCCTGACGAAAGAAAACAACTAACCGCTCACGCGTACACTGCGGGGCATGGCAGAGGAAGTAGTCACTGGCGGTGCCACGCCAGGATCAACAGCGCGTGCGCGGTCGACAGTGCGCGGAGTGGTTCGCCTGCAGATTCTGGCAAATGGCCTAGGTGCTGTCGCTGTCTTTTCTTACTTCAGCTTTCTGCTGTCACCCCAGGCCCAGAATGGCCTCGCTGACAACAACCTGAACTTGTTGGTCTTTACCTGTTATCTAGCGGCCATGGTGCTGCTTGCCTTGCCGCTCAACACCTTGTTTGTTCGCCGAGCCATGAACTGGGTACGAGAAGGCAAAACCCCGACGGACAGACAGCGCAAATTGCTCTTTAGTCTGCCGCTAGCAGAGACCCTCACTGCACTGATCTCTTGGATTGGCGCAGCCCTTCTTTTTGGCGTCATCAATCACGATGTTCAGCGCGTTTCACTTGGGATCTTGTTAGCCGGAGTCGTCACCTGCACCCTGCTGTACCTACTGCTCGAAGGCCACTTTCGCCCCGTCTATGCGCTGGCCCTAGCCGATGCAGACTTGCCTGCTGACCGTAGAGACGTCCTTCCCCGACTCATGCTGGCTTGGCTGCTGGGAAGCGCAGTACCGCTGATCTCGATTGGCCTCATCCCCGTTATTAGTCCTGCGTCAGCAGAGGGCTACCGCCTGAGCGGAATCGCTGCAGTATCGCTTGTTGCCGGGGTAATAGTGATGGGACTCGCAGCGCGATCTGTTGCGCGTCCTCTGAACACCATTCGCGATGCACTCAAAGACATCGAACAAGGCGACCTGAACGTCTATGTCCCAATAGATGATCTTGGCGAACTTGGCCGCCTAGCCGAGGGTGTCAACGACTTAGCTGCTGGCATGCGAGAGCAAGAACTGCTGCGCGAGTTATTTCAGCGCCAGGTCGGCCAAGTGGGTCTTGTGGACTTGGCGTTGGATCAGGGCATCAGCGGAACCGGGATCAGGCGCGATGTGACCGTGCTGTTCGTTGACCTTC
This sequence comes from Actinomycetes bacterium, assembly GCA_037141255.1. Classification (GTDB taxonomy): domain Bacteria; phylum Actinomycetota; class Acidimicrobiia; order Acidimicrobiales; family Microtrichaceae; genus IMCC26207. Next base: position 10,948 of record JBAXCX010000088.1, on the reverse strand, counting down.
GGGGCTACACCCGATTCTCTGAATCGCACCCGCCGGAAGATGTCGTAGCAATGCTCAATCGATTCTTTCGAGTCGTGGTGGCCGAAGTCAGCCGCGCCGGAGGCTGGGTCAATAAGTTCGAAGGCGACGCAGCGCTCTGCTTGTTTGGGGCGCCTCAGGATCAACCCGATCACGCCGATCGAGCGCTCCGGGCGGCGGTGAGTTTGCCAAAGGCCCTCGAGCTAGCTGACGATTTGCTCGGCGCAGGAATCGGAGTTGCCAGTGGAGAGGTCATCGCTGGCTTTGTTGGCACTCCCGAGCGATTTGAGTACACCGTGATTGGCGACGTGGTCAACCTGGCATCTCGACTCTGCGATGAGGCCAAGGCAGTTCCCTCAGGGGTGCTTGCCTCATCAAGCACGGTTCAGGCTGCCACTCAGCGCGAGGCCTGGGTTCCGTCTGGCCGTCTCAATATTCGCGGGCGTCAAGAAAAAGCAGCCGTGTACACGCTTCGGGCGGATCAAAAAAGGCGTTCACGACGGTACGGCACCCCGTGGTCATCGAAACCTGACCGCAGCGCCCCATAAGCGTGCAAGCCAAGTAACTCTCTCCACAGCAACAGCAGAGCCGTTGCAAACTCTTGCCCATGTGGACCCGTGGGGTCGGAGCGGGGCGCTGCTTGAGCACTAGCCACATGAGCAAGTTCGTGCACAACCGTCACGGCATCCCATGAACCATCACGAATCCAGATTGCAGCCTCCTCGCCCGTTCGATCAACCGCAGCGGCAGAGAATGTTGCTGATCGAGAACGGCGAATCAGTTCGACCTCGATCGGAGCATCAGGAAACTCGTGATCCCACCACGGACCCATCAGAACGGACTCCACATAGTCCTCAAGATCTGCAAAACGCGCAAAACTGCGGCCACCATCAGGCAGCCCCTGATTCTCTATCGCGTAGACCACCTCGCGATAGCGATCATCGGTGCGTTCACCGCTCATGATCCAGGCCCAATTCCTCGGCGGCCACCAATTCCGCCTCGGGTGAGTGAGGCTTCTTTCCCAGCGCGCTGGCCAGCTTGACGGCCCATGGCCGACCTACCGCTCGAGGCCCAAGATGAACGAATTCGAGGATGGCGGCGACGAAAGTCATCTTGGACCTCTTCTGCCCGAGACGCAAGAACCATTGCTACCGTGGGCTGCGGTGGCACAGGGAGATCGTCTTGTGCACCCTGCGGATTGCGGGCAGAGGAACCTGGCGCAGTCGAATCGGATTTTGCCGCTGCTGCGGCTGCTCGATCTTGCTCAAGTCGCAAGCTGACCTCTTCTGCGTATCCAATGATGAAACTGCGACGCCAAGAGGCAGTGTCGGCTGGGCTCACTCCCTTGGGGCACCGCGCCAACATGGCTGCGGTGAGTTGAACGAGCAGCGAAGTGACCAGCGTGTCTACCCACCGCAGATCGGTCGGGAATCCCACCACAGAGACCACCTCAGAGCCCTTCTGAATTCCCGAGACCAAGCGAACGGTCCGGCACCCGTGCGCAGATGCTACGGCCCCAATGAGCACTGCTTTCTGGGTGAGATAGGGGCTATACACAACGAGTTGCAATTCCTCAGGATGTTCTCGGCCGGCCTGATCAGCGCTCTCCCAGAGCATGGCTTCATCAATTGCCCACCGACTAATCAGCTCGGAGGCCTTGGCAAAAAAGACCTCTGCCTCTTCCGGAAATTCGGTGGCCTCGGCCTTGGCCAGCAGACCACGAATCGTTGCCAAACGACGGTCCTCATCTTGAAGCGTGCGGCTCTGGCTCATCTCGGAATCATTCACCCGACTAGCCTCGCGCGCTACAGCCCTGCATGGGAACGGGTTGAGGTCCCCCACGTGACGCTCTTTGGCCCAAGATTTCACTTAACATTGTTCAGTGGACACGGAATTCCTTGACTTGCAAACTGCAGCAGATCGCCTTGGCGTGCATTATCAGACTGCCTATAAGTGGGTGCGCAGCGGCCAGCTTCCTGCCGAATTAGTCTGCCAAAAGTACTTAGTCGACCCAGCGGAAGTTGATGCGCTGTCGGCAAGAAGGCAGCAGCCATCAGCCCCTACTGTTCGGCGGCCTCGCGGGGGGTTTGGCCCCACCGTTCAGCAATTTACGGAATCACTCCTCGACGGAAACGAAGGACGAGCCAGCGGTATTGTTGAGCGGCTGATTTCCGATGGGGTGTCGCTGACTGTTGCCATTCACGAAGTCATAGCGCCGTCCATGTTGGGCATCGGCCTAGCTTGGGAGGAGGGAAAGGTCGCCGTGTGGCAAGAGCACCGCGCCTCGGGAATCGTCGAGAGAATTTTAGGCGAAAATCGTCCAAATCCCCGCGGACGGCGCAGGGGAACCGCAATGGTGGCGGCAGTCGAGGGCGAGTTGCATGCTTTGCCAGCAGCCATGGCCGCTGCAGCTCTGCGAGAGGACAACTGGCGGGTGCATCTGCTCGGTGCGAATCTTCCAACCACTGAACTGCTGGACTTTTGCGAGAATCAGACTCCATGCCTGGCGGTAATTACCGTCTCTCTGCCGACCCTTCAAGAGCGAGCTGAAACGGTGGCAATTCAGGTCAGAGCTCTGGGCATTCGTAGCATCGTCGGGTGCCCCGGCAGCAGCTTGCTTGGACTACAGGAGCTAGCTCGTTCCACCTCAAATATGCAGTCTCTGTAATGTGTGCAGTTGAGGGCTAGTAGCCAGTGCTTTCGGCGCGTCGACCGAGCACAACTCGCGTTCCCGCAGCATGATCATGCAACCCCTGTGATTCCGGATCGCGCACAATGGTAACGATCAGCAGAATCATCCAAGCTGGCGTGACGGCCACCGCAACTTGCCCCACCGTTCCAGGACAGTAAGCAAAAATCACTGGCCACATCATCACCAGCGTGCGAACGATGGAAGAGCGCCAACCCGGAGCATTACCGCGTGAGTTCACCACTCTGATTCCCAATGCAAATTTGCCTGGCGTCGTACCATTCCATGCAGTGAGCCACGTATCGCCAATCAGCGGAAGCAACGAGATGGCTAACACTGCAACATAGGGCGGGCCCTCTGGAGACAGCGTCAGAATGGCAAATAACAGAACCACAACCATCCACCAGACTGAGTACGAGATCATTGCCGCAATCACTCGGTATGACGTGGGGGCTAAGAGCAGAGGCCCGGCGGGACTACTCGAGGCAGGGTGCATCTGAGAGGCCATTTCACGAGCCCATTCCAGCGAGTCACCTGGAGCAGCAACTTCGGGTGGCTGAGCGGGGTCAAAATCAACAAGCGTGTCAGTCGTGACCGTCTCGAGAAGGTCTTTGATGCGCTGCTCGTCTTCTGCTGATACGAAGAGCAACAGGCCCTGAATCTGATGATCGATATTCGCACCATCCAGAAACAACAGGAACATCTCGCGCTCTGCGGGCTCCATCCCAGACAGGTCGATCTCTAAAATCCGTGCCGGTAAATCGGGAGCGCTAGCTGGTGCGCTGGAATGAAGTTCTCCACCGCACTGGATGCATGCAGATGCATCACTGCCTTGTTGCAGGTTGCATCTCCAACACCAACTTGTGCTCACCTCGGTCATCGCTGCGCAAAAACCAGATCAGAGAGACTTTGGGGGTAGGGGCAGTTCCTCGAAGGAGGGCGCACGTTTCTCTCCCTTTGCCGCGAACTCCTCGAACATATCCGCTGGCTGAAACATGCCTGATTGCCAACCAGCGATATAACGCAGGCCGTCTGCAACTGAGTGATCCCGCGTGTAGTTGATCATCTCTTTGGTCCCCCAAATAGCAAGCGGTGAGCGAGTCGCTATGCGCCCAGCAATCTCTAGGACCCCTTCCACCAAGGAGTCGTGGTCCTCAAAGACTTGATTCACCAGACCGCATTCGAGTGCGCGCTGTGCGGGCATTGGATCGCCTGTGTACGCCAACTCACGAGCAATCCCCTCGGGGATGATTTTAGGAAGGCGCTGCAAGGTTCCCACGTCAGCGGTCATCCCGAGTTTGATCTCCATCACACGGAAATACGCATCTGCAGAGCAGTAGCGCATATCGGCAGCCGACACCATGTCAACAGCCCCGCCAATGCACCCGCCCTGAATTGCGCAGAGCACCGGAATCCGAGCCTGTTCGAGAGCGGTGAACGAGTCTTGAAGATGCTGCACCATCATCCACAGATACGCTCGCTTTCGGCCCTCCTCAGTGATGCCAGGGCCAGCACTCAGACTCGTCCCACCGGAGAAGACATTGAGATCCATCCCTGCAGAAAAGTGTTTTCCAGTTGATGAGATCACGATGGCCCGAGCGGAAGCAGAGGCATCGATCTCTCGAACGATCTGCGGCAACTCTGTCCAGAAGCTAGCGATCATTGAATTGAACTCAACGGGCCGATTGAGTTGAAGATGAGCGACCTTGTTAGCGATGGTGACTTCGAAACATTCGTACACGCCGAAAAGTTACTTGACCACGGGGCTCTACGCTCTGCAGATGAACTGACTGGCTCTCAGCAATCTGCTGCGCCGCTCAAACAGGAACAACCACCCCCTGAGGAGTAGATCACCGATGAACAACCCGAACCGCCTACCAAACACGGTTCTTCCTAGCCGGTACACGCTCGAGATCTGGCCTGACCTAGAGGGAAGCAGCTTTGAAGGCTCTGTAGCGATTCAGGTAGACCTCACCCAGCGTTGCTCCCAGATTGTCTTGAACGCCTTAGACCTGACCATCCATTCGGCCTGGATAGGCCTCGGCGGTACCGATGAGCACAATCGAATCCCGGCCACGGCAACATTCGACCCCGAACTTGAGCGGGTGACCCTGAGCGTGGACCAAGAACTTCCGGCCGGGTCGGCAACCCTGCATCTGCGTTATACGGGTATCTACAACGCGCAACTGGTTGGGTTCTACAAGTCAACCTTCACTAGGACAGACGATGATGGCTCAACCGAGCACACACTCGCAGTCACACAGTTTGAGTCCACGCACGCCCGGCGGTGCTTTCCCTGTTTTGACGAGCCAGCATTCAAGGCTGTGTTCTCCATCACGCTGACCGTTCCCGAAGATGTGCTGGCAATTTCTAACAGTGCCGAGGTGCTGCGAGAAGACCTAGACGGAGGGCTAGCTCGGATCACTTTTGCCGACACAATGGTCATGTCTACCTATTTGGTCGCGTTGGTGATTGGGCCGCTTGAGCAAACGCCGCCGCGGATGGTAGCGGGCATGAACGGGCCGATTCCTTTGCGCGTTATCTACCCGCCCGGGTCTGCTCACCTGTGCGAGTTCGCCCTTGAGGTTGCCGAGGCAGCGCTGAAATTTTTTGAGGGGTTCTACGAGATTGCCTACCCAGGCGACAAGGTTGACCTTGTTGCAGTTCCCGACTTTGCATTCGGAGCTATGGAGAACCTCGGCTGCATCACCTTCCGAGAGGTCCTGCTGCTGATTGATCCCGAAACGGCCACACAGCCTGAGCTTCACCGGGTTGCCGATGTCATCAACCATGAGCTTGCACACATGTGGTTCGGCGACCTTGTCACCATGGAATGGTGGAATGGGATCTGGCTGAACGAGGCCTTTGCCACGTTCATGGAAGTTTCTGCCACTGATGCGTTCCGCCCCGACTGGCAGGTCTGGACCTCATTCGGGCTAGCGCGAGCCGCAGCCTTTGACACCGATGCGTTGCAGTCCACTCGACCCATCGAGTTTGACGTGCAGAGTCCGGCCGAGGCCGAGGCAATGTTCGACATTCTCACCTATCAAAAAGGCGCGTCAGTAGTGCGCATGTTGGAGCAGTACCTTGGGGGTGAGGTCTTCCGCTCAGGGATCACCGCATACCTTCAGCAGCATGCCTGCGCAGTGACCGAAACCGCGGATCTGTGGGACGCTCTTGAAGCAGTGAGCGGTGAACCTGTTCGGCGGATCATGGAGAGCTGGATATTTCGCGGCGGCCACCCACTCGTCACCGTAGAAAGCACCGAGACTGGGTTACGGCTGCGCCAAGAGCGCTTTAGCTATCAGGCCGAGCCTCTCAAGGAGGACGGCAGTTCCGAAGTAGCGCCTTGGCCCACACCGATGCTGATCTCAACCAAAACCGTCGCGGAGGGCCCCTCAACCGAGCACAGAATTTTACTTGAACATGCCCAAGAGATCGATCTTGGCGGGCCCGCTGTCGAGGTTCAGGCAAACCCAGGTGGCAACGGGTTCTTTCGAGTCAACCTCACTGGCAGCCTTCGAACTGCCCTTGCAACCGATCCCACTGCGGCTTCAATCGAATTCTTTGTTCTCCTTGATGACACCTGGGCTGGGTTCTTAGCAAACCGGGTCAGTCTAGAAGAGCTCGAGGATTTACTGCGAGTGCTCTGCGAGAGCGAGGCTGACCCAGCCGTGTGGAGGCGGATTAGCGGCGTTCTTTCGGGGCTGCAGCGCCTTGGAGGAGCAGGCAGAGCTAGCCGCAACCGTGCGCTGATTCAGGAACTGTGCAGCCAGAGGTTGGCTGGACTCGAGGAGGTTATGCAGGCTCCTCAAGTTGATTCAGACGCGATGCGCGAACGCGCTGAGGAACTCCGGGGTGTGCTGTTCGCTTTGCTAGGCGGCGTTGGCCAGGATGCGGAAGTTCGCGTGCGCGCTCGCAACCTCTGGCAGCTCAAGACGATCGATCCGTCGCTGCGCGAAGCAGCGATCGAGGTTCTGGCTGCGTCTGCGACTGTGGATGAGCATGCGAAGCTAGAGCAGGCTTGGCGCGAGTCCTCTACACCGCAAGAAGAACTTTGCTTTCTCAGCGCCCTGATCGAAACTGACAATCCAGAGCAGTTTGCCTATGTGCTTGAACTCGCATTGACAGAGGTGCGGACACAGAACGCACCGTTCCTGTTGCGTCGAGCAATCTCGCATAACGACCTAGGCGACCAAGGCTGGGATTTTGTGAGCAGTCACTGGTCGGAGCTCGTCGAGAAATTCCCTTCGAGCAGCCTGCCGCGGATGCTGGAGGGGATTCGCAGCATTGATGATCAAGCGCGTGCCGAGCGCGTTGCTGCATTTCTTGCAGAAACCAAGATTCCTGCGGGCGAGCTCGTTGTTCAACAGCATCTTGAACGGATGTGGGTCAGCGTCGAAGTCGCCGAGAGGTTGCGTGCCTAGCTCGGGGAGTATTTCCCCTGCAGAAATGCAATGGCCACGGCTGCATGAAGCGCTATCCCATCGGCCATCGCCTGTTCATTGAGCACCATTTTGTTGGAATGACATGCTGGTGCGAGCAGAGAGTTTTTCTGCTCCGGCGGACAGACTCCCAAGAACAACATTGCACCTGGCACTTTGGCCAGAACATAGGAGAAGTCCTCGGCGCCCATCACAGGAGATGGCAGTTGGAACGTGTGCCCCGGGCCAAACGTGTCCTCCACTACCGAGGCCGCGAACTTGGCAAACTGCGGGGTGTTCACCGTGACTGGATAACCCTCAAGAATTTCCACAGAGGTGCTGCATCCGTGCGCCGAGGCAATGCCCTCGGCCACGGTTCGGACTCGCTCCCAAACGGCATGCCGGGTCCCCTCCGAGACGGCTCGCAGAGTTCCAATGAGTTCAACGCTCTCGGGAATCACATTGTTGGTTGTGCCAGCGTTGATCTGCGCAATCGTGAGCACTGCTGGGTCAAAAGCATCCACCGTGCGCGTGATCATGCTCTGCAGTGCTAGCACCACCTCACAGGCCACGGGAACGGGGTCACAAGCCCAATGCGGGCTTGATGCATGCCCACCTCGGCCCGTGACCGTGATTTTCACCACGTCGGCCGAAGCCATCACAGGCCCGCCCTTCCAAGCCACCATAGATGACGGCAGATTGGGCGCAATGTGCATGGCGAAGGCGGCATCCACGCCATCTACAACGCCCTCCTCAATCATGACTGCTGCGCCACCACTGCCCTCTTCTCCGGGCTGAAACATAAACCGAATACTTCCCGAAAGTTGCTCCTTGAGTCCGCTCAATAATCGTGCAGCGCCCACCAACATTGCAGTGTGCGCATCATGGCCACACGCATGCATCTTGTTGGCTGATTCGCTTGCAAAGGCCAAGCCCGTGTCTTCGGGCATGGGTAGCGCGTCCATATCGCCGCGCAGCAAAATACGTGGACCGGGCAGAGCACCCTCTAAGTCCGCAACCACCGAACTCAATCCCTTACCGGTTGAGATTTTTAGGCCGAGTCCTTCGAGTTCAGCCAGCACTGCTGCCTGTGTTTGCGGTAGGTGCAGACCTAGTTCTGGTTGACGGTGAAGTTGTCGACGCAACGCAACAGCGCCTGGCAGTAAATCGGCCGCAGCGCTCAGCAGGTCCTCTTCAAGAAGTGTCATAGCGGCCTTTCATAGTGGGATGGTGAGCGACAACACAAGGCCGATCTGGCCTAGGTGATAGGTGACGATGACAAAGGCGTCGCGATGCTTGAACGGGGCGACAAAGCGATGCCACCCAATCCCTGCATCCGAGCCAAAGAACAGCAATGCGCCAACAATCGCCCACGGGTTTCCGGTAGCAATTGCCGCCACCACCATTGCTGACACAACACCTAAGTACGCAATGACCGGCACCACCATTGCTGAATCCTTAGCGCGCACTCCCGCAATGATTCTGCGGCCAACTATGGCATTGGCAATCAGGACGAGCACAAGTCCTACTAGGGCAAGTTGAAGTGTTGCGCCTAGATGCGCAAGCGCATAGATATACGCCAGATGCGCCACGAAGAAGGCCAGCAGACCTTGTAAGAAAAAACGATTCTCGCTCAGCAAGAACACGTCGCCGAGCATCGAAAATGCCAATGCCACCACCATGGCCCACCGAGCAAGATTCGAAGACGGGTCTGGCAGCGCAACCGTTGCAGCAATCAGCACCAGCATCGTGAGCGGTTTGAGTACGAACTCTGCCTTTGCTGGCCCAATGATGGTGACCCACCAGTCAGCGGCGGCCACGATCAGAGTGAGTCCAATGAGCGCATAGAAAATCTGATTCGTCACTGGATAGTTACTCCCCTGGTTGGACCCTGCTGATGCAAATACAGACTCACGCAAATACAGAGAACGCAGAATCCCAACTTAGCGATTCGGTCAGTTTCATGCGGACCTGCATGACGTGGCGCGGCCGGTTCACCCCGAGAACTCCTGTGCACAGGTCGCCACGGCGGAACAATGCAACAAAGCGCTGCTCCTCGATTGAGCCCTCGGGAATAATGATCTCGTCGCTTGATGATGGGCGTCCGGCCATCTGGATCTTTCGGTCGTACTGGTCCGACCAGAACCACGGAATCGAGGCGAAAGGAGCAGGTAACTCTGTGCCCTGCAACTCTGCGAGAAGCCGCTTGGCTGCGTACTCCCCTTGTGCAATTGCGTTTTCCCATTGCTCCACTCGCATGACCTCGTCATAGAGCGGGTTCGGCCAACTGGCCACGTCTCCTGCAGCCACAATCCCAGGTGCCGCACTGCAGGTTGCATCACAGGCCACGCCGTTATCTAGGCGAAGGCCTGAACCCTCGAGCCAACCCGTATTCGGAACTACCCCGATACCAACAACCACAACCTCGGCAGATACAAAACTTCCGTCCGTCAGGCGCACTCCGCTCACGCGCTGGCTGCCATGAACATCTGTTGTCGAGTCGAGACCCTCCACGCCCACTCCAAGCAGGACCTCAACTCCGTGTGCGCGATGCAGATCAGCAATAAATCCGCCGAGTTGGCCGGGAAGGACACGGCCTAGGGGTAGTGGCGCTACCTCGATCAGGGTTACCTCTAGTCCGCGGCTTCTGCATGTGGCTGCGACCTCGGCTCCGATAAATCCCGCTCCGATCACCGCTACTCGTGCTGGCATCTTGTCCAGGTCATTGCGCAGGGCCAAGCAGTCGTCCATGGTTCGCAGCACGTGCACGCCTGCAGGCTGATCGCCCGGTAGTCGACTTGGCGCTGCACCCATTGCCAACACAATCCCGTCAGCCGAAATCAGCGACCCGTCTGACAAACTAACCGAGCGCGTTGCAGCCTCAAGCGCCGTCGCCGCCACTCCGAGTCGAAGGTCGAGCCCGAGTTCAGGAACCCGCGCTGCGGCGCGGTGCTGAGCCTTTTCGGGTGGCCACTCACCAGCAAGAACCTGCTTTGACAGGGGCGGTCGATCCGCAGGGATTGTTGCGGATGGGTCCACCACAATCACCGCGCCCTCGTACCCCGCGGCACGCAGCGTCTCTGCAGCGGTCAGCCCAGCTAGTGAAGCGCCGGCAATGACTACCGTCATATCAGCCCTCTATGGTGATGGCTTGTTTGGGGCATCGGCGAACTGACTCTTCCATCTTCTCGCGAAGCTCCTCGCCAGGCTCCTCGGTTAGCAGGTAGAGAAAATCATCGTCTCGTACCTCAAACACCTCGGGAGCTACTGCCATACAAATGGCGTTGCTTTCACACAGGTCATAATTCACAGCTATCTTCATGCGGTACTCCTTTATTGGAACTGCTCCGCAATCTAGTCCGATGTGCAGGGCCAGAGGACTAGCGTTGCATCCTGTGAGTTCATTCCCTGAAGATTCAGTCAAAGCCACCATCCAAGCCGAGGACGCAGGAATCAACCTTGCTGCCCTCGACACACTGCGCAATCGCATTCAGGAAGAGGTTGACGCCGGACGAATGCCCGCAGCACAGATGGCGCTCGCAGTTGATCAAGAATTGGCAGTATTTGAGAGCTTTGGTTCTGCAACGAATCGGACCGAGTTCAATATTTTCTCTTGCACCAAGGCCCTCATCGCTGGAGTGGTGTGGCAGTTGATCGCAGAAGGTCGCTTCGACGTAGATACCCGAGCTATCGAGTTGATTCCAGCGTTCGGCACCCTAGGGAAAACTCCGGACTGGATGGCTCAGGTCACCCTTGGGCAACTACTGACCCATACTTCTGGGTTTCCCACTGCTCCACTCGGTCCACCCACTTGGGA
>JBAXCX010000087.1:0-12804 GCA_037141255.1 Actinomycetes bacterium | reverse complement strand
CCCATCCATCCTGACGCTGCCAACAAACGAGAATGACATCGCGAATATGTTCGGTGCCGTGAGCTCCGCGATGATCGTTGCGCAGCGGAACCGTCACTCGCAGCAAACGAATCGAAGCTGGAATCTCTGCGGGCATCAGCGAGAAGTCGCTGCTGGCCAAGCTCGACACCAACGCAAGTACGTAATCAGGTCCTCGGGTTCCGCTGCGGTGCTGCCATCTCCGCCGTAGGCCGTGACCATACGAAACCTCATGTACGCAGCATCGGGAACTGGCACAAAGGGTGCACGCCGCCACCAGCCTTGTGGCGCAAGGTACAACATCTGTCGGAGGGCCACCGCCCACAGGCTCGGATGGCTCAACACTGCGAGGAACATCGGCCGTGATATTCGAGTTGGCGATGTGGTCACTGTGTTGGCTTCCCGTTCGTGGTTGTCCCCTCAACAGTAGTTGGGTAGGCAAGAACCAAGCTGCCGGCCCGGTGGACTTAGTTCTGGGCCGCTTTCCCTGCCCGGCCAACCGCGGCAGCGCCAAGCAACGGGCCAAGATCCCCACAGCCGGAGGGAACAATTTTTAGCCCTGATGAGAACTCGAGTCGCGCACTGCGGTCCGCCTCTTCCTGAGCAGCCAGAAAGAAGTCATTCCCAAAACCTAGGGCTACTGACCCGGCCACAACTGCTAGGCGCAGATCCAAGAGGTTCGCAACCGATGCAACAGCTCGCCCCACCAAGAGCCCCGTTCTGCGGCGCACTTCTAGCGAAGCATGCTCGGCGGGACGGCCGGTGAACGCTGCGATCGCTGTTCCCGAAACTTCAGCTTCAAGACACCCTTGGGCACCACACACGCAGTCTCGTCCCAGCGGCTCGACAATCACATGTCCAATGTGGCCCGCGTTGCCCGACCCACCATCTACCAAAGCCCCATTGAGAACGATGCCGCCGCCAACCCCTGTCGACACCACCATCGCTAGGTAGTCGGTCTCACCGCGGGCGGCACCCATCCAGCCCTCAGCCAAGGCAAACGCCTTGGCGTCATTATCAACATAGGTAGGGAGTTGAAATGCCTCGATGAACCGATCACGCAGAGGAAACCCTCGCCACTGCGAGATGTTCAGGGGCGACACAGTCTCACCATGCAGCGTCATTGGCCCACCACATCCGACACCGAGGATCTCGGGTGAAACACCAGACTCGACAATGACTGAGCGCAGCATGCCCGCAATTCGGTCAAACAGCGCAGTTCCGTCTTCGGTTTCAGGACCGAGATCAAGATGAGTGGGAATCTGAGCACGTGCAAGAACCTGACCGGCAGCGCCGAACACTGCTCCCGCTACCTTCGTTCCACCAATGTCAACAGCGGCCACGACTACTTCAGGTGCAGTCATTGGCCCTGCTCCCGAAAAGTACAAGCGGAGGAGTCGGCCTGCTGTTTCTGCGACATAGCAAAAAACTACCAGTGCAAGCCCCTCTCGATACGACTAGCTCTGACAGACTGAAGCGACCCGGACATGGAAGGCACCCCCTGTGAGCAGCAGTCCCCTCAGCGAAGAGCGCTCGGCAAGCTTTGCTGGGCTGTTTGATGCAATCTGCACAAATATTGGTCGCGCTGTTCGGGGTAAAGAACAGGTCGTCAGACTAACGGTGACGAGTTTGGTCGCTCAGGGGCATTTGCTCTTGGAGGACGTTCCCGGTGTTGGCAAGACCTCGATCGCTAAGGCCGTAGCGAAGTCTGTGGATGGGCATTTTGCCCGGGTTCAGTGCACCCCTGATCTTCTCCCCTCTGATGTTCTAGGAACCTCGGTTTGGAATCAGCATGACGGCAGTTTTGAGTTTCGCAGCGGGCCCGTTTTTGCCAATCTGCTGCTCGCAGATGAGATCAACCGGGCTTCGCCAAAAACACAATCTGCTCTGCTTGAAGCCATGGCCGAAGAACAAGTCACCGTAGATGGCTCCACCTATCAGCTTCCGAAACCCTTCATGGTCATAGCCACCGAAAACCCACTCGAACATCACGGCACCTTTCCGCTCCCTGAAAGCCAGCTCGACCGATTCTTGATGAAGCTGTCAGTTGGTTACCCCAGCAAAGAAGCTGAGCGAGCACTCATCCGCGAACCTGATCATGACTCGGTGCTCAGCACCCTGCCCGCTGTGGCCTCCTCCGCAGACATCATTGCGATGGGCAGCGCCGCTCAACAGTTGTACGTGGCGGATTCACTCACTGATTACCTCGTTGAGCTCGCCGCTGGTTCTCGCAAGAGCCCGCTGTTTGATCTCGGGATATCACCGCGAGCCCTCCTCGGCCTCCTTCGGGCCGCTCGAGTCTGGGCAGCGGCAGAAGGTCGCAACTTCGTTACCCCAGACGATTTTAAAGCCCTCGCAGGGCCCGTGTTGGCCCACCGAGTGGTCTTGTCTTCTCAGGCGCGCCTCGCTGGACTCGAGCCTGCGGCAGCCATTGAGGAATTGATCCGTTCCACGTCGATCACCAATTGAGATGCGCCTCACGCACCGTGGCGCCGCGATTCTTGCAGCCTCACCCGCTCTGGCAATTGCGTCATGGCTCTTTGGGCTGCCCGAAGCTGCTGTGTTGTCAGCGACCGCACTTCTCCTTGTCTTGTCAGCCTGGATCTGGACCCGTTTGCATGCACCTACGGTTGAGGTTCACCGAACTGCACTTCCCGCTCGCTGCAAGGCGAATGAGACCTGCACCATTCAACTTCGAACGCAAAATATTGGCCGACGGAGATCTGCGGTTCTCCTGCTGACAGACAGGGTTTCGAAGTACGGGACCGTCCCTCTGCAGATTGCCCCGCTGCTCACACAGGACCACAACACCGCGCGCTACACCTTCCCAATCCGTCAGCGGGGTGTGCATCAGATTGATGCAACCGAGGTGCAGGTGCAGGATCCGTTCGGAATTGTGCGGTGCGTCCGGTTTGCTGCTGATCGCACATCAATTCTGATTCTGGCCCCAACCTGGCCACTCTCTCCGATCCCCGCAACTGCAACCGGACATGAAAGCGCGCAGTCGAGGTCTGCAGCGCTGATCGCTCACCCGGCCGAAGAGTTCTCTGGGCTACGCGAATACCTACCCGGCGATGATCTTCGTCGCATCCACTGGCCGACAACGGCTCGGACTGGCCGACCGGTTATGCGACAGTTTGATCTGCCCTGGCAGAACAGGACGACCGTCCTGGTCGATCTTGGCAGTCCAGCCTCCTTCGAGCGCACCGTGTCGGCGGCGGCAAGCGTTGTCGAACTTGCGGCAAAAGAAGGTGGCCTAATCCGCCTGGTCACTACAGCGCTCCCACATACAGCGATCCCACATACAGCACTCCCACATACAGCACTCCCACATACAGCACTCCCACATACAGCACTCCTTGGGACCGGATTTGTCAGCGCATCCGACAAGTTGGACCTTATTCATGATGCCCTTGCCCTGATGCAGCCATCCGATCCCAGCGCGGAATCAGCCTCTCTAGCTACCGTTCTGCAACACCTTGACACTCGAGAAGGTGGCCAGATCGTTGTGTGCACCGGACAACTCGACGCCTCGCAACTGCTTCGTCTTGAGCGTGGCACACTCGCGTTCTCGTCTCGGATTTTGGTGTCCGTGACTACCGCTCCGAACCAGATTACTGCCGGTGCCCCAAATTGGCTGCAGGTGAATTGGAACCACGGCACAGGACTTGATCAAGTCTGGGATCAGGCGATTCATGCTCGTTTAGCGACTCTCCAATGACTACCCATGCGGCTCGCACCTCATCCACAACAGCGCTCGGCAAAGCGGATTCAGGTGCCGCAGGTGCGGCAGTCGCAGCCGAACTCGGCCTACTGGCCTTAGCAGGAGGAACTGCGGCCAGCTTTATCAGCCTGTTCGACTCTTGGAGTTTTCTCTCTGAGCTGGCAGTCCCGATTGTGACTGCCTGGCTTCTCGCCGTTGTACTGCGCCGATTACGAGTAGGTCTTGCTGGCTCACTGTGCGCACAAGTCCTCTCCGCCATATTCCTGCTCACTACCGTTTTTGCTCACGGCAGTAATCGCTTCGCCTTGCCAACTCCCGCAGCAGCGCGCCTGATCAACACCGAGATCTCTACCTCATTCTCTGAGTTCTCCCGACTCGTCGCACCCGTTCCCGCAACGCAGGGCTTTCTCTTCGTCATAGCCCTCGGGTTCTGGCTGTTTGTTTGCTTTTCAGACGCAGCGGCTTTTCGTTATGACGGTCCCGCTCAAGCCGCTGTTCCATTTCTGGCTACCTTTCTCGCTCTGGGACTTCTCGCCCGGCAATCAAACAGACTCGCCTCGACGATCTGCTTTCTTGCGGGCCTGCTGATCTACACGGTGACGCAGATTGCTCTGCGAACCTCCCGAACACAGTGTGACGGCAGACCCCAGCGTTATGCGACGCGTAGTGTTGCGCGGTCAGCCCTTCTCATCGGGGTAGTTGCCATGCTGGGAGGAGTTGCTGCTGCCGCCCTTCTTCCTCAAGAAACAGACCCCATCATCAACCTAGGAAAACTCGGCCGAGGATCCGAACCTCGAACTGTTGTGAGCCCCTTTGTGGGAATCAGATCGCTTCTCGGTTCTCGCAGTGATGCCGAATTGTTCACCGTGCGATCAGACAAGCCGGCCTATTGGCGACTCACTGCGCTGGAGGAGTTCGATCCAAATCGAGATATTTGGATCTCGCGCGGGACCTACCAACGAATCTCAGGTCAATTGCCATCCAACCTTGGGCCAACTGTGTCGGGACCAACCCTTCGGCAGGAGATTCAGATTTCGGGATTGTCTGGGCTCTGGCTTCCGGGCGCCTACGAGCCTTCAGAAATTTCCTCCGACACCGAGGTCAGCTATGACCGCGAATCTTCCTCAATCATTTTGGTCTCCACCGACTCCAACATTCGCCCGATCTACCGCCTGGAGTCTCTGATCCCCGATTTCTCAGCAGCTGCTCAAGCCCAGGCCGGAACTACTGAAAACGTTGATCCAATCTACTTTGTGAAGAGTCAGAGCCCCGCCCTCACTCCTGAGCTCTTACAGGGGATAATCGCTGAAGCGAAGACCCCCTTTCAACAAGTGATCGCTCTACAGAACTGGTTCCGCAGCGAGTTCCGCTACGACGAGACGGTGGATTTCAGCCAATCTGATGATCCACTCGCAAACTTCCTGCAAGCCCGTGCGGGGTTCTGCCAGCAGTTCTCCTCTGCCTTTGCCCTTCTTGCGCGCGAGTTGGGATTCGCGAGTCGGGTCGCCGTTGGCTTCACCCCCGGAGATCCCATCAGCACTGTTGGCAAACCTCAGCTGAATGGGGCATCCAGGACGGAGTATCTGGTGCGCGGCGGGAACGCACACGCGTGGCCAGAGATTTACTTCCAGGGTCTTGGTTGGGTCCCCTTTGAGCCCACCCCCGGGCGCGGCGACCCGCAGACTGCTCCCTACACCGGCGTAGCTGCAGCCCAGGCGGCCCCTCCTGCGTCGCAGTCATCTAGCAGCACCACACTCCTCCCCTCCCAAAACGGCGGAGTTGGCACCACGCAGGCGCCCAACCCTTCCGGCAATTCATCCTCCTCAGCTACCAACAACAATTCCAACAGCAAACCCACCAACAACAGCGCTGCTTCACCCAAGTCAAGACCAGAACAAGTGGGTGAGTTCTTGAAGCCTGCAGCTGCGGTCGCCCTCGTTGTGGCGGGGCTATGTGCTGTGGCCCTACTTCTCGTTCGCAGGAGCCGAGTCAGAAAGCGTCGACGAAGTCTGACTCGGTTGCGAACCGCTGCCGGCAAAGAACGCGAACTGATCGAAGCCGAAGTAGTTGAAGATGCATGGAATCGATCGCTTCTCTGGCTCGCTCTGATCGAACTACAGCCAGAGGATTGGGAAACCCCCACCGAATTTGTAGAACGAGCCGCCCGCAAACTCAGTGCACTAGAAACCGCAGCGGACACAGCGTCACAGCCCAGCTTGGCGCTTCAAGGCTTAGCGCAGATGGAAACTGCTCGAAGGTACGGAAGACTTGGCGAGGGCTCGGTCATTGGCCTTGCCGCTCAGCAGGCTGCAGATTCAGTAGAGCAGCTGATCCGCTATTCGTCCTCGGGGCGGCGAAGCCGGTCTTTCGCTTTGGTGCTGGCATCGTTGAAGTAATCCTTCAAACTGCCGGTGCCATTGTTTCGCAAGGCTTGAGTGGCCTCGTTCATACCGGCCCGACCTAAATGCCGAGCATTGGATTCAATAAAGATTGCGAGTGCGAAAACAACTAAGAACCCTGCAAACGCTGCCAGATAGCTCACAGCGAGCAGCAGCACTGAAGCAATCAGCGCAAGGACAAATCCGAATACACCCCACTTCAGCCGGCGGACCGACTCGGTGTAGACCGTGGTGGATCCCACCTGCCGGGCAAGCTCAGGGTCACTGGCGCGCAGATTGTGTTCAATCTCGCCCAAGATTCGTTGTTCGTCCTCAGAGAGTGGCATGACTCATCACCCGGTGTTTACGCTGACAATTCTGATTGGTCTAAAGATACTGTCTTGATGGTTCTAAAGATACTGTCAATTTCTACCTCTCGCCTTGTCGGGCAGGAGATTGCCTCCATCAAGGCGATTCTGCCGGGGGTACGAACCGCGAAGGAGTCTCAGCGGCGGGACCCCACTGTTGGTCTGCGCCACGCTGACTGTGCCCGGCTAGTCGGGCCGGGCCGATCAGTTCGGCTCCGAACTTGTTCCTGATGGCGTCTACTGCTGAATTCGTTGCATCCCACTCCGAATCTGTGGCCTTGAGGTCTGGATTCGAAGAGCCAACCCCCCCTGATGCAAGCGGCAAGGGCGAGAGAATCTCGTCGAATGAGAGTTGCTGTTGCAGTTCGCCACGCAGAAGATTTGCCATTCCCACTCCCAGCAGACGCACGCCGCGTTCCACCGGCAAGCGCAGCAGCAAGGACCACGCAGCTCGCACCAGGTCAGTCCCACGGTCGGTCGGCGCCTCAAGGGTCTGCGAACGAGTCACCGTTGTGAAGTCGCGGTAGCGCACTTTGAGTTGCACCGTCCGCCCGCGGTATCCGTGGTGACGTAGCCGGCTAGCAACTGCTTCGCTCTGGCGAACCAGTTCGGTTCGAAGGGCATCCATTGAGGAAATATCTTGTGCGAAAGTCTCTTCATGGCTCATGGATTTGGGTTCGGCATTCGGAACCACTGGGCGGTTATCTCGACCCCAAGCCAGTTGATACAGCTGGGTCCCCGATCCCTGCCCAAGAACTGTCTGCAGTACCTCCTGAGGAATCGCCGAGAGATCTCCAATAGTGCGAACCCCAAGAGGTGTGAGCTTCGAAAGGGTGACTGGACCAACGCCCCAAAGCTGCTGAACCGGCAGCGGATGCAGAAACTCAAGCTCCCGTCCAGGCTCAACAACAGCCACTCCAGACCCCTCGATCGGACCCTGACGCGAGGCAGTGGGTTTTGCCGAGTTTGTGGCGAGTTTTGCGAGGAACTTATTCGGAGCGATGCCCAGCGAACACGAGAGTCCCGTCTCGTCTTTCACTCTGCGGCGCAAACGAATCGCCACCTCCTGCGGTTCCCCAAGCAGGCGACGGGATCCGGAAATATCAAGAAACGCCTCATCAAGGCTCAACGGCTCGACGAGTGGGGTGAGCGTCCGAAAGATCTCCATGATGACTCCGGAGGTACGGCTGTAGTGCGCATGATCACCCTGCAGAAACACTGCGTCGGGACAGAGCCGACGGGCCTGCACTGATGACATTGCCGAGTACACACCATACGAGCGGGCCTCATAGGAGGCTGCGGCGACTACGCCTCGGTCGCCGGTGCCCCCCACCAGCAGCGGCAACCCTTTGAGCTCCGGATGGCGGAGCAGTTCCACTGAGGCAAAGAAGGCATCCATATCTACGTGCAGGATGACCCGACCAGAATCTGGAGTCACTTGCGCGTTACCGCAACGTTATGGGGAGCATCCCCGTGTAGCTCGTACTCGAACAATCGCGGAGTCTCGAACCGTTCTGTGATCCACTCAAGCAACGGCTCGCGCACCCACGGTTGTGCGTGCCGCAACCGATCATCGCAGGCCTGCGCCGAGACCCAATCCGACCCAATCACAATGCCGTCCGGGTCTTGTCCGAGCGTCACCTCGCCTGCAACCTCTTGGGCCAGGTGCACCTCGACGCGCAGGCGCCACTCAAGGCCGGGGGCCTCGACGCGAATCTCGTAGAGGAGACCCGACCAACGCACAACCTCTAACCCAGTTTCTTCTCGCACTTCTCGAGTGAGACCTTCTAGGAGTGACTCTCCCGGATCAATGACACCACCGGGAGTGGTCCAATCTGACTTGCCGTTCTGGCGAAGGTTCTCGACAAGCAGAACTCCCGAAAGTTCAGCCGCCCGCGCACCCGCAGTATCAAGTTCCAATTCACCAAGATGACTGCCCGTGAGGCATCCCGCTTGGATAATCGCTCCACCCACGAACCAGTCGCGCACGGACTTAGTTTGCCAGCTACGAGCGGCCAGAAGGAACAGTGGCCCAAGAATCTCCCCGTTGTCGGCGACTCTGGGCCATGATTAGGGCTATCCGCTAGCTGACACGAAGTAAAAAGGGGATCAGATGCGTAGGACAGCTCTCAAGCTCACGATGGCACTTATGGCACTCATGGCAACACTGGCCTTGTTCGCTACGGCCTGCAGCAGTTCCGACTCATCGATGACAATTGCTGTGCCTGCTGACCAACCAACGATTCAAAAAGCAGTAGACGCTGCCAAGCCGGGCGCACTCATTCTGATCAGCCCGGGGGTCTATAACGAGGATGTGGACGTCAGCACCGACAACATCACCCTGCGGGGCCTTGATCGCAACAAGGTGATTCTGGACGGACAGTTCAAGCTTGAAAACGGTGTACGTATTCTTGAGGCCAATGGTGTTGTTGTTGAAAACATGACGGCGCGCAATTTCACCTCCAACGGGTTCTATTGGTCGGGAGTAAAGGGGTACCGAGGCTCCTACCTGACCGCATACCGAAATGGCGACTACGGGATCTACGCCTTTGACGCAGTCAACGGCCAGATCGACAATTCGTACGGATCGGGTAGTCCCGATGCTGGCATCTACATCGGCGAGTGTTACCCCTGCAACGCACTTGTTGATCACGTCACCTCTGAGTTCAACGGCCTGGGCTACTCGGGAACCAACTCGGGTGGCGACCTCTTTATTGTGAACTCCATTTTTAGAAACAATCGTGCCGGCGTGGTGCCAAATAGCGGCAGCTACGAACTCTGCTACCCGGAGCGTGACACCACCGTGGTGGGCAACCTCGTCTATGAAAATAACAGTGTGGTCGCACCCGCCATCGAGGTTGCTCTGCTCGCTCAGGGGAACGGCATTCTGTTACCCGGCGGTGTGCGAAATCTGGTTCAACGCAACCAAGTGTTTAACCATGATCGAACCGGGATTGGACTTGTGCCCTACCCCGAGGAGGACGCGAGCGATCTTGCGCCAGATGCCGCCGAATGGGACACGCCGTGTTCTAAAACTCATGACGTAAAGGTTCCGCCCATCGCTGCTGCAGACTGCAAGGCAGTAGATGGCCTCCTCAAGGGGTGCGTGGTGTTTTGGAACCCGTATGAGAACCGAATTGTCGACAACACCATCTCTGGTTCCGGTGTCGCAGACCTCGCCGTTGGCACCGTTGATCTGTTGGGTTTGGGAGTCACCACTGACCTTCTTCGCAATTGCTTCAGTGGCAATACCTTCACCACGAGTGCGCCAAATGATTTGCAGGCACTCGCCCCGTGTGACGCTGCAGGAAACGGCGGAAGCTGGGACTCTGGGGCGCTTGACCTGCTCGGCCTGCTGGGATCTCCTGCAGCTGCACCCCCGAAAGATACCTACCAGACCACTCCAGAACCCGCGAAGCAGCCAAATATGCCAAACGCTGCAACGGCACCAGTTACCCCAGCCCCAACCGGTCCGCCAAAGGTAGACATCGAGGCAATTGCGTTACCTGCCCGCCCACCGGAGACCACGATTCCCCCCGCAGGTACATGAGACGTCAGATTCTCCTTTCCCGAATTTGGGTAGTTGCTGCTGCGGGAATTCTGAGCAGCGCCGCACTTCTGCTCGGTGCCTGCTCAACCTCATCCGCAGCGAGCGAGGAAACCAACCGCGAGAATTCACAGGTCAGTCCACTTTCCCCTGCTCGCCATCTGGGCCCGCAGGGGCAGGTTGGACAGTTCGTTACCGACTGCGGATACAGCCACTCTGCTCCCGATGACCCGATTGTGTTTCCTGGGAAGCCGGGCATGTCTCATGTACACGACTTTTTTGGTAATCGCAGCACCAACGCCGACTCAACAACTGTTTCACTACTCAAGGCTGCTACCACGTGTCAGAAGCAACGAGACACCGCTGCCTACTGGGCACCACAACTCAGAGACCATGGCCAAGCAGTGGTACCAGTGAAATCCGTTGCCTATTACCGAGCCGCTCCCGGGGTGAACCCCAAGGACGTGGTGCCATTCCCCGAGGGACTGCACATCATTGCGGGCGATATGACCGCCACCGAGCCACTGTCAGCCGATTTGGCTGGCTGGGCCTGCGGGGTCTCATCTAGCCATGACGCTGCTCCACCGCAGTGCCCCGTTTCGGCTCCGTTGCGAGCAGTGATGACCTTTCCTGACTGCTGGGATGGCGTCAATGCTGACAGCAAAAATCACAAAAGCCACATGGTGAACAGCTCTGCGGGCCTCTGCCCGAGGACACATCCCGTGCACGTTCCTCAGCTGACCTTTGCGGTGGCCTACCCAATCTCTGGCACCGGCCACGACCTGACGTTGTCATCTGGGTCGACCTACGGAATCCATGCGGACTTCATCAACTCTTGGGACCAAGCAGGCTTAGCGAACGAGATCAAGTTGTGCCTGAACCGGGATGTGGTTTGCGGATTGTCTTCAAACCGCGACGAAGACCCACTCTTCGGGCCGAAGTAACCGCCCTGAGCTACACCTCGGCTACTCCGCTACCACTTGGATCCTGCCGTTCATGCCTTTTTTCGGCGTACCGTGCAACGTGCAGTAGTAGGGGTACATGCCCGGATCGGCGATGACGAGGGGAGCTTGCTCCTCGGGGCCTAAGTCATCAGTGGCGATCGCCTGAAATTCGCCGGACGCAACGGGATACACGTTGTGCGGGTTGCGACCTTGATTGTTGAAGATCACTTTGGTGCCTGGAGAAACCGTGATGTACTGAGGTGAGAACTCGTTGTCCTTCACCGTTATGGTCACCTCGGCCAGAGCGGTCTTATTTACGAACTGGCTCGCTGCAACCTTTTCAAGGCCCTGAGTTGCTTCATCAACAGTTGGAGTCGAACCGTTCTGAGCGTTCGTCGAGTCCGTCTTCGCGCAACCCGTGAAGAGCAGCACGCCACACACAAAAACCATGAAGAGCGCGGGCTTCAGGGATCGAGCCGCGGAGTAGGAGAACATGATCCGACTGTACTGCGGGTCGCTTACATCGCAGAAGTTCAGTTGGAGAATTACCCCCGGGTGACAACCTGGCCCGGGGACCCATCCGGCAAACGCTCTTGAACCACGGCATCGCCAATCTGGACGGGCACAGCTGGAATCTCGGCGGCGGGTTCAGGGGCAGTTGCGGGCTCAAAACCAGCGGGCACGGCGTTCACGGCACCGCTGTCCTCGCTCACCAGCAAGAGCATGCCTACGGCGGTGATCGCCACGACTACGCCGATCGCTGGGATGAGTACTCGATTACGTATCCGAGATCCGCGTGTTCGGACTGCCTCCTCGCTCAGAATCATCATCGCCAGAAGCTCCTGCTCAATCTGCACCGCAGGTCGACCAAGTGCTTCGGAAAGTACTGCTAGGTCAGGTTGACGGAGTGGAATTACCTGCCCGGGCTCAATATCACGCATGGAATAGAGCGCTGCGAGGTAACGGGTCAGGACCTCTTCCTCGTCGCTATCCCCGCCAACAAAATGCAGCGTGAGGCCGCCTCGATCCTGAATTCGATCATCAATTTCCAGAACGAGGTGCGAGCGAGATGGAATCAGCTCTGCGGTCGCAATCTGGTACATGTCGGTCAGTGCGAGCAGGTCTTGATCGGGAATCGAACGGTAGCCCGTCTCGATTTCCAACAACGTCAGTGCCGACCAGTCGGCACCGAGGGCGTTCGCAGCTGCATCAAGGCTCAGGCCTTGGCGCAGACGTGCCCCGCAAAGCAATTCTCCCAAACGATGGGCCGGAACGACTGGCTCTTCGGTGTTGCGTCGTGAATACATTTCTTACTCTCCCTGCCTGCCGCTGCTGCCGGCTTGGCTGCTCTTCGTGAGTTTTCTAGATAACAAGTGCTTGATAATCAATCGGCGGCTCAGGATCCCGCCTTAATCTTTTATTCTCAAGGGCCGTACACTCTCGCTCAATGGCCATGCCTGAACCCCCCACAACCTCTTCGCGAACCACCGACCCAGACACGGCACTTCCATCCGTGTTAGCCCGAGTTCTTGCATTTGGCTCGATCTTCATTGGCGCGGCAGCAGGTGCCATGATCGGGTACGCATTTGCTGAACTGGGCCGCTTTGGCCAAGGAAGCGTTGGATTTATTACTTTTCTCTCCATGCTCCTCGGCGCTGCAGGAGTTGCGGTTGTTGCGGTACTCACTCTGCGAGCATTTGGCGAATGGGACACGATCCGAGAACGAGAAACAGTACAGAAGCGACCTCCGAAAGCCTCCGGCTCTGAGAGCGCGTGACCACCAATGACGCAACAGAGCAACCAACAACAGAGCAACGAACAACAG
>JBAXCX010000086.1:0-12823 GCA_037141255.1 Actinomycetes bacterium | reverse complement strand
GCGGCAAGTACCTGCTGATCGATCTTGACCCTGCCCCTGACCCTTCCCCGGCCCCGGCCCTTGCCCCTGCACCGGCTCAGCACCCTGACCGGAATCATGTTGTCGAGTCTTCGCCCGGTGTGGCGGCGCGTGAACTCATCGTGCATCTCGGAATGACTGGTCGGCTTTCGGTTTCCAGCACTGGTTCCGAGCACCCTTCTACGACTGTGAGCTCTCTGACGAGTTGGGAGCAATCGACTCGTGTCGAGAGCAGTTCATCACAACGCCACCTGCGCGCTGTTTGGGTTCTTGATGATGGTCGCTCATTGTTCTTTGATGACGTCCGCCGGTTTGGTCGAATTGCTGTAGTAGCTGCTGGTGAACATCAGTCGCTCGCCACTCTCGCAGCACTCGGACCCGAGCCCTTCGATGACGACTTCACTGCGGACTACCTCAGGCAGCAAATCAATTCAACCAAGCGCTCCGTCAAGGCGCAGCTGCTCTCTCAACGCGTGGTGGCTGGCTTGGGAAACATTTATGTCGATGAGGCCCTCTGGAGAGCTCAGGTCCACCCGGCGGCAAAAAGAATCACCAAGGTGCAGTCCATGAAACTTCGCAGAGATATTCAAGAAGTCATAGCAGTCGCTATCAACAACGGAGGGACCACGCTTCGCAACTATCGCGATGCTGAAGGCTCGGCGGGAAGCAATCAGCATCACTTGCAGTGCTACGGAAGGGCAGGCCAAGACTGCCTTCGATGCGGCACAACGTTGCGGCGAATCCTGATCGATGCTCGAGCAACTGTGTTCTGTCCGAGGTGTCAACGGCGCTAACAACAGGTGACGAAGGAATTGCTCAGCCGGTGAGCGGACGAAATGCGCCACCCCTGCTAGTGTTTCAGTTTCGTTACGAAATGAAGTCGATCCACGAGGTCCGATCTCCGCTGTGAATACTTCTCGCACTACATCCCCAGTCGATGCACCGGCCCACCGCCGAACCCGAACCAGGGTCTTCGTTGGAGTTGCTGCTACGGCCGCGATGGCGCTCATCGGTGCCACCTCGGTTCCAGCCTCTGCTTCAAGCAGTGCCCTGTCAAAAGACAACAACCCCAGCTTGGCCGAGTTGCAAAGCCAGCGTGCTTCAGTTCAGAAGAAGGCTGCTGGCAAAGCCTCACAAGTAAACGCACTGAAAGCATCCGATGCTCAGGTGAGTTCAGCCCTGACCGCACTCAATACCAATGTCAACGCTCAACAAGATCGACTCGAAGAGGCTGAGCGGGCAGTCGCTCAGGCACAAGCAGATCAGGCCGCTGCCGAGGCAGCCCAGGCCGCTAAACAAGCCGAACTTGATGCACTGACGGCTCAGATGAAGGAGTCCGCAGTCGATGCATACGTCAGTATGGGAAGTGCCAACCAGATCGCGGTTGGTAGTGACGACATCAATGACACCGTCAACAAGCGAACACTCATGTCGGTACGAACGAACGAAAATATCGGCCTCGTCGAGAAGTTTCGCTCCGTCCAAGAGGACCTTGAAATTCAGCGCGGGGCAGCAGCCTCGGCAAACACTCGAGCAACGGCAGGGGCAGCACAAGTCGAAGGCCGACTCAACGAACTCAACAAGGCCTACTCGGAACAGCAAGCCTTTGCTGCCAAGGTCGAAGCTCGATTGAACTCGGCCCTTGCAGAGGCCGTCTCCCTTGCCGCGACCGATGCTCAGTTGTCGAGTTCGATCACTTCCAAGCAGGCCGAGATTGCGAAAGCTGTGGCCGCGCAACGCGCTGCCGACTCGGCTCGAGCCGCACAACGTGCAGCGCAGAGCAAGCCAGCGCTGTCCACCGGCGGCGGTGGTGGCGGCGGAAATAGCGGCGGCGGCACCCCTCCTAACATCACTGGTAGCGGTGAGATCGTCAACGTCGGCGGGATCATGATCCACCAGTCCATGGCCGGCAACTTGCAGAGCTTGCTAGCTGCAGCTTCTGCTGCGGGGATCAACTTCGGCGGCGGCGGCTACCGTGACCCTGCCGGGCAGATAGCTGTTCGCAGAAACAACTGCGGATCAAGCAACTACGCGATCTATGAAATGCCTGCTTCTTCATGCAGTCCCCCCTCTGCTCGCCCGGGAACTTCCATGCATGAGCGCGGCCTCGCCGTTGACTTCACTCAAGGTGGGAGCACCCTGAGTCGCGGCAGTTCAGGGTTCGCTTGGATGAGGGCCAACGCCTCAAGTTACGGGTTCTGCAACCTGCCATCCGAGCCTTGGCATTGGAGCTCGAACTGCACCTAGCAGCCACGGATTTGGCTTCAGTGTCACCGATCACTGTTGTTGAGCAATACTGCCCACAAGTACCAAAATTACTTGCCTCAATAGGTAAGTCGCGAGTAAAACTGAAATGCTCGCATCAGGCCACAGGTGGGTAGCTTCAAGTTATGTGGTCGTGAGGTTCAGCAGTGAACGTTGGAAATCATGCGAAACATGATCAGCCTGCGGGGGTTCCGCCGCTACAAGGGAGTTGTTATGGGAGTTAATCGAGTTTCGTTCACCAAACGGGGAAGAACGGCCCGAACAGCAGGGGGCGTCATTCTGGCAACCTCGCTGCTCGCTTTAGGATTAGTGACCGCTGCCACGAGCAGTAGTGGTGCGGCGCCTGTCTCAACTCAGATTGAAGCGCTCTGCTCAGGTTCAGATGCTGCATCTCTTGCAACGTTGAACAACTTTTCGGGGATTCTCGGCGGGAATACCATTCCAGTCACCCTGACGGCTACTGCTACTGACATCCCAGAATCCGCAGCGATCGGCGAGAAGATTAACGCTCAGTTCAACTGGACTGGACAGCTCTCGCAGAAGCTCATCGATACGGCAGCAGGTCTTGGCGCTTCCATCGATGCAGAGAACATCAGCGCTCAGATGACCATCAAAGGCCCAAGCGATATTGCGTCGTTTAGCGCAACTGCGCCCAACTTGACTGTTGTCCCTGCCGTTGGAGTGCCTTCTGTCCTCAGCCTCGGGGGCATTGGTGGAGAGATCACCACAACCGGGGGTGGGATCATCACGTACCGGGTTGGTTCAGTGAGCTTCACCACCAAGTTGCTTGCCGCTGGAATTCCTGTGGTGCTCAACATCTCGTGTGCACCAACTGGGTCCAACCTGATCACGAAGACCTCGGTGAAGGACCCCGATGCACCCACCTTTACGCCGGAGATCATTCCCCTTTCCACCACCGCTGGTGGAGTAGCAACAGTCGATCTGCTGGGCGGCACCCCGCCAATCATCACTCCCGGAAAAACCCCTTTGGTTCCAGAGTCGCTCAAAATTGTTGAGGCTCCGGCTGCGGGCGAAGCAACCATTACCAACGGCGTGTTCTCCTTTACTGCTCCCGCCCAAGATGGCACCTACTCAACAACAGTGCAGATCTGTGGAGTACCCAAAGAAGATGCTGGCGCCCCAGGGGTCAGCGAGATCCAGAACCTCGTCCTCGGAGATAACTGGGCGCCAATCGGTAGCGGCGGTTTCGACAAGCGGCCAATTGCGTTCAGTTTGAAGTTCGGTGGCGAAGAGACCGATCTGATCTGGGCTTCCGATAATCTTGGTGCGCCAGCCCCCACTCCAGAAAACTGGGCCCCTGCCACCGGCCCAGGTCAAGTTGGTCGCTACGCCGCTCTGCTCTTTGGAAGCGTGTACCGAGGCATCACCGCTGCTCAGGTTCAGTCTGCGCTCGAAGGGCTTCCCAATATAGGGCCCGGAAATGTCAAGGTAGTAGCCGAGAAGAACAATGCCGCTAGGCCAAACCTAGTTACGAACTTCAAGATCAACTATCAGGGTGCATTGGCAGAACAAGATGTTCCGGCTCTGACCCTTGGGCAGTGGTACTCAGTTCTTCCACAAGAATCTCTGAACCGCATCAACGAGAGCGTTCAGGCCCTTATTCCTGCACCCGCCACCACCGTTCCAGGAGCACCAGAGCCTGTTGACCCTCTCGGTGGACTCACTGGGCAAGCTCTCAATGACTTCATTATTCAACGAATCCTCACTGGTACCTTTACCCCAGAGATCTCAGCGGCGTTTGTGAAGGTCGTGATCATTGACCCAATCACTGCTGCTGCACCTGCTCTGATTGCTGCAATCAACGGACTGTTCCCCAAGATGATCGATCCAGTTGCAGTGCCCGTAGTTGGTGGTGAGTTGCCTACCAAAGCAGAACCGCTGTGCTCGCAGGGAATCATTGATGTGACCGTCACCGCTGGAGTGCTTGGAATCACCCTCGAGAACTCAGGGGCACAAGTGGCCGGAACTAGCGATACCCAAGGACTTGGATTCGTCGGCTAACGCCACAGGGCGTCTACGCCCTGAATAATCCATACGTAGTCAAAGCTTGGGGTGTGACCGTAGGTCGTGCCCCAAGCTGCTTTTCTGTGCAGGATCGAGAGTTTGGTTTCACTGTCAGACCCCCTCGGCATGATGTGTTCATGATGAAACGCATGTTCGACTCCCCCATTCGCAGAGCCAGCACCGTTCGCACGGCTGCAAATCTTCGCCGACACCGAGCAGCAGTGGTGCGCTGGGCCCTAGCTCATGGCCACCCAGTGGACCGCGACTCGCTAGCAGTCATCATCGACGCAGCATCAGTGCCCACACCGGGCCAGGTTGGCCTGCATTGGACCTCTCAGCAGGTGAATGCTCTCCTCAGCGAGGGTTGCACAAGCTGGTGCGCCTGCCGCGGTGTCCAGTACCCAGACGGAATCAGTCGAAGCCTTACGACCTACCTGCGCTATCTCTCCGCTCACCGGCTCCTCGATGCAGACTCAGACACCATGACCGATCTGAAGCGCACCGTTGCCGCTTTTGATAAGTGCCACCTGCTCAATCAGAACCAAAAAGGCGCCAAGGCCCGCCACCCGACTTCACAGAAGCAGTTTCTGGCACCGGTCCTTCCGCTCTACTGAGGCTCTTCAATCAAGCCGCAGCGCTGGCCGTACTCATTGACTCTGCTCATTGACTCTGCTCATTGACTCTGCATTTTCGAGGTTCTCATTCGATATTAAAGAACTCGAGAAGTTCGTCCAGCCCTTTATAGGGGCCCTTATTCGGCCAGTTATGGCCAAGTCCCGGAACTCTGACGAGTTCAACGCGAGTACCCGAGCCGCACGGTTCCCATATCGACCGTTCCACTCCCCCGAGCTCAGTACGAACTGTGGGCAGCGCTGGGCACCCATCGGCCGCAGCCCAAGCGGCCACCGAAATCGGCACACTTGGAAAAGTTGCCGAGCTCAGGATCTGCGCCACCGTCGGCTTGCCATTAAAGGGCACCACTGGATCTGGGTCTGCATGCTGATGGAACAGAGAAATCGGCTGTTGGGGTTTGCAGCCGGTCAGGTTGCTCCCCGCGATCGGAGCGACTGCTTGGTATACCCCAGGCCGAGAACAGGCCGTGTAATAGGCCATGATCGCCCCGTTAGAGAACCCTGTCAGGTAGATCCGCTGAAGATCGGCATTCGGCCCAGCGCTCACTTGGGCGACAACCTGATCTAAAAACCCCAGATCGTCAATCCCCAGCAGGCTGGCCGGTGGGCAACAGGGCCCAACATTCCAAGAGTTTGCAACCCCTTGGGGAAAAACCGCCAAAAAGCGATCCTGGGCAACAGCTTGCCGCCAACCCGCAGCACTCAGCATCGCCCGCCGATCAACGCCGAGTCCGTGAAGGGCCAGCACAATTGGCAACTTCTCTGTGGGCTGAATGTCTTGGGGCGCAACAGTCAGATACTCGCGCTGGATCAACCCCATCTGGATCACGTGATCAACCACGTCTACTGCCGCAGGCTGGCTCGTAGCCTGAGTGGTTGATGGTTGCTGCTGTGTAGATGGCGGGAGCGTTGACTCGGGTGCGACTGAAACTCTGCTTTGCGAACTGCTGAGTTGCGGCGCGGCTTGTTGACGAACCGCAAGAGTCACCAACACAACAAGCATCACGGCGGCTACGGCAATAACACCCAGAAGAATTTTGGTAACTGATCTGCGGCTCTCGGCCACATGTCCTCCGTCGCAAGAGCCACTCGGTGGCCCACTTGTGTGCCAACAAAGTCTAGGCGGGTGACAGATTGCTCCCGGTTCGCTTTTCTGACGGGTCGTCAGTCACGGTAGCTTTGGCAAGGTGAGCGAACTACTTACTTCAGAAATAGCTACAGGCACGGATCAGCCCACCGAGGCGGAGTTTCGTGCCGAGATTCGTCAGTGGATGCAGAATCACTTGTGCGGAGAGTTTGAGGTGCTTCGCCACCGCGGTGGTCCTGGTGATGAGCACGCCTTTGTTCAAGAGCGAATGGCTTGGGAGGGCGAGCTAGCAACTGGTGGCTGGACTGGCATTGGTTGGCCGAGTGACCACGGCGGCCGGGGACTTCCGATCAACTTAGAAGTCGCGTTTCATGAGGAGTACTCCGCCGCTGGCGGCCCCGGGCGAGCCGGACTTATTGGTGAGGGACTTCTTGGTCCTACCCTGATCCACTTTGGAACCCCCGAGCAACAGCAGCGCTTTTTGCCGGGCATTATCTCCGGCACTGAGTTTTGGTGCCAAGGCTATTCAGAGCCCAACGCTGGCTCTGACCTAGCAAACGTGAAGACCCGAGCTTGGCGAGATGGCGATGACTGGGTAATCGAGGGTCAGAAGGTCTGGACCTCATTGGCGCAGTGGTCAGACTGGTGCTTTGTGGTGTGTCGCACCGAGGAAGGTTCGCAGCGTCATAAGGGACTGTCCTACCTGCTGGTTCCGATGAAGCAGCCCGGAATTGAGATTCGCCCGATTCGCCAAATCACCGGAACTGCTGAGTTCAACGAAGTGTTCTTTGACGGAGCGCGCACCTCGGCCGACATGTGTGTGGGTGCGCCAGGTGAGGGCTGGAAGGTTGCCATGGGAACCCTTGCATTCGAGCGAGGCGTGCTCACTCTTGGCCAACAAATGGCCTTCAACCGTGAACTCACTGAAATCGCCGAGACTGCCCAAGAGCTCGGCTTGACAACTGACCCAGTCATGCGTCAACGCCTTGCCGCAATGTGGTCTCGCCTGAAGATCATGCGCTGGAACGCATTGCGAGCGCTGCGGGTAGATGACGATGTTGAACTACCCCGTGAGGCAATGATCAATAAGTTGTACTGGGCCGACCTGCACCGAGACATGGGAGAACTCGCAATGGACGTACTCGGCGCAGGTGCTCTGCTGACTCGCTACTCCGAGGCACATGAGGGCGATGCTGGCGAGCTAGAGATGGGACCTGAGCACAAGTTGTTCTTCTTTAGCCGTTCAGACACTATCTACGGCGGCTCCGACGAGATCCAACGAAACATTATCGGCGAGCGGGCACTCGGCCTGCCTCGCGAGCCCCGCTAGTAACCAGGACCCGGAGAAACCACATGACTAAACCAGCACCTACGCCCGCCGAACCAGCAGGCCACGCTCTGCTGCACAACCAAACGGTGGTCATCACGGCCGCTGCAGGCAGCGGGATCGGCGGATCGTTAGCACGACGCTGCATGCTTGAAGGTGCAAAAATTGTCATCTCGGATGCTCATGAGCGCAGGCTGGGCGAAACTGCGGATGCTCTTGCAAAGGAGTTCGGAACTCGACCTGCAACGCTCCGCTGCGATGTGACCAATGAAGATGACGTGCAGGCCCTTGTTGCAGGAGCACTGGCGGATCTGGGTCATATCGATGCTTGGATGAACAACGCCGGCCTTGGCGGCAACGGCCTGATTACTGAGATCACTGATGAACAGTGGTCAAAGGTGATCGACGTGACCTTGACGGGAACCTTCCGCTGCCTGCGCGCCGTGCTGCCGCATCTGTATGAGCAAGGCCATGGCGCAATCGTCAACAATGCTTCGGTGTTGGGGTGGCGTGCCCAAGAAAAGCAGGCGCACTATGCGGCAGCAAAAGCAGGAGTCATGGCACTCACTCGCTCTGCTGCCATCGAGGCGGCCGAATTCAACGTGCGCGTCAATGCCGTAGCGCCAAGTCTGGCGATGCACGCCAACCTAGCCAAGGTGACACCGCCAGGACTCTTGGAAGAACTAGTAGCGAAAGAGGCTTTCGGCCGAGCAGCCGAGCCTTGGGAGATTGCCAACGTGATGGTATTTCTTGCAAGCGATTTGTCGACCTATCTAACCGGTGAGGTCATCTCTGTATCGAGCCAACACGCATGAGCGATCCAAAAGCCGCGACGGTTGTGGCATCGCCCAGTGACCTCTTGGGCCTGGCAGGAGCAGATCTCGGGGTAACGCCCTGGGCGCCGGTCACTCAAGATCAGGTCAATCTTTTTGCTGATGCAACTGGTGATCACCAATGGATTCACGTTGACGTTGCCCGAGCAACAGCAGAATCGCCCTTTGGTGGCCCGATTGCCCACGGGTATCTCACCCTGTCCTTAGTGAACTTGTTCTTGCCGCAGCTTCTGCAGGTCAACGGAACATCTATGGGTGTCAACGTAGGACTCGACAAAGTGCGCTTTCCGGCGCCGGTTCCTACCGGCTCTCTTCTTCGAGGCCGCGGCCAAATCGTTGCTGTCGAAGAGGCAAAAGGTGGCGTGCAGGCAACGGTTCGGGTCACGATTGAGATTCAAGGCCTTGAGGGCGAGCCGAGCGCAAAGCCCGCTTGTGTGGCCGATACGGTGAGCCGTTTCTTCCCCTAACTCGGCAGCAGCGGAGTTAGTGGCTGTTCCTCAGTTGGCCCACCTTGTTACTGCTCGGTAACCTGACGGACTCGCAGACAACTCAGTCCGGCGAAATTTCCGATTCAATACTTAGGGAGCCCCACATGACCGAGGCCGTGATCGTCTCTACTGCCCGTACACCTATCGGCAGAGCCGGTAAAGGTTCCCTCAAGGACATGCGTCCCGATGACCTATCTGCGGGAATCATCGAGGCCGTACTCGCCAAGATTCCTGCGCTTGATCGCACCGAGATTGAAGATGTTCTGTGGGGTTGTGGTCAGCCGGCAGTGGAGTCAGGCCACAACATCGGTCGCGTCTCTGCCGTGTTGGCGGGACTCAGCAATGTCCCCGGAGTGACCGTCAACCGCTACTGCTCCTCCTCTCTCATGACCATCCGCATGGCAGCACATGCCATCAAGTCTGGCGATGGCGACGTGTTTATTGCTGGCGGAGTAGAGACCATCAGCCGCCATCAGCTGCATATGCAGCTCGCTGACGGACCCAAGAATCCTATTTTTGCCGAGGCCGAGGCACGCAGTGCCAAGCGCGCCGAGGGCGGAGCACCCGTATGGACCGAGCAGCCGGGCTTGGCAGACGTCTACTTGGCCATGGGCCAGACTGCAGAAAACGTCGCCCAACTTGAGAATGTCTCTCGCGCCGATCAAGACGAGTTTGCATGCCGAAGCCAGAATCTGGCCGAGCAGAGCCAAGTCAGTGGCTTCTGGGAAGCAGAAATCACCCCTGTGACTACCCCTGACGGAGTCGCAAGCTCCGACGACGGTATTCGCGCCGGTACCGTGCTTGAGAAGCTTGCAAGCCTGTCCCCCGTATTCCGACCCGATGGCACCGTCACGGCCGGTAACGCTTGCCCGCTGAACGACGGCGCAGCAGCAGTTGTAGTCATGAGTGACACGAAAGCAAAGGCACTCGGCCTGACCCCGCTCGCCCGCATCATCTCTTCTTCAGCAACTGGTCTCAACCCAGAGATCATGGGCATGGGACCAGAAGCTGCAATCCTGAAGGCACTCGCCCGAGCCGGCATGACCGTGAACGACATTGATCTGTTTGAGATCAATGAGGCCTTTGCTGCACAGGTGCTGCCATCTGCTCGCAACTTAGGAATCCCGATGGAGAAGCTCAACACTCGCGGCGGTTCCATTGCACTTGGCCACCCCTTCGGCATGACGGGTGCTCGCATCATGACCACGCTGATCCACAACCTGCAGGAGTCAGATAAGACCTTCGGCGTTGAGTCCATGTGCGTGGGTGGCGGCCAAGGTATGGCCATGGTGATTGAGCGCCTGAGCTGAATCGACAACACGCATGATTCGCCCGGATCAAGAGGTTGTTTTTGACTGTGCTGGCATAGGTATCCATGCGAGCCTGCGCCTGCCGGACACGGACACGGACACGGACACGGACACTGCAGCAGTTCCGGGCGTGCTGATTGTTGCTGGTAGTGGACCAGTTGATCGAAATGGTTCTGTCGGGGTGCCGGGCACCCCGACAGAAATCCATATGGATCTCTACCGGTGGATAGCTGATCTGTTAGCGGCTCAGGGCATCGCCTCGATTCGCTACGACAAGATCACCTCGGGGGCCACCGGAATCGGCAGTTACAGCGAGGACCCAGCAAAGCTCGTGGCCCAAAGTTTCGACAAAATCTTTGTCGATCCGGCTCGAGCAGCTTTGGCCTACTTAGCCGAACAGCCTGGCGTTGACCCCCAGAAGCTTCTGGTCTTCGGTCATAGCGAGGGCGGACTCATAGCAATGCTGCTTGCCTCCCCACAGGCTTCTGGTCCCGCACCTGCTGGACTCATACTTGCCGAGCCCTCGTATGCAAGATTGTTAGATGTGGTTTCTCGGCAGCTAGCTGAGCAGATTGCTCTGGCTTCAATCAGCTCCGCAGACAAGGCGGCCCTCACGGCTTGGGCTGATGCTGGCATTGCTGAAATCCGAAACAGCCCAGATCTGAGCGAACCATCAACGCTCGCGCCTGCTCTAGCCGAGGCCGAAGGCGAGACAGGCACATCGAACGAGACAGGCACATCGAAAGAGACTGTGCAAGCGCAACAGACTGCGCAATGGAGAGAGACTGTGCAATCGATTGTTTTTGGACGGATGCGCAATGAACTCATCAAGTCCGAAGACGCACTCATTCCCGTCAACCTTGCAGCAGAGTTGAACCTTGCAGTTCTGATCACCGCTGGCACCAAAGATTTCAATACTCCGGCGTTACCCGGGGGTCTTCCTGGTTCGGGAGTTTCGGCACTGGCCGACGCAATTCCACAAGGCCTCGGAACCTATGTGGAAATCCCAAATATGACGCACATCCTTCGAGACATTGGCGAAGCAGACCCGATGCAGCTCGCGCTACCTCAACAGATTGAGTATCCCTACTCGAGCCAATTCGAAGAAACGCTCGGGTCCTTTCTGGCCCGTTGGATCAGCTAGCGCCGTACACCGGGGTTGGAACTGCAGCCTCAGAAATCAAGTCGGCGACGACTGCGCCAATCTCTGCAGGGTCCCAGCGGGCACCCTTGTCAAAGCGGGGGCCGTGGTTATAGCCCTCGGCTAGGCCGATGATGCCGCCCTCGACCTCAAATACGCGGCCAGTGACTGCAGCAGACTCGGCCGAGCCTAACCAGACCACCAGGGGTGAAACATTTGCGGGGTCCATTGCATCAAAGGCACCTTCTTCAGCCTCAGCCATCATGTCCTTGAAGGCTTCCTCGGTCATGCGGGTCCGAGCCGCTGGTGCGAGCGCGTTAGCAGTGACTCCAATCCGGCCGAGTTCTGCTGCTTGCACCAAGGTCAGGCTTGCGATTGCACCCTTTGCGGCCGAGTAGGCAGCCTGAGCAATTGACCCCATAAGGCCAGCGCCAGAGGAGGTATTGATAATGCGCGCATCTACGGGTTCACCGGCTTTGGATTTTGCTCTCCAGTAACTCGCCGCATGGCGTGCTGGGGCGGCGTGGCCCAACACATGAACTCGCAAAACCGCTTCCCACTCGGCCTGCTCCGAGTTGACGAACATGCGATCTCGCACGATTCCAGCGTTGTTCACCACGACGTCAAGGCCACCGAAGGTATCGATGGCAAGTTGCACCATCTCCCCTGCTGAATCCCAATCGGCCACATCATGGCCTGAAGTGATGGCCGAACCACCCGATGCACTGATCTCATCAACTACCGACTGAGCGGGCGTATCGGAGGGGTCCGAGCCGTCTTGGGCCACCCCAAGGTCATTCACCACCACCGAAGCCCCTTGTCGAGCAAACTCAAGTGCATGCTCGCGGCCGATTCCTCGACCGGATCCAGTAATGATGACTACACGACCATCGCAGATTCTCATGCACAGAATCTGACACCTTGGCAGTCAACTACACAAACTGCACTGCTCAGAGAACCCTCGCTCTCACCAGAATATAATTGCGGGAACAAACACTAAATTCAAGAGAAGGTGAACTACATTCATGTCAGCACCAAGTTCCCCTTCCGCCGTCGAACAAAGTGAACCCCAAAAATGCCTATTCAGTTGGTCGTTTCTCTTGCCGCCTTCTTTATTCTTTGCGGCGCCTTTTTAGGAGCGACTTGGGGAGTGACCGTTGGTCGCAGAGAGGGATTTTATTCTGCCCGAACAGTCACGCAAGAACATTGGGTAGACCTGCTCGAGGGATCAGTCAATCTGCAACGCGCACGAGCAGAGAACGGACTGCCGAACAACGATCTATCCTGATCTCTCACCGCAGAATCAGGGAGTTTCATGCGCTTTGGCGTCACCATCTTTGCCACAGATCAATCCATGGGAGTGGCTGAACTCGCCCGTGCAGCAGAGGATCGTGGGTTTGATTCCATCTGGGTTCCCGAACACACCCACATTCCGACCTCACGGCGCACTCTCCCACCCACCGGTACGGCGGTGCTCGATGAGGAGTACAAGCGGACAGTAGACCCCCTCGTCTCGTTGGCAGCGGCGGCGGCCCTGACTTCAAAAATCCGGCTCGGCACGGGTGTCATGCTGCCAGCACAACGCGAGCCGCTTGTCACGGCCAAGGCACTCGCGACACTGCAGAACTTGTCGGCTGGTCGATTCGAGTTCGGGGTCGGTTTTGGTTGGAACGAAGACGAGATGGCAGACCATGGCG
>JBAXCX010000085.1:0-12916 GCA_037141255.1 Actinomycetes bacterium | reverse complement strand
AAAGGTTTG
Source organism: Actinomycetes bacterium (assembly GCA_037141255.1). Taxonomy (GTDB): domain Bacteria; phylum Actinomycetota; class Acidimicrobiia; order Acidimicrobiales; family Microtrichaceae; genus IMCC26207. The sequence goes on along the minus strand of JBAXCX010000085.1, from coordinate 12,907 downwards.
GGCCGAGACCATCCCGGAGTGTGGCTCGGTGCCAACCAGTCAATTCAGGGCATGGACCTTGATGAGAGCACCGATCGAGGCTGCCTCTTCGCCCGGGTCGTCAAACACCGTCGTGCACTCAAAGCGGACTCCTACTCGTGGCTGCTGCGCCGGGTCAACTGCTAGTTAGTCCAGTTCCAATCTCGTCGACACTGAATCTTTGGAGCCGCCAACTTACAGATACCGTCGCTTATGTAATGACTTGTTGGCATAGCCAAATTCTTGAAGGGTCGTAGCGCTGTCTCAGAAATCGACTGAGTAACATGTTGAAGTATCGGCACGACGTTCTGGAGGGGATGTTCATGAAGTCACTGTTGCTACTTGGTTTGATGTGTTCAGTGCTAGTGGGGTGCGGGGGAGATCTGTCAGAGTCCTTTCCCCCCAAGAACAAGCCCGCTACTCCCAAGTCATCTACTACGGCATCTACAACAACCACGGTTGCCGCACCGACGACAGTTGCACTTCCACCGCCAACGACTATTGGCCTACCAGGGCCAGGTACTGCATGCGGGCCTGTTAATACTGAGGATGGGCCGTTGGAGACTCAAATTGTTGCAGGGCAAATCGCCTGTGGAGAAGCGTTGAGCGTTCTCGGCGGTCTAGTCGGTTCGCCACCAGACAGCGAGTTGCAAAGGGTTTCTGATTCGGAGTGGACGCTTCGCGAATGGTCGTGTCAAGCAGTTACTGCGACTTCGGGAGCGATTGTCTATTCATGTTCAAATACTTCTGGCGTTGTGGTGGCGACTATCCAAGTAGATGATGCTGCGTCCGAGGAAGGCTCTGCGGGGGTTGCAGGCGGCGGGTCTGGATCAGACTCTTGTTTAGAGGCTATCGCTGCAGCAGATCCGGTGAGAATGGCGACTCTTGCCGTTAACGCAATCAACTCGGGCAATATCGATTCGATCAGTGATTGCTTCGGTGACGATGATGCATTGCAGGAGTTTCAGAGCGTCCCACGAGGTTCTGGTGGCTGGGGTACTCCGACGTGCAGAAATGCCCCTGCTTCAAATGATTACAGCTGCTCATCTTCAGACGGCCAAGGGTTGGCTATCAGTGTTGACATCTACGCTGACGGGGCAGGTGCGCAAATCAATGGGGTTGCCGGTCCTTTTGGTGGGATGTGATCCGTTTCAGGCGAAGTGATCGACACCGTTTATCATCTGCTCCCTCATGCTTGAGAGTGATCAATGCGGGACGGATGTGAGCAGAAAATCACTCCTGCGGGCAGACCACTTTGGGACCGCCACCTTGAAGATCGCTTGACATTTGCTACCCCCTATCTCCCAAAATCGGGGGGAACTTTGAATCCTCCGAGAACCTAGACGGCGGGTGACGGGCCCATGCCTACCCGAAGTACCGCACCTACCACTGGCGCATCGACCGGCGATAGCCCCGGAGGGCAAACTCCACGACAAGGCCGCCCGCATCGCTCGCGGGATTCTCGAGCCGGTCGGTTGACGTTCCAGTCGTTCCTCCTCCTGCCCTGCCAGAGTTGTTTGAGCTCGCGCTGACCGAGCACGCGAACGCGTCGCAATTTCGAGCTGCTGCCGTGATCGAAGCTGGCGAGAGTCGGGTTCAGCTCAAGGTCACGCAGTCTCCGGGAGATGAGCTGCAATATCTTCACGACCTGCAACTCAAGCGGTCGCCCATCTCGACGGCCGAGGTATGAGCCTGTGGCTTTTTGCGGGTCAGTTGAATGGGCAACCCAAGCCCGTTCTTTAACGTCTGATCGTGCAGGGTTAGCGGGATACCAGCTGGGCAGCAATGTTCAGAGAATAGGAACCAGAAAACTGGCCATTTGGGATGATGCTGCTACCCACCGCAAGAGTCGCAGGAACATTGAGATAGTGCGAAGGCGCACCGGCTACGTTGAGCAGGCAGACAGCCCCAACTCCAGAAACCATCGCAAGAACATCACCCTCTTGCACGGGGATTGGTGTTGGCAAGGTGAAGTTGGCAACTGAGATTGTTCCTGGGCCCGTTGTGACCATGTCGCTCAGGCCAACTACTTGGAACTTATTTGCCGTTGTTAGGTCGGGTCGTGCGATAACTAGTCGCAGTGATGATGTGCTGCTGATCCCTGGCTTCGAGTAGCTGAAGGATGCAACGCTCCAGTTGCCTGCAGGAACCCGGTAGTCAGTTAGTTCGGGCTGCATCGACAAGTAGCCGTTGCAGCTGATGCCGTTGATTTTGTCTGGGGCCGTGCGGCCAATTGTTACCCCAGTCGGTGGCGAGGTAGTCGTGGTGGTACTGGTTGTCGAGGTACTAGTAGTCGTTGAAGTACTTGTGGTTGTGGTCGACGTGCTGGATGAAGTCGAAGTGCTCGTTGAGGTGCTTGTACTCGTGGTCGAGGTGCTGGCAGGAAGAGAACTCGTCGTGGAGCTCGTACTTGTAGTACTCGTAGATGGGGTAGTTGCTGGAGCACAGGCCGCTGTGTACAGGCAGACGACAGCCAACACCAGCATGTAACGGTTCTTCATGAAATTCTCCCTTGGGGCTTCCTCACCCAATCAGTTCGCCGAAATGCACACTATCAGTTGGGGGTTCCGCTGCCTGAAGCAGTTTTAATGCTGTGTCGGACCGCCAAGGAACCGAATCTGCCGTTTCAATGGCTATTCGGACACGCCTGTGTAACGCTAACAGAGAGGTAATGGGAGAGGAACCCGATTTGCGCCGTGTAAGAGGTCCTTTTGTTGTTGCAGTTTTTGCTTGCGTTGCTCTAGTGGCTGCGTGTGCACCTCCACCTCCCACGTTCGGCACCGCTATCGCTACGATCGCGGTCGGCAACGGTCCGACCAGTGTGATATCCGATGGGGCCAATATCTGGGTTGCCAACGGTTTGTCGAGCACTGTGTCGAGGATCGATCCCGTAACGAACATGGTGACCGCGACGATCCCTGTTGACGGCTTTCCGACCAGTCTGATGTCGGATGGAACGAGTATCTGGGTCGCTAACTTTGGTTCGGATACGGTGTCGAGGATCGATCCGGTGACGAACATGGTGACCGCAAACATCCCCGTCGGCAACAGTCCTGTCGGTCTGGTGTCGGATGGGAACAACATCTGGGTTGCAAACTCCGACAACCGTTCGGTGTCGAGGATTGATCCAGTCACGAACACGGTGATCGCAACGGTGGGTTTCGGCGGCCGCTTTCCTAGCGCTGTGGCCTGGGATGGGACCAATATCTGGGTCTCCTCAGACCTCGGCTTGGTGTCGACGATAGATCCCGATACCAACACGGTGATCGCAAACCTAAGTCTCCTCGGCTATCCGACCAGCGTGGTGTCGGATGGGACCAACATTTGGGTCGCCGCATCCGGGGTCGACACGGTGTCGGACACGGTCACAAGAGTCAATCCAATTACCAACATTGTGAGCGGATTTATCCGTGTTGGTAGCAGGCCAGTCGACGTGACTTGGGATGGGAAAAACCTCTGGGTTGCCAACTCTGGTTCGAACACGGTGTCAAGGATCAATCCTGTGACAAACACAGTCACCGCAACCATCGGTCTGGGCTTCAGTCCCTCGGGTGTGGTGTCGGACGGGACCAATATTTGGGTCACGAATGCTGGCTCAAACACAGTGTCGAAGATCAAGCCCTAGACATTGCGGGCTTCGACTCGCGCATGACTAGTAGTCAGCGCTGGCGGCTTTGGGGTAGCGCTGCAACAAATCGGGCTTTGCTGGTGGTGCGATCAAGTGTTGGGGGGCAACTACCACTACGGGGGCTGGGTGACGGGTCGTGATCGAGTCGCTTGGCGGATCTCACGAACATCGCAAGCAGTGCACAGACGAGTCGGTCAGCCGTGCGTCGGGACCTACGTCATGACGTTCGCTCTGGAACTGGTTCGCTGCGCACTACTTTTACCTTCGCCGCTAAAAGTTCCCCCCGATTTTTGGGCGCTAGGAGGGGTACCAAATGTCAAGCGATCTTAAAGGTGGGAGGTCCCAACGTTTGGTCCAACTCAGGCTTGGGCTTGCTAACAATTTGCTAACATTTTGCTAACATCGGCCCCATAATCCGTTAGCACGGGGCAATACGGCACATCATGGCACTTGCTCCAAACCCTTGATATCTAGGCGGTTTTTGGCACTATTCACTACTCGCCAATACGCCGCTTAGGAGAGTTCAAGTCCCCCTTGCGTGACCATCTTCGGCTGGCTCAGCGTCGTAGATCCCATCGGCACTACCGTCGGCTTGCTCGCCGTACTCCCAGGGCGTCACAAGAATACGAGTGGCTACACAAGGACAGCACAACAGGCCATCGAGTCTGTGTCTTGAGCTAGCGACTGAAGTGATGCACCGGATGAAAGGCATGGAGTTCCGAGCTGTAGCCGTAGTCGACGCTGGCGAAGGTCGGGTTCCGTCATGGGTCACACAGTCCTCGGTAGATGAACTACAACACCTCCACGACCTACAACGAGAGCGTTCGCTGATGTACGTGGCATGCACCCGTGCCCGGGACTATTTGCGGATCAGTTGGAAGCGCAACCCAAGCCCGTTCATTAACGTCTGATACTGCAGGGTTAGCGGGGGACTAGCTGAGCTGCAATGTTCAGCGAGTAGGAGCCCGGATTCGTTCCATTCGGGGTGATGCTGCTACCCACCGCAAGACTCCCAGGAACCTGTAGATAGTGCGAGGGAGCGCCCGGTACGTTGAGCAGGCAGACAGCCCCGACTCCGGAGACCATGGCAAGAACGTCACCCTCTAGCACGGGGATTGGTGTTGGCAAGGTGAAGTTGGCAACTGAGATTGTTCCTGGGCCCGTTGTGACCATGTCGCTCAGGCCAACTACTTGGAACTTATTTGCCGTTGTTAGGTCGGGTCGTGCGATAACTAGTCGCAGTGATGATGTGCTGCTGATCCCTGGCTTCGAGTAGCTGAAGGATGCAACGCTCCAGTTGCCTGCAGGAACCCGGTAGTCAGTTAGTTCGGGCTGCATCGACAAGTAGCCGTTGCAGCTGATGCCGTTGATTTTGTCTGGGGCCGTGCGGCCAATTGTTACCCCAGTCGGTGGCGAGGTAGTCGTGGTGGTACTGGTTGTCGAGGTACTAGTAGTCGTTGAAGTACTTGTGGTTGTGGTCGACGTGCTGGATGAAGTCGAAGTGCTCGTTGAGGTGCTTGTACTCGTGGTCGAGGTGCTGGCAGGAAGAGAACTCGTCGTGGAGCTCGTACTTGTAGTACTCGTAGATGGGGTAGTTGCTGGAGCACAGGCCGCTGTGTACAGGCAGACGACAGCCAACACCAGCATGTAACGGTTCTTCATGAAATTCTCCCTTGGGGCTTCCTCACCCAATCAGTTCGCCGAAATGCACACTATCAGTTGGGGGTTCCGCTGCCTGAAGCAGTTTTAATGCTGTGTCGGACCGCCAAGGAACCGAATCTGCCGTTTCAATGGCTATTCGGACACGCCTGTGTAACGCTAACAGAGAGGTAATGGGAGAGGAACCCGATTTGCGCCGTGTAAGAGGTCCTTTTGTTGTTGCAGTTTTTGCTTGCGTTGCTCTAGTGGCTGCGTGTGCACCTCCACCTCCCACGTTCGGCACCGCTATCGCTACGATCGCGGTCGGCAACGGTCCGACCAGTGTGATATCCGATGGGGCCAATATCTGGGTTGCCAACGGTTTGTCGAGCACTGTGTCGAGGATCGATCCCGTAACGAACATGGTGACCGCGACGATCCCTGTTGACGGCTTTCCGACCAGTCTGATGTCGGATGGAACGAGTATCTGGGTCGCTAACTTTGGTTCGGATACGGTGTCGAGGATCGATCCGGTGACGAACATGGTGACCGCAAACATCCCCGTCGGCAACAGTCCTGTCGGTCTGGTGTCGGATGGGAACAACATCTGGGTTGCAAACTCCGACAACCGTTCGGTGTCGAGGATTGATCCAGTCACGAACACGGTGATCGCAACGGTGGGTTTCGGCGGCCGCTTTCCTAGCGCTGTGGCCTGGGATGGGACCAATATCTGGGTCTCCTCAGACCTCGGCTTGGTGTCGACGATAGATCCCGATACCAACACGGTGATCGCAAACCTAAGTCTCCTCGGCTATCCGACCAGCGTGGTGTCGGATGGGACCAACATTTGGGTCGCCGCATCCGGGGTCGACACGGTGTCGGACACGGTCACAAGAGTCAATCCAATTACCAACATTGTGAGCGGATTTATCCGTGTTGGTAGCAGGCCAGTCGACGTGACTTGGGATGGGAAAAACCTCTGGGTTGCCAACTCTGGTTCGAACACGGTGTCAAGGATCAATCCTGTGACAAACACAGTCACCGCAACCATCGGTCTGGGCTTCAGTCCCTCGGGTGTGGTGTCGGACGGGACCAATATTTGGGTCACGAATGCTGGCTCAAACACAGTGTCGAAGATCAAGCCCTAGACATTGCGGGCTTCGACTCGCGCATGACTAGTAGTCAGCGCTGGCGGCTTTGGGGTAGCGCTGCAACAAATCGGGCTTTGCTGGTGGTGCGATCAAGTGTTGGGGGGCAACTACCACTACGGGGGCTGGGTGACGGGTCGTGATCGAGTCGCTTGGCGGATCTCACGAACATCGCAAGCAGTGCACAGACGAGTCGGTCAGCCGTGCGTCGGGACCTACGTCATGACGTTCGCTCTGGAACTGGTTCGCTGCGCACTACTTTTACCTTCGCCGCTAAAAGTTCCCCCCGATTTTTGGGCGCTAGGAGGGGTACCAAATGTCAAGCGATCTTAAAGGTGGGAGGTCCCAACGTTTGGTCCAACTCAGGCTTGGGCTTGCTAACAATTTGCTAACATTTTGCTAACATCGGCCCCATAATCCGTTAGCACGGGGCAATACGGCACATCATGGCACTTGCTCCAAACCCTTGATATCTAGGCGGTTTTTGGCACTATTCACTACTCGCCAATACGCCGCTTAGGAGAGTTCAAGTCCCCCCTCCGACACGATTGTGATGTCGCGAGACATCGGCAAGGACCGAACCTGCAGGGTTCGGTCCTTCTGTCATTTTCGGCGGGGTTGGTAGCCGCGGGTGGGGTCGAGTGTGAGGTGTCGGAGGAGTTCTCCGGTGTTGGTCGCGACGACTCTGATGTCGAGGTCAGCGATGATGAGTACGACGGGTTTGCCGGCGTGGGCGCGGCCGATGCTTGGTGTTCTGCATACGCTCGGCTTGGCGCAGTGACACGGCGCCGGTTGTGTCGATGCGGTCGCGGCGGATCCGGTAGCGGGTGTTGGTATCGGCGCCGAAGGAGAGAACGGGTGTTGGCGAGTTGTCAGGTGTGCCGCCGGAACACCACGACACAGCCTGTTCGCTCATCCTCTTGCGGCAACGGCTCAGAGTAGATGGGGACTCTGAGCATCTCCCACGGTCCGATATTGCCAGCGTCTTGAAGCCGGTTGAATTCCGCAGCGAAGTTCTCAGCCAAGAAGTGCTTTTGATTGATAGCGAGTACGAACAAGGCACGAGGACGGCCAAGCGCGATGACGTGCTGCAGGGAGGACGGACCGAGATGCCCCCGGGTGAAGGTTCCAGTGCTGATAACAGATCCGAAAAGTCCCTCAAGGTTGGGGTTAGCCTGCGTCAGATCGATCTCGTGCACGGCCCGATATGTGCCGGTGCTGACAGCAACTCGGAGCATGCCGGGAGAGAGGTCGAGGCCATCGATAATCATCTCCGGGGTCATCTGAGCCAGCGATCTGCCTACTAGGCCAGTCCCGCAGCCGACGTCAGCGATAGGCGAGTCTGAAGCAACAGCAACGGATTTTAGGACCGCTGCAACGCGTGCCGGATAGTCGTAGTTCTTGACCTGAGCGAACTCCTTGTCGTAAAGCTCGGCATTCTTGTCATAGTGGGCGCGGTGCTCCTCACTTGATGAAAACTCAGAGGCAAGGCCAAATTGGTAGCTCATAATCTAAGGCTATCGCTGTTAGTTAGTCCGAACATGAGGAGTCCCGGCTATTGACTCTTTGGCGCCGGTAAGCGACGGATTCCGTCGGTTACCGGCGCCAATGGGATGGGCTGGCGCCAAAGCTGATGAGTGAGTCCCGTCTCGCTAACCTTGAGTCGGCGGCTAGCGTCGGGTTTCTGCAGGTGCGATCACGCGTGGTGGTTACGCCGAAGAGGGGCTCGAAGAGGTAGATGGAAACACATGTAGTAATCCCAAAAAGATTCTCGCCTTCTGGCATCGGAACGTACTTGGATTGTCAGGAGCGCTACCGGTGCGAACGTGTTGCCAACCTGCCGACAGCCACCACAGCGGATCAAACTCGCGGCCTTGCGGTTCACACGGCTGCGGAGCGTTTGATGGTACTGCCCCAGGGGACACGTTCTCGTGAAACTGCGGTGGCTCTCGGTGAGGCCGCATGGGCGGAAATGTTGAGCGACCCGAACTATGCGCTGGTCGTTGCGCCCGATGGTTATCAGGTCCCTGAAGGTGTGGTGTGGCCCTCCCGATCAAGTCGTGACCCCGAGGCCGATCCGGTGAACATTGACCACGGCATCCCGGTTGACCCGGACAAAGCGGCCGAGATGTTGGACTCTATTCGGGGGCGTTTGCATGCGTACTACGACCTTGGCGCAAACCCGGACGAGGTGCAGCCAGTAGCGATTGAGCCGCATGTTGAAGCGCCGCTGGGGGAGTACGCCGTTCACGGTTACATCGACCGGTTGGACTCTGTGCAAGGGGTCGAGAACGGGGTGCGAATTCTGGATTACAAGTCTGGCAAGGCACCCGATAAGCGTTTCGCTGGCCCAAAGTTTGCGCAGCTGCGCCTGTATGCGTATGCGCTGGCAAAGTCCACCGACTGGGTTCCGGTCAAGCTCATGTTGGTGTATTTGAACCCTCAGCGCCCCGGTGTTCGGGTTGAGGATGTGACCGAGGAGACGCTGCGCAAGACCGAGGTTGAGCTGCGCAGCAATATTGATGCAATCGTGAACTCGTATGAGACAAACACGTGGGTTGCCAACCCGTCCGTGCTCTGCAACTGGTGCGAGTTCCGGTTCCCGAACGGCGAGTACCCGGGGTGCGAGGCCTACGCCAAAGCGGTAGAGACCGGAGCAGTAAAGGTTCGGTAGGGGGCTCTATCCAATGCGCCTTTACGGCTACTGGTTCGCAGGGAAGTGGAGCCTGGCTATTGGGTTGCAGGGCGGTCGGTATTCGACCCGTGTGCAACCCAATAGCCAAGAACGCAAGGTGGCGAAGCGTGGTGTCAGCCTGGCTCAGGCTTGTTCAGGCCGTTGACAGCATCGTTCATGGACGTTCAGCCTTGTTCAGACTCGATCCGTCGCAGTCTGCGAGAGGCACTGTGAACCTGACCTAGCAGGGGTTTGGTTCGCCTTCCTTGACTGCTCCAAGGTTTGCGGAGCCTTCGGTGATTGTCGAGCCGGCTGCAGGCGTTTGGCTAACCACGATCCAGTTCGAGTCCACGATCTGCATGCGGCCCTGACCGCTGGCGTCAAAACTGTCGGAGAAGAAGACGCCATTTTCTTGGATCTTGTCCTGAGCCGCCTGAAGGTTCATGCAGACAACGTCTGGCATGATCGCTGTTGCGGCTGGAGCGGCTGGAGCGGGTGCAGCAGTGGTAGCGGGTGCAGCGGTGGTGGTTGGCGCTGCGGTGGTGGGAGCAGCTGTTATTTCAGGCGCTGCTGTCGTGGGTGCAACCGTGGTGGGTGCAGCCGTTGATTCGCTGGCGGAATCCGAGGAACTTCCACAAGCCGCCGCAACAAAGACAAGACTTCCGACCACAGCAATAGCTGCGCCTAAACGAAACTTCATAGTGAACCCTCTCCCAGGTCGCTCGCACCGAACGGGCGAGTCGGGTGAACCTAGCACGCTGCGTTTCTTTGGCACGAGGAACTGAATCGTCATTAGATCGCGCCGGGCGTGGCACTCATCGCCGATTGAGAGCTCTGCCAGTCCCGGTGCGTGCCGGTTCGACTAGCAGGATGTAAGAGAGCACCTCGTCTGGCCTGCACCGGCTTCACTGCTTCGGCCTCTTTTGCTGCGATGCCAGTCGCGGTGGCCGAACGTGCAGCGCTACTGCTCGAATCTGGGATTCGGACTCTCCCGATCGAGTAGCGCTTGGAGCTTTTCGAAACTGCTCTGAAACGCAGGTTCCACCTCGGGGGTCAAGTACTGAGAGGGCACGTTGGTTTGATGCACTACTAGCTCGGCTCCGCCATCCACTGCGGTAAAGGTTTGGGCTGAGACCATCCCCGATTCGGGCTCGGTGCCGACGAGTCGGTTCGGTGCTTCTACCTCGATGAGCACGCCGATCGAGGCGGCCTCTTCTCCCGTGTCGTCAAACACCATCGTGCACTCAAAGCGGCCTCCTACGTGAGGCTCAATCACCACGGAATCAATGTCAATTGAGAGGCCCTCGGGTGCGAAGAACTCGGCGAGTTCTGCTGGTGTTGTGTAGGCCTAAAAGAGGCGCTCGGGTTGGACCCCGGCGAAGAAGCGTGTGACTCGAATCTCGCCTCGATCAGCTGCAGAATTGGAAATGTCAGCCATGTCTAAATGCTAGACCGGCGCAGGATGTGGGTTCGCTTAAGAGTCTGTGTGCTCTTGATCCGGACGCAACCCTAAGCCTTGCTACTTGGTCGGAGGGGGTGTGGTCATCTGAAGAGTTGCCGGCTTGCTAGGAGGGCCCAATAGCCCGGCAAGCATGGCAGCCAAGCAGATCGCTCTGGCACCCAGACCCGAAGCCAATTCGATATTCAGAAGCCCGTTGTCGGTCCGGCCTGATACCTTCGCAGCTATGGGAATAAAGGGAAGATTGGCAATGGTCGCGTTCGGGTTTGCTGCGTTGGGGGTGATTACGGGCTGTGAGCCCGCTCCGCCGCCGCCAGCCGCGGCTCCGACAACTCCAGCAAACTTGGTGTCGAGAGCGCAGTTTGACGTGATCGTCAATGGAATGAGTCTGGCGGATGTCGAGTGGGCATTAGGCAAGCGACTTACGCTCATCTACGAGTCGAGCGATGTGCTTCCAAATTCGGTAACGCTGGTCCTGCAGGCTTATGTCTACGAATCCGAAGTTGGCGATTGTAGGCAACGTCTCACTTTCAGGTTCGAGAATGTCGACGACAACATCAACAGTGTTCCCCTTCACGTGTATGACAAATCGAAACAGGAAGTGTCATGCGGTGGTGTAGTCAAGTAGCACCCACGATTTTGCGGAATTGGGAAACGCCCCAAGCACCGCTTTATCTGCGTCTGCGGGTGATACGGACCGAGAGGGTGCAGCGACTTCCCCAGCAGGGGAGGTTCGATGTGCTTGCCAGGTCGTGCCCAAGACCCAGCTAAGTCGTGCTGTGGTGAGAGGTCAAGTTCTCTTAAGAGCTAGCCGCTAGGCAGCATTGTGCTCTAACATGTTACGTGCTTGCGGGTGAGCCGTTAGCTAGGGAGAGGAACCTGCTATGTCAAAGAAATACTTGCGCGCCGGCTTAGGCGTGTGTCTGATTGCGGCCGCCATGTTTGCGACCCTGGGGGAAAGCAGCTCAAGCAGTAGCGACTCCGGAGACAAAGGAGACAAGTCAGCAGCTCCAGCTTCATCGCAGGCCAGCCCGATTCCGCTCGGCACAGACGTCGAGGTAGCCGCAGGCTGGAATTTGAAGGTGAATGGCGCTGAGTTAGACGCCAACGCGACCATGGCTGCGGCGAATCAGTTCAACACCCCCGAGGCAGGGAAGCAGTACGTGCTGGTGAATGTGTCGATTACGAATAACTCTGATCAGCCGGCAGCGCCGCTTACCAATTTGAAGATCTCGCTACTGCCCTCATCAGGCGTGGCGGCTGACCCCAGCTTCGTTGCGGGTCTCTCTGGTGAGATCGACAGCATGGCCCAGATGCAACCCGGCGCAACCGCTACCGGAGTTGTGCCGTTTGAGGTTCCCGCGGCCGAGGCTGCGACATCTGTCCTCCTCGGGCAATCCGCGTTCACCATGGACGAGGCAAAAGACCAGAAGTTCTTCGCTATCCAATGACCCTCGACGACCCCCATCGGGTCGTCCCGAGTCGAGTCACCGGGAGTCCGTCGAATCGGACTCCCGGTGATCTTCTCTTTCACCCAATCGCCCTCGTCGCGCTTGTCATGGTGATCCTGAATGATCAGGTGCTCAAGGTGCGCTACCCAAGCGCATTCACGGGCAAGCTCTCTGATTTTGCCGGGTTGATCTACTTTCCGCTTTTTGCTGTTGCCACTTTTGAGGCACTCCGATGGGTGCTCAGGCGTCGCCCGTGGCAGCTCGGCACTCGCTCGGTCATCGCGATCTCGGTCACTGTTGGTACTGCGTTCACCCTGATCAAACTTTCGTCTCCCGCAGCAGATTTCTACCGTGAGCACCTTGCTCTGTTGTTGTGGCCTGCCTATGCGCTAGGCGATTTGTTGCAGGGCCGGGGGCTACCCGGGGTTCGAGTAGTTGGGCTGGTCCAAGACCCAACAGACCTGATTGCACTACCAGCGCTGCTGCTTGCAGTTTGGGTAGCCAAACGAGTCATGGTCGACTCCAACGACCCTTCCTGAATCATTGGCGCCGCTTAGCTACGGATACCGTCACTTACCGGCGCCAATCCGAGAGCGTTCGGGGCAGACGCGATCCAACGCTAGAGGGTGTGGCGGAAGGAGCAGGGTTGGGCGAGAGCGCTTCACTGACGCGCGATTATTTCTAAGCGGCTAAACCTATGGGGTGCAAGTGGAGCTTGACAGGTGTCGCAGGGCTTGTATCCCCCACAGGGTTCTCGCCGCAAAAGCTAAGGGGTAATTGATATGAGTGATACGCCACTGGGCGAGGGTTGGTGGCTTGCCGTTGACGGCAAGTATTACGCGCCCGAACTCCATCCAGACTTTGTGAGCCCGCCCCCGCAAGTCGCCCCAC
>JBAXCX010000084.1:0-12988 GCA_037141255.1 Actinomycetes bacterium | reverse complement strand
TAACCTGAGCGCCGTGGGATTTTTGCCGTATTTGTTCGTGATGGCAGTCGCCGTTGTTGCGACCGCAATCTCGGTCCCTCCATTGCGAGTGCTCTCTCGAAAAATCGGTGCCATGGCTCAGCCAGGCGACCGCACTGTGCATGCTCAGCCAACTCCGATACTGGGAGGGACAGCGCTGTTTATTGGACTGCTCGTTGCGCTTGCAGTGGCTTGGCAGTTACCGGACTTCGGAGCAGTATTCGATGCACCAGGAAACGTTCTAGGTGTGATTGCAGCGGCAACGGTGATCTGGTTGACGGGGCTTATTGACGATCTGCGAGACGTCTCAGCCCCAGCCAAGGTGGCTGGCATGGTATTGGCGGGCTCGATACTCACTCTTGTGGGCCTCACGATCATCTACTTCAGAGTGCCGTTCTTGGGGTTCACGTTGCTACCACCCGACATGTCTGCGCTCATCACCGTTCTCTGGGTTGTTGGCATGGCGAATGCCGTCAACTTGATAGACGGGTTAGATGGACTCGCCGCAGGAATCGTCGCTATCGGGGCGGGGTCGTTCTTCTTGTACGGCTGGCGCTTGCTCTCTGTTGGGGTGATTGATCCCGGCAACCTCGGACCGCTCATTGCAATTATCACCGCTGGGGTCTGTCTAGGCTTTCTACCGTTCAACTTCAATCCAGCGAGCATCTTTATGGGCGATTCAGGTGCGCTTCTGCTCGGACTCCTCCTCGCCGCATCCACCATTGCAGTAGGTGGACAGTCTGACGATCCATTCTCCGGGCAATCCTGGTTTTTCTTTGCGCCGCTCGTGATCCCGCTCGTGATCCTAGGAGTGCCGCTATTTGATCTGATTTTCGCTGTGGTGAGGCGCGCTCGAAATCGAACGGGGGTCGCCACGGCTGACAAGCAGCATTTGCATCACCGGTTGATGGACCTTGGGCATGGCCAGCGTCGAACCGTGGTCATACTGTGGGGATGGACTGCAGTCTTGTCCTGCTTTGTGCTGATCCCTGCCCTCACCAGCCGCGGGAACGGCATCGTGCCCATTGGGTTGCTCGCCCTCGCACTCCTGTTGTTTACCCTGTTCGCACCAAGATTTGGTAAGTACATCGAACTCGGAGAGAACGCTGATCCAGAGCCAGAACAATCTGAGGATCACGAGGAAGTCTCCCTGCTCGGCTCGAATCCAGACGGACCCACCGCAAAGGGTTGACTTCTGCTGCTGGAATTACTCCTCAAGTCGAGCTAAGTCGCCGCAACGGTGTCAGTATCGGCTCCGGATCGAATAATTGACCCAGGTAGGTTTCCGGTTGGTGCACTGTCTCGCACAACTTCGACCCCGCTAACAAAAACATGGTTTACGCCAACCGACCCTGCGTACAGACGACTCGTGCCACCTGGCAAGTCGTCCACCATGCTGAGCAGCTCGGATTCAATCAGGTTCGGATCAAACAACACCAGGTCGGCATGGGCTCCCTCTATGAGCACACCCCGATCTCGCAGACCGAACAGTTGGGCTGGTACTTGTGTGAGTAGGTGCACTCCGTGTTCCAGCGTGGTCAGCTTTCGGCCACGAATACAATCAGCCAAGAATCGGGTGGGGTAATTCGCTCCTTGCATGCGGTCTAGGTGCGCGCCTGCGTCGGAGCCACCCAGCATGACCGAGGGATGATCCCAAGCTTGGCGACGCAACTCCCAGGATTCATCGTCGTTGTCGGTTGCACCAGGCCACAAGATTGTCTGCAACTCATCGGCGATGACGATGTCGAGTAGAGCGTCGAATGCACTCACTCCGCGCTCTGCCGCTATCTCTCCCACACGTCGACCCGAAAGCCCATCATTTTCTGCAGCGAATGTATCGCCGATGACGTAGGTGTCCCACCCGGTGAGTCGGCCAAACACCCCGGCATCAGGCGAGGCCGCGCGTGCCACCATGAAGGCGCGAGTCTCGGGGTCGTTGAGTTTTTCGATCCGCTCAGGAATCGGCAATCCAAGAATCGGGCCCCAATCAGGCATCATGTTGAGGGCGCAATATGTGGAGAAACTCATATTCATGCCAACGATCACGGGCATGGTGAGCGCCACGACCCTGGCTCCAGCGGTGGCGCAGGCATCCATCGCCGCGAGCTGATTTTGATACCGATCGGGGGCATGCGAATCAATGGTCAGCACGTTCCAGTTCAGCGGTCGATTTCCCGCTTTCGAGAACTTAATCATGAAGGAAACTTCATCCTCTGAAAAGCCGTCTAGGCATCCATCGGATGCAAACTCAAGGGTGGTTCCCTCATGTTCAGAAACTACCGAAGCCAGAGCAAGCAGTTCTTCTTCGCTTGCCCAACGAGAGGCAACCGGCAGCCCGTCGCCATCTGAGTGTGTTCGTGCCAACGTGGTGGAGAACCCCAGCCCGCCAGCCTGAATTGACTCGGCTAGGAGTCGGCGCATCTCCTCAAGCTGTTCAGCAGATGCTGGCCCTTGCACCGATTCAGGCCCCATTACTTTTCGGCGTAGAGCGCAGTGACCGACCAAGAATCCAGCGTTCATGCCGAGGTTCCCCTCTAGCCGAGCTAGATACTCGCCAAAGGTTTCCCAGTCCCAGGTGATTCCATTTTCCAAAGCTGCGAGGGGCATTCCTTCCACCTTGGACATCATCTGCCGTGTGTAGTCAGCATCCTCAGGTGACAGCGGTGCCAGGGTGAAGCCACAGTTCCCTCCGATCACCGTCGTCACGCCGTGCAGGTTCGATGGTGATCCGCTGGGATCCCAAAAGAGTTGAGCGTCGTAATGCGTGTGGGGGTCGATAAACCCAGGGGTCAACACAAGCCCGGTCGCATCAATGACCTGATCTTCGTTCTCGGCAGACAAGGTGAGTGCATCGCCAATCGCAACAATTCGACCGCTGCGAACAGCAACGTCGCCGGTACGAGCCGGGCTGCCGGTGCCGTCAACGATCGTTGCATTCTGAATGAGTAGGTCCATGATGTTTCCCTTGGGTCGAGTGGGGGAGCGGGCGGCCGTTTGTTCGTTGTAAGGATTCGAAGTGGTCGAAGGTGATGCCTAAACCGGATAACACTCTGCCAGAATTTGATGTGGCAGGACACTTACCGAGCAAGAGATGTTCTCGCTCGACCACAAGAGTTACAACGTGTCTTGCGTCACCCGTGCGGTGGCGTGGTAGACAAAGAAGATCAGGAGTCATCTCAGCAGTGGAAATTGAAGAACCAAATCACTGTGCGGCTTGCACAGAAACACAGGGGGACATACACCGTGAAGCGATCCTTACTCATCTTGGTCTGTGCTGTAGCTCTCGTTGCAGCAGCCTGCGGGGCGAAAAGTAGTTCAAATAATTCCGCTTCTGAGAATGAGGGCGGTTCAACAAAGACCACTGCAGCGGCCGGCACTGACGCAGCCATGTGGGGAGATCTTAAATCGCCCTGCGGTAAAGGAAGCGCATCAGTAGCTCCCGGCGAAGGCCCATCCACCGACACGTTGTTCCTCGGCGTGGCCAACGACCGAAACTCAGAGATTCGCCCCGGGCTCAATAAAGAATTCTGGGATGCAGCCGTGGCCTACACCGACTGGTGCAATGCACAAGGCGGGATTCAGGGTGTGCCGCTGTCGCCAGTAGACATCGACGGCGGAGTTGTCAACGTGGAAGCTGGGATGACCAAGGCTTGTAACGCCGTGTTTGCGCTAGTCGGTGGAGGTTTCGCTCTGGACAACTTGGAGTTCTCCGGCAAAGACGGATCGGACTTCCATAAGTGTGGCCTGATCGACATTCCCGGGTTCACGGTGTCAGTGGAGAAAAGCCTCTCAAACGGGCAGGTCCAACCGCTGCCGAATCCGGCGAACGCAAAGTCCTCACAGTGGATTACCGACTTCAAAAAGCTCTATCCCGAGGACTCCAAGAAGATCGTCGTGGTTTATAGCAAGGATCTTCCCTCCCTCGAGGCCGTGAAGGTTCAGTTCGATTCCGTTGTTGCTGCCGAGGGTGGCATCCAGAACCTTCCTCCGGTTGCTTACCCCATTGTTGTCACTGACTGGGGACCCTACGCAGAGAAGATAATTGCAAGCGGCGCAACCTCGATGTACTGGATCGGCGAACCGGCAAACGCAGCAAACCTGCTCAAGGTGCTTCAGGAGAAGGGCTGGAAGGGCACCTTCTTGAATGAGGCCAACCTGTACGACAACCTCTTTACCGAGACCGGTGGAGCAGCCAGCGAAGGTGCCATCGTTCGCACCGCAACGCACCCGTTCGAAGAGGCAGCGAAATGGCCTGGGGTTCAGCAGTACCTCGACAACCTGAAGAAATACGTACCCGATGGAAAGGCAGCTTTCCTCGGCCTTCAGGGAACGTCTTCTTGGCTACTGTTTTCGGTTGCTGCGAACACTTGCGCTCAAAAGAACAAGGGAGTGATCGACCGCCAGTGCGTGCTGACTGAGGCTAACGCCATCGATAACTGGACAGCCGGTGGCATGCACGCACCTTCTGATCCGGGAACGAAGGTCCCGGTCTCTTGCGGAATGCTCTTGGTAGTCAAGAACGGCAAGTTTGAGCGTCTGTATCCCAAGCTTGGCGGCGAGGGAGACGACGGCGACGGTTTCCACTGCCCCGCCGACAGCATCGTGACCGTGCCGCCAGCTTCTATTGTCGGTACAGGAAACGTCGACCCATCCCGGCCGCCTCTCTGAGCGACCTCTGGAGTGATCCGAGACCGCCAGCGTTGCTGGATCTCGGTACACTCCAGCAGGTCATTCTTGAAGCCCGTCGACCCTAAGTCGAGGTGACGGAGGCGACCCTTTGTTGATCCAGCTACTACCAGACTGACGAGCAACCGTGGACAAGTTCCTGATCTTTACAATCGCTGGGCTTTCGACAGCAGCGATCTATGCAATAGCGGCCTCTGGGTTGGTCGTGACGTATACCACCTCGGGTATCTTTAACTTTGCTCACGGTGCCTTCTCGATGATGGCAGCGTTTATGTTCTGGCAAGTACACATGGGTTGGGGAGTGCCGACGCTTCCCGCCTTCTTGCTCGTGGTGTTTGTCATCGGACCTGCTTTCGGCGCGCTCATCGAGCGCGGAATCATGCGAGGCATCGAAGGTGCTAGCGACGTGGTCAAAATTGTGGTGACCATCAGTTTGATGATCGCGCTCATTGGCATCTCGATGGTGATTTGGAAGCCCGATGTGGCAAGGCGGGTTCCGTCATTCTTCGAGGGCCAGAAGGTCACCATTCTGGGTGCCGTGGTGAATTACCAACGCCTCATGGCTATGGCCATCGCCATAGCGGTGGCAGTTGGGTTGCGGTTGGTCTTTAAGCGGACTCGCCTTGGGGTTGCGATGCGGGCGGTGGTGGATGACCGCGGGTTGTTGCAGCTCAACGGAGGCCGCCCATCGCGAACCTCGATGATGGCATGGGCCTTGGGTGCGGGGATGGCCGCACTCTCGGGCGTTCTCATTGCCTCCGAACAAACGCTCAGCGCGACCACGCTGACTTTGTTGTTTATTAATGCCTACGCAGTAGCCGTTGTCGGTCGACTTCGTAGCCTTCCTGGTGCATTTTTGGGGGCCATCATTCTTGGACTGTTGCAGTCCTATGCAATTGGGTATATCCCTCAGGATGCAATGCTCGGGCCGATCGGCCTGCAGAGTTTGGAGCGTGCGATTCCGGCAATCATGCTGTTTGTGGTGATCATGGCCCAGCCCCAGGATCGCCTTCGCGCACATGGCGTCAGTCGCCGCAGTGCTGGGTCAAAGCCAGTGGCTCAGCGAGTAGCGCTGATAGGTGGTGCCGCTTTCATTCTGGTCGTGGCGGGACTTGGCTCGTTGATGTCGCTCACCGACCTGAATCTGGTGACTACCGGGTTCTATCTTGCAATCGTTACTCTTTCGCTGGTTCCACTCACTGGCTACGCAGGGCAGATCTCGCTCGCACAGTTGACGTTCACCGGGATCGGTGCGGTAGCAATGGCAACTTGGGGTGCAAACGGCTCCCTTCTTGGCGTGGCGATCGCGGTGGCAGTGTGCGCAGTGGTGGGTGGCATCGTTGCGTTCCCTGCACTGCGCTTGTCTGGGATTTACTTAGCCTTGGCCACCGCAGCCTTTGCGTTGTTCTGCTCCGCGATGTTTTTCAATCAGGTCGACGTCATGCCCGGTGGTAATCGGCAAGTACCAAGGCTGCAGATCGGGCCCCTGTCGATCAACAGCGACTTCAGGCAGTTGGTTCTGCTCGCAGTGGTCTTTGCTGTGATCGGCAATCTCTTAGTCCTCCTGCGGCGAAGTGCTTGGGGGCGTCGCCTTACGGCAATGAAGGACTCGCCAGTCGCGTGTGCAACGCTCGGCCTCAACCTCACTTCAACCAAGGTGGGTGTGTTCGCTCTCTCTGCTGCAATTGCTGGCACGGCCGGGGCAATCTCGGGCCGTACCTTCCTTGCCGACACGCTCACACTTCCGGGGTCGCTCTCGGTGACGATGTTGGCCGTGGTCGGCGGAATCGCGATTCCGCCGACCACGGCCAACATCGTCACCGAGAGCGACCCCGGAAGTGTGAGCGTGTCGGCAAGGAAGGTACGGCCCGAGATTGCCCCGGCCGTGCCAGCAATTGCAGCAGAGAGAGCGAACACACCCACCTTGGTTGAAGTGAGGTTGAGGCCGAGCGTTGCACACGCGACTGGCGAGTCCTTCATTGCCGTAAGGCGACGCCCCCAAGCACTTCGCCGCAGGAGGACTAAGAGATTGCCGATCACAGCAAAGACCACTGCGAGCAGAACCAACTGCCTGAAGTCGCTGTTGATCGACAGGGGCCCGATCTGCAGCCTTGGTACTTGCCGATTACCACCGGGCATGACGTCGACCTGATTGAAAAACATCGCGGAGCAGAACAACGCAAAGGCTGCGGTGGCCAAGGCTAAGTAAATCCCAGACAAGCGCAGTGCAGGGAACGCAACGATGCCACCCACCACTGCGCACACTGCCACCGCGATCGCCACGCCAAGAAGGGAGCCGTTTGCACCCCAAGTTGCCATTGCTACCGCACCGATCCCGGTGAACGTCAACTGTGCGAGCGAGATCTGCCCTGCGTAGCCAGTGAGTGGAACCAGCGAAAGAGTAACGATTGCAAGATAGAACCCGGTAGTCACCAGATTCAGGTCGGTGAGCGACATCAACGAGCCAAGTCCCGCCACGACCAGAATGAAAGCGGCACCACCTATCAGCGCTACTCGCTGAGCCACTGGCTTTGACCCAGCACTGCGGCGACTGACGCCATGTGCGCGAAGGCGATCCTGGGGCTGGGCCATGATCACCACAAACAGCATGATTGCCGGAATCGCACGCTCCAAACTCTGCAGGCCGATCGGCCCGAGCATTGCATCCTGAGGGATATACCCAATTGCATAGGACTGCAACAGTCCAAGAATGATGGCCCCCAAAAATGCACCAGGAAGGCTACGAAGTCGACCGACAACGGCTACTGCGTAGGCATTAATAAACAACAAAGTCAGCGTGGTCGCGCTGAGCGTTTGTTCGGAGGCAATGAGAACGCCCGAGAGTGCGGCCATCCCCGCACCCAAGGCCCATGCCATCATCGAGGTTCGCGATGGGCGGCCTCCGTTGAGCTGCAACAACCCGCGGTCATCCACCACCGCCCGCATCGCAACCCCAAGGCGAGTCCGCTTAAAGACCAACCGCAACCCAACTGCCACCGCTATGGCGATGGCCATAGCCATGAGGCGTTGGTAATTCACCACGGCACCCAGAATGGTGACCTTCTGGCCCTCGAAGAATGACGGAACCCGCCTTGCCACATCGGGCTTCCAAATCACCATCGAGATGCCAATGAGCGCGATCATCAAACTGATGGTCACCACAATTTTGACCACGTCGCTAGCACCTTCGATGCCTCGCATGATTCCGCGCTCGATGAGCGCGCCGAAAGCAGGTCCGATGACAAACACCACGAGCAAGAAGGCGGGAAGCGTCGGCACTCCCCAACCCATGTGTACTTGCCAGAACATAAACGCTGCCATCATCGAGAAGGCACCGTGAGCAAAGTTAAAGATACCCGAGGTGGTATACGTCACGACCAACCCAGAGGCCGCTATTGCATAGATCGCTGCTGTCGAAAGCCCAGCGATTGTAAAGATCAGGAACTTGTCCACGGTTGCTCGTCAGTCTGGTAGTAGCTGGATCAACAAAGGGTCGCCTCCGTCACCTCGACTTAGGGTCGACGGGCTTCAAGAATGACCTGCTGGAGTGTACCGAGATCCAGCAACGCTGGCGGTCTCGGATCACTCCAGAGGTCGCTCAGAGAGGCGGCCGGGATGGGTCGACGTTTCCTGTACCGACAATAGAAGCTGGCGGCACGGTCACGATGCTGTCGGCGGGGCAGTGGAAACCGTCGCCGTCGTCTCCCTCGCCGCCAAGCTTGGGATACAGACGCTCAAACTTGCCGTTCTTGACTACCAAGAGCATTCCGCAAGAGACCGGGACCTTCGTTCCCGGATCAGAAGGTGCGTGCATGCCACCGGCTGTCCAGTTATCGATGGCGTTAGCCTCAGTCAGCACGCACTGGCGGTCGATCACTCCCTTGTTCTTTTGAGCGCAAGTGTTCGCAGCAACCGAAAACAGTAGCCAAGAAGACGTTCCCTGAAGGCCGAGGAAAGCTGCCTTTCCATCGGGTACGTATTTCTTCAGGTTGTCGAGGTACTGCTGAACCCCAGGCCATTTCGCTGCCTCTTCGAACGGGTGCGTTGCGGTGCGAACGATGGCACCTTCGCTGGCTGCTCCACCGGTCTCGGTAAAGAGGTTGTCGTACAGGTTGGCCTCATTCAAGAAGGTGCCCTTCCAGCCCTTCTCCTGAAGCACCTTGAGCAGGTTTGCTGCGTTTGCCGGTTCGCCGATCCAGTACATCGAGGTTGCGCCGCTTGCAATTATCTTCTCTGCGTAGGGTCCCCAGTCAGTGACAACAATGGGGTAAGCAACCGGAGGAAGGTTCTGGATGCCACCCTCGGCAGCAACAACGGAATCGAACTGAACCTTCACGGCCTCGAGGGAGGGAAGATCCTTGCTATAAACCACGACGATCTTCTTGGAGTCCTCGGGATAGAGCTTTTTGAAGTCGGTAATCCACTGTGAGGACTTTGCGTTCGCCGGATTCGGCAGCGGTTGGACCTGCCCGTTTGAGAGGCTTTTCTCCACTGACACCGTGAACCCGGGAATGTCGATCAGGCCACACTTATGGAAGTCCGATCCGTCTTTGCCGGAGAACTCCAAGTTGTCCAGAGCGAAACCTCCACCGACTAGCGCAAACACGGCGTTACAAGCCTTGGTCATCCCAGCTTCCACGTTGACAACTCCGCCGTCGATGTCTACTGGCGACAGCGGCACACCCTGAATCCCGCCTTGTGCATTGCACCAGTCGGTGTAGGCCACGGCTGCATCCCAGAATTCTTTATTGAGCCCGGGGCGAATCTCTGAGTTTCGGTCGTTGGCCACGCCGAGGAACAACGTGTCGGTGGATGGGCCTTCGCCGGGAGCTACTGATGCGCTTCCTTTACCGCAGGGCGATTTAAGATCTCCCCACATGGCTGCGTCAGTGCCGGCCGCTGCAGTGGTCTTTGTTGAACCGCCCTCATTCTCAGAAGCGGAATTATTTGAACTACTTTTCGCCCCGCAGGCTGCTGCAACGAGAGCTACAGCACAGACCAAGATGAGTAAGGATCGCTTCACGGTGTATGTCCCCCTGTGTTTCTGTGCAAGCCGCACAGTGATTTGGTTCTTCAATTTCCACTGCTGAGATGACTCCTGATCTTCTTTGTCTACCACGCCACCGCACGGGTGACGCAAGACACGTTGTAACTCTTGTGGTCGAGCGAGAACATCTCTTGCTCGGTAAGTGTCCTGCCACATCAAATTCTGGCAGAGTGTTATCCGGTTTAGGCATCACCTTCGACCACTTCGAATCCTTACAACGAACAAACGGCCGCCCGCTCCCCCACTCGACCCAAGGGAAACATCATGGACCTACTCATTCAGAATGCAACGATCGTTGACGGCACCGGCAGCCCGGCTCGTACCGGCGACGTTGCTGTTCGCAGCGGTCGAATTGTTGCGATTGGCGATGCACTCACCTTGTCTGCCGAGAACGAAGATCAGGTCATTGATGCGACCGGGCTTGTGTTGACCCCTGGGTTTATCGACCCCCACACGCATTACGACGCTCAACTCTTTTGGGATCCCAGCGGATCACCATCGAACCTGCACGGCGTGACGACGGTGATCGGAGGGAACTGTGGCTTCACCCTGGCACCGCTGTCACCTGAGGATGCTGACTACACACGGCAGATGATGTCCAAGGTGGAAGGAATGCCCCTCGCAGCTTTGGAAAATGGAATCACCTGGGACTGGGAAACCTTTGGCGAGTATCTAGCTCGGCTAGAGGGGAACCTCGGCATGAACGCTGGATTCTTGGTCGGTCACTGCGCTCTACGCCGAAAAGTAATGGGGCCTGAATCGGTGCAAGGGCCAGCATCTGCTGAACAGCTTGAGGAGATGCGCCGACTCCTAGCCGAGTCAATTCAGGCTGGCGGGCTGGGGTTCTCCACCACGTTGGCACGAACACACTCAGATGGCGACGGGCTGCCGGTTGCCTCTCGTTGGGCAAGCGAAGAAGAACTGCTTGCTCTGGCTTCGGTAGTTTCTGAACATGAGGGAACCACCCTTGAGTTTGCATCCGATGGATGCCTAGACGGCTTTTCAGAGGATGAAGTTTCCTTCATGATTAAGTTCTCGAAAGCGGGAAATCGACCGCTGAACTGGAACGTGCTGACCATTGATTCGCATGCCCCCGATCGGTATCAAAATCAGCTCGCGGCGATGGATGCCTGCGCCACCGCTGGAGCCAGGGTCGTGGCGCTCACCATGCCCGTGATCGTTGGCATGAATATGAGTTTCTCCACATATTGCGCCCTCAACATGATGCCTGATTGGGGCCCGATTCTTGGATTGCCGATTCCTGAGCGGATCGAAAAACTCAACGACCCCGAGACTCGCGCCTTCATGGTGGCACGCGCGGCCTCGCCTGATGCCGGGGTGTTTGGCCGACTCACCGGGTGGGACACCTACGTCATCGGCGATACATTCGCTGCAGAAAATGATGGGCTTTCGGGTCGACGTGTGGGAGAGATAGCGGCAGAGCGCGGAGTGAGTGCATTCGACGCTCTACTCGACATCGTCATCGCCGATGAGTTGCAGACAATCTTGTGGCCTGGTGCAACCGACAACGACGATGAATCCTGGGAGTTGCGTCGCCAAGCTTGGGATCATCCCTCGGTCATGCTGGGTGGCTCCGACGCAGGCGCGCACCTAGACCGCATGCAAGGAGCGAATTACCCCACCCGATTCTTGGCTGATTGTATTCGTGGCCGAAAGCTGACCACGCTGGAACACGGAGTGCACCTACTCACACAAGTACCAGCCCAACTGTTCGGTCTGCGAGATCGGGGTGTGCTCATAGAGGGAGCCCATGCCGACCTGGTGTTGTTTGATCCGAACCTGATTGAATCCGAGCTGCTCAGCATGGTGGACGACTTGCCAGGTGGCACGAGTCGTCTGTACGCAGGGTCGGTTGGCGTAAACCATGTTTTTGTTAGCGGGGTCGAAGTTGTGCGAGACAGTGCACCAACCGGAAACCTACCTGGGTCAATTATTCGATCCGGAGCCGATACTGACACCGTTGCGGCGACTTAGCTCGACTTGAGGAGTAATTCCAGCAGCAGAAGTCAACCCTTTGCGGTGGGTCCGTCTGGATTCGAGCCGAGCAGGGAGACTTCCTCGTGATCCTCAGATTGTTCTGGCTCTGGATCAGCGTTCTCTCCGAGTTCGATGTACTTACCAAATCTTGGTGCGAACAGGGTAAACAACAGGAGTGCGAGGGCGAGCAACCCAATGGGCACGATGCCGTTCCCGCGGCTGGTGAGGGCAGGGATCAGCACAAAGCAGGACAAGACTGCAGTCCATCCCCACAGTATGACCACGGTTCGACGCTGGCCATGCCCAAGGTCCATCAACCGGTGATGCAAATGCTGCTTGTCAGCCGTGGCGACCCCCGTTCGATTTCGAGCGCGCCTCACCACAGCGAAAATCAGATCAAATAGCGGCACTCCTAGGATCACGAGCGGGATCACGAGCGGCGCAAAGAAAAACCAGGATTGCCCGGAGAATGGATCGTCAGACTGTCCACCTACTGCAATGGTGGATGCGGCGAGGAGGAGTCCGAGCAGAAGCGCACCTGAATCGCCCATAAAGATGCTCGCTGGATTGAAGTTGAACGGTAGAAAGCCTAGACAGACCCCAGCGGTGATAATTGCAATGAGCGGTCCGAGGTTGCCGGGATCAATCACCCCAACAGAGAGCAAGCGCCAGCCGTACAAGAAGAACGACCCCGCCCCGATAGCGACGATTCCTGCGGCGAGTCCATCTAACCCGTCTATCAAGTTGACGGCATTCGCCATGCCAACAACCCAGAGAACGGTGATGAGCGCAGACATGTCGGGTGGTAGCAACGTGAACCCCAAGAACGGCACTCTGAAGTAGATGATCGTGAGGCCCACAAGAGTGAGTATCGAGCCCGCCAATACCATGCCAGCCACCTTGGCTGGGGCTGAGACGTCTCGCAGATCGTCAATAAGCCCCGTCAACCAGATCACCGTTGCCGCTGCAATCACACCTAGAACGTTTCCTGGTGCATCGAATACTGCTCCGAAGTCCGGTAACTGCCAAGCCACTGCAAGCGCAACGAGCAGTCCAATAAACAGCGCTGTCCCTCCCAGTATCGGAGTTGGCTGAGCATGCACAGTGCGGTCGCCTGGCTGAGCCATGGCACCGATTTTTCGAGAGAGCACTCGCAATGGAGGGACCGAGATTGCGGTCGCAACAACGGCGACTGCCATCACGAACAAATACGGCAAAAATCCCACGGCGCTCAGGTTA
>JBAXCX010000083.1:0-13251 GCA_037141255.1 Actinomycetes bacterium | reverse complement strand
CGGAGCAGGTGTCGTTCGTATCGCCACTAGTTCATTAGCAACCGCTCCATCGGCTGGTATCTGATCGCCTACCGCTCCATCGGCTAACACTCCATCGCCTAACACTTCGGCCGCAGCTAGGTTCGGTGCCCCAACAGTTGTTTGCGCAGACTCGCGCTCGCAGATCACCCAATTGCCGTCAGGGGTGACAACCCCAGACGCGTAGCGGACCGAAGGAGCACCTTCGGAACTGACTAGCGGCCACAGCAAAAGCTCGCGTGCGTAGGCATCGGACCCGGCCCAAAGCAGGCCTTCAGATGCTGCATCCACCCAGTAGATACGGCCATCGGAGCGAGGGTCTCCATGCACCCAAAACGCGCCACCTCCGTACTCATTCACGTGAGTACGTGCAGAGATCTTTGCCCCGGGTAGCAGTTCCTGATTCATCGCCGTATCTGGCTGCGACAAAAATACGACGCCGCTACGGTCATATCCCGGACGTGACTCGGCCCAGATGACATCGGAACCGATGTGGGCAAGTTCGCCGAATCTCGGAGACCCACTAGCAACCGCAAGCGCCGTTAAGGGCGAAGACCATGACCCAAAGGGAGCTTCTACCGAACCACTCTCTGAATCAACACTGCTGTTATCCGCACTGCCTGTATTCACACTGCCTGAATTCACACTGCTCCGTTGACCAGAGCGGCGATTCGAGAAATTCCCTCTTCAAGGTCTTCGTCTCCGAGGGCAAACGAGAACCGTCCGTAGCCCGGCGTACCAAAAGCTTCGCCAGGGACAAACGCAACCTTGACCTCCTCGAGGACAAGATCGGCTAACTCCACCGTTGTTGAAGCAGTTCGACCACCAAGGTCAATCCCCAACAGTCCTGTCAGGTTTGGGTATGCGTAAAACGCACCTTCGGGCGAAATACAGCTAACACCTGGAATCTCGTTCAGCATGCGGTGCATGGTCTGGCGACGCCGATCAAAGACTGCTCTCATCTGATCCACGGCGCTTAGGTCGCCCTCAACTGCCGCAAGCGCCGCTCGCTGGGCAACGTTGCACACGTTTGAGGTCAAGTGTGTCTGCAGGTTAGTCGTGGCCTTGACCACGTCCGCAGGACCAATCAACCAACCGACGCGCCAGCCTGTCATGGCATAGGTCTTGGCAACGCCATTCAGAATCACGCATTGATCAGCCAACTCCGGCACCAGAGCCTGGATGCTGTGATGCACTGCGTCTCCGTACACCAAGTGCTCATAGATCTCATCAGTTACCACGATGATTCCGTGTTTGAGTGCCCACTCACCGATTTCGGTGATTTGCTCGGCCGGGTAGACCGCGCCAGTCGGGTTGGATGGTGAGACGAACACTAACAACTTGGTCTTTGGTGTTCGCGCAGCCTCAAGTTGCTCAACAGTTACTCGAAACCCAGTGGACTCATCAGTTTGCAGGATTACCGGAACGCCACCTGCCAACTCAATAGGCTCGGGATAGGTGGTCCAATACGGTGCGGGAAGAAGGACCTCATCACCCGCATCGAGTAGCACGGTGAAGGCCGAGTACACCGCTTGCTTGCCTCCGTTGGTGACGACCACCTGTTCAGGAGCGATCTGCACGCCAGAATCCCGCAGGGTTTTTGCCGCAATAGCTGCACGCAACTCTGGCAGACCAGCCGCAGGGGTATAGCGGTGATTCTTTGGATCATGACAGGCTGCGGCAGCCGCTTGGACAATGTAGTCAGGGGTAGCAAAGTCTGGCTCGCCAGCACCGAAACCGATGACGGATTCGCCTGCCGCTTTGAGCGCCTTGGCTTTGCCATCCACTGCCATGGTGGCCGAAGGGGTGATTGCAGCAACGCGTTGAGCGATTCGAGAGGGAGTATTCATGGTCCTGAAGATACCGGGTTGAGCTGCTTTGCCGAAACGAGTTAACCCAGCCGAGAGAAACGAGTTCGCCCAATCCCGCTCAGCCCGCGAGACTCTAGGACTGTGAGCACCCCTGATATCCCCATCCCCGATGAGTTCCTCCCACATGACGGCCGGTTTGGCTGCGGCCCGTCTCGGGTCAGGCCCGACGCAGTAGAGATGCTTGCCGGCTCAGCCGGGCATTTTCTGGGCACGAGTCACCGACAGGCTGCAGTTCGGTTCAAGGTGAGCGAACTTCGAAACGGCCTAGCCGAGATGTTTGCTTTGCCCGATGGCTACGAGGTTCTGCTCGGCAACGGCGGAACCACAGCGTTCTGGGACGCTGCGACTTTCGGCTTGATCCAGGACCGAAGCCAGCATCTGCACTTTGGTGAGTTCTCCTCAAAGTTCGGCAAGGCTGCCGCCGCAGCACCTCACTTAGGTGAGCCGCAGATCATCTCAGCAGAACCCGGGGATCACCCCCTCGCTGTTGCCGCAGAAGGAATCGACTCGTATTGCCTCACTCAGAACGAGACCTCGACCGGTGTTGCAATGGAACTGCTTCGGCCAGAAGGGGCAGATGCAGACTCACTTGTTCTCGCTGATGCCACCTCAGCTGCGGGCGGTTTGCGCTTCGACCCAAATCAAGTCGATGTGTACTACTTCGCACCTCAGAAATGTTTGGCATCTGATGGCGGACTCTGGCTTGCGGCCTGCTCCCCCAAGGCAATCGAGCGTATCGAACGTATTGCAGCGAGTGATCGTTGGGTGCCTGCGTTCTTTGACCTTGGTATTGCCTTAGAAAACTCTCGCAAGGATCAGACTTACAACACTCCGGCGCTTGCCACCCTGTTTTTAGCAACCGAGCAAGTTCGCTGGGTGAATGAGAATGGCGGCTTGGAGTTTGCAGCCTCGCGCTGTGATCAGTCAGCAGCTCACATCTACGACTGGGCTGACGCACATGCGCATGCGACTCCGTTTGTAGCTGACCCTGCCAAGCGTTCCCACGTGGTTGCCACCATTGATTTTGACGAAACAATTGACGCCGCTGTTGTGGCCGCAGTTCTGAGAGACAATGGACTCATCGACGTAGAGCCGTATCGCAAGCTGGGCCGGAACCAACTACGAGTAGCCATGTTCCCCGCTATCGACCCATCTGATGTGGCTGCACTCACGGTGTGTGTGGACTACGTGATTGAACAGCTGGGATGAGCATGAATTCCGCCGAGACGTACCAGGAATCCTCCGATTCACTCTGCGAAATTCGCGATCAGTTAACTGGGCCCGGCGGGCAGTTCGAAGTTGTCCGTGCCACAGTCGATGGCATCGAGATGAAGACGTACAAGGATCGCTTCAGCAGCCTGCGCGAGGTCGCTGCCTTTGCTGCCCTGCACGAAGACAAAGAGTTCTTAGTCTTCGGAGATCGGCGAATTACGTTTTTACAGTTTCTCGCTCAGGCAAACTCGCTGAGTCAGGTGCTCACCGAACAGGCTGGTGTTCACCATGGTGATCGCGTTGCCGTGCTGGCGCAGAACTCGCCCGAGTGGTGCATGGCGTTTTGGGGAACCGTAAATCTGGGGGCTGTGCTAGTTGGCCTGAATGGCTGGTGGACTACCGAGGAACTCATGTACGGCCTTGAGGATTCTGGGTCGAAGGTTCTCGTTGTTGACCGAAAGCGATTTGAGCGCATCGCCGATCAAGTGCATCTACTCCCGACCCTTGAACACGTCTATTTGATTGATGCTCTGCCCGAGGAGTTCGAGTTGGCTTCGGCATCCGGGCCAGAGATCCACAGCTTCTCTGAACTCGTAGCGCATCCCAGTGAGACCTTCCCGACAGTGCCCATAGAAGAATCAGACCCGGCAGTCATTTTCTATACCTCGGGTACCACGGGAAAACCGAAGGGTGCAATCAGTTCTCACCGCAGCATGATTGCGAACTTGCAGAACACTGCCTGCGTATCCACCGCCTCGGCCATGCACTTATCGCGCCGACCTGTAGGCAGCACCTCGGATCAAGCGCCGGACGCACCTGCCGCTCCCCCGCAGATGACTGCGCTCTTTACTGCACCGCTGTTTCACGTGGCCGGCTGTCACTCGACCATGGTGGTTGGAATGCTCGCCGGGGTAAAGCTCGTGATGCTCGAGGGCAAGTTTGAGCCGAGCAAGGCGCTCACTCTGATCGAGGACGAGAAGATCACGATGTGGTCGGGTGTTCCCACCATGGTGTGGCGGGTCTGTGAGTACCCATCCCGTCATGATTTTGATACTTCATCGGTGACCAACGTGAGCTTTGGCGGCTCGCCATCTGCAGATGAACTGCTCCGCAGGATCAGAGAGACCTTTCCAGGGGTTCGCACCACCACCAACGCATATGGCCTCACTGAGTCCTCATCGGCAGCGACCACATTGTCTGGGGCTGACGCATTCCTAAAGCCCGATTCGGTTGGGCTGCCGATGCCAACAGTAGACATCGCAATTCTTGGGTCTGGCGGTGATCACCTGGAACCGTTTCAGACAGGTGAGGTACTGCTGCGCGGGCCGATCATTATGCCGGGGTACTGGAACAAGCCCGAGGCAACTGCAACAACAGTGATTGACGGCTGGCTACACACTGGAGATGTAGGGCATCTTGATTCCGAGGGGTACCTGTTTATTACTGACCGGGCCAAGGACATGATTATTCGCGGCGGAGAAAACATCTATTGCGTAGAGATTGAGAACCGACTACTCGAGCATGAAGCCATCGCTGACGCAGCAATCATTGGCCTCCCCCATGAGACTCTGGGCGAAGAGGTCAAAGCGGTGCTCGAAATGGTTGAGGGCAAAGAAGTCACTGACGATGAAATTCGCCAGTGGGTTGCCGAGGTGCTTGCAAGCTTCAAGGTTCCGACCTACATCGAACGCTGGGACGGAAAGTTGCCGCGCAATGCCTCGGGCAAGCTGCTCAAAAATGTTTTGCGTGGCGAGGGCCACGTCAGTTTCTCGGAAACAATGTGAGTCTCACTGCCGTCTAGGGGAGTTCCACCAGATCTGCTGGGGGGCCTAGATTGGACAGATGAGCGCACTGTTGCCCGATGGAAGCTACGACGCTTTTGTGATTGACCTCACCGAAGAATCTGATGATGCGGGGCAGCTTCAGACTCTGGTAGAGCTCACGATCGTTGCGGGCGAGCACAAAGGTCTGGTGTTGGAAGTAGCGACTGATTCCTCAATCGGACTCTTTGAGAACATAGTCGGCATGCCTGCGACGCTGACGGTGACCAACGGGTCGCCGCAAGTCCGCATCGACGACTGAGCAAACCATCGGTTGAGCGATTTTGTTCGTTCACACTCGCTTCGGTAGCCCGAAACAGCGCCGAAACAACATGTCTTTAGGTTTCTCTCATTCTGAGGCACAGAGCTGATGCCATCAAGGACCTGTCCGAGACTCGGGCGGTGACGTGTTCTCTTCGGAGTGACACGTGAGATAGGAGGAACCACAGCGTGATCAAGAACCGATGGGCCAAGTTCGGACTTGGTGTGCTAGTTGTGTTTGGAGCTCTTCTGATACCGGGGACTGCCTTTGCGCAAGATGCCCCAGTGTTTGATCCAGCTGCTGCCGTGCCAAGCGGCGTAGATGGCTTCGGCCTCAACCTTCTCTGGATCATCATTGGTGCAGCGCTCGTGATCTTTATGCAGGCTGGTTTCGCAATGGTCGAAACCGGATTCTGTAGAGCCAAGCACGCAGCTCACGTTGTAACGACCAACTTGGGAATCTTCGGATTGGGTTTCGTTGGATTCTTCTTCATCGGCTTTCCACTGATGTTTGGCGGCTATAGCTACCCCGGCTACTTCGGCCTAGACACCGCCCTCGGCGGTCCACTCGTTGGGAGTGGCAGTTGGACCTTTGCCTGGTGGTCATGGGATGCCTTTGCCCTCACGAATATCCCTGACGCCGCACTGCCAGCAGTAGCTGCGTTCTTCTTGTACATGGTGGCGTTCATGGATACCACTGCAACCATTCCAACGGGTTCAATGGCAGAGCGCTGGAAATTCAAGAGCTTCATTGGCTGGGGCCTGTTTTGCGGAGCTATTTACTACCCACTCTTTGGTGCATGGACCTGGGGCGGTGGCTGGCTCTCACAGCTAGGCAACAGCTTGGACCTAGGATTTGGCTACGTGGACTTCGCCGGATCTGGAGTCGTTCACGCAACCGGCGGTGCCGCTGCACTAGCTGGCGCCCTTGTGCTTGGCCCACGCATTGGCAAGTACGGCAAAGACGGCAAAGCGCGTGCGCTGCCGGGCCACAACATCCCGATGGCTATGTTGGGTGTGTTCATTCTGTTGTTCGGCTGGTTCGGCTTCAATGCTGCATCAACATTTGCAGCAACCGATGTGCGCTTTACGGTTGCAGCAGTCAACACCGGTATCGCAGCAGCCTTTGGCCTCGTGGCCTCGATGTTCTACATCATGAAACGCACTGGTAAGCCTGACCCCGGCATGATTGCAAACGGCATGCTCGCCGGCTTGGTGGCAATCACTGCACCTTGCGCATTCGTTGATCCGTGGGCTGCAGCCCTCATTGGCATCATTGCCGGAATCTTGGTGGTCGAAGCCGTGTTCTTCATCGAGCGCCGTGGAATCGACGATCCAGTCGGTGCAATTGCAGTCCACGGAATCGCCGGCTCCTTCGGCGTGCTTGCCGTCGGCCTGTTCGCAACTGGCGAATACGGCGCATCTTGGAACCTGACCGACAGCGACTTGACTGCAGATAAGGGAGTCACGGGCTTGTTCTATGACGTCAGCTTGGGCGGCAAGCAGCTGGTTGCTCAAGCGGTAGGTGTGCTGGTCATCTGGACCGTCATGCTCGGTCTTGCCTATGCATTCTTCAAGATCCAAAACGCTCTCACTAAGGGCGGTATTCGTTCCTCGGTCGAGGACGAACTCATAGGCTTGGATTACCCAGAGATGGGTGTTACTGCATACCCCGGAGATGCTTCGTTCTCGCTGGATGACATCGTCATCGAGAGCCTTCCGAAGGCTCAGCAAGAACAGGTTGCCGCCGGCAGGTAGCACCTGCACTCAGAGCAGCAACTCGCTACCTCAACAAGTCCCCTACTGAACGTGCCCGCCTCGTCCGAGGCGGGCAGGTTTGGGTTTTGGCGGTCCTACTTTTTGGCTGGGCTACTTCCTGCGGGACAGCCCACCCGGAGCAAACAGTTCGATGGTGTTCGAGGTCTTCTCGTGGATCCCCCGATACAAGGTGTCTGCTATCGAGGTGAGATAGATCACCACTCCAATAGCCGCCGCATAGAAGAACGGTCCACCGATACAGGCAATCAACAAGAACACCCCCGGCACGAGCGCCCGAACAGCTGCTTCACGAGGGCTCGGTAAAGCTCCATCAGACCACTGCACCACCTTGACCCGGCAGATGAACTTGCCAAGGGTTTGTCCAAACTTGGCGACGGTCACTGCCTCGTAGACAATGAACATCACCGGAAAGAGCAGCCTGGCCCAGAGATCAACCGGCATCTGACTGTTAGCTCCACGCTGTATCCCGAGCACGAAGATCAGCAAGTTCCAGATCTCAAAGATAACTAGCAGGTCCAGCAGCCTTGCGGCAGAGCGAAGACCCCATGGCGCGGGAGAACCTGCCCCTTTATCGGGCAGGTCCTCTCGCTTGCGTGGTGTTTCGGCTGGATACGGAAGGTCAGTCACCTACCTACTATTTCGCTGCGGCGAAGCCCTTGTCCAAGTCAGCCAAAATATCTTCGATGGACTCGAGACCAACGGAGAGCCGAATCATTCCTGGTTCAACGCCCGAGTAGAGCTGCTCGTCTTCGGTCAGCTGGCTATGGGTAGTCGAAGCTGGGTGAATCACGAGCGAGCGCACATCGCCAATATTGGCTAAGTGGCTATGCAGCTCGAGTGCCTCAACAAACTTGATTCCGGCCTCACGACCGCCTGAGATAACAAAGGCCGGCACTGAACCTGGACCCTTTGGCAGATAGGTCTTTGCACGCTCGTGCCACGGGCTTGAGGGCAGACCCGCATAGGCAACGGACTCAACCTGAGCGTGCCCTTCGAGGTACTCGGCCACCTTCTGTGCGTTAGCTATGTGGCGATCCATACGCAGCGACAGAGTCTCGACTCCCTGAATGGTCAGGAACGCGTTGAATGGCGAGACGGCTGCTCCGATATCGCGCAGCAACTGCACTCGCGCCTTGATGATGTACGAGCCAGCACCGAGCGCTGGCCAGAAGGCCAACCCGTGGTAGCTCGGGTCGGGTTCAGTGAACTGAGGGAACTTGTCGTTCGCAGAGAAGTCAAAGCTGCCGCCGTCGACAATTGCTCCGACGATTGAAGTTCCGTGGCCACCAATGAACTTGGTTGCCGAGTGCACCACGATGTCTGCTCCGTGAGCGAGCGGGTTGAGCAGGTACGGGGTAGCGATCGTGTTGTCGATGATGAGCGGCACACCATTTGCATGGGCCACTCCAGCCACGCCTGCAATGTCAAAGATGTCATTGCGAGGGTTGCCGATACTTTCGCCGTAGAAGGCCTTGGTGTTGGGTTGCACCTTGGCGGCCCACTCTTCAAGATTGTCGGGGTCTTCAACGAAGCTGACCTGAATCCCAATCTTGGGGAGCGTGTAGTGAAACAGGTTGTAGGTTCCGCCATAGAGCGAGGCTGATGCAACGATATGGCTGCCTGCTTCTGCCAAGTTCAAGATGGCGAGCGTCTCTGCAGCCATTCCTGAACTCACAACAAGCGCACCCGGAAGGCCAACAGCAGTAGTCGTTGCACCTTCAAGGCTTGCAATCCGAGCCTCAAGAACTCCCTGGGTGGGATTCATGATTCGGGTATAGATATTGCCAATCTCTCCCAAGGCAAACAGGTTGGCGGCGTGCTCGCTATCTCTGAACTGATAGGCAGTTGTTTGATAGATTGGAGTGGCTCGCGACCCAGTTGCTGGGTCTGGTTCGGCACCTGCATGAATCTGTCGGGTATCAAAACCCCACTGCTCGCTCATCTTTGCTCCTCGTAGATTGGCCCTAACGAGCGCTCACCCTAGGCCAGGCTTCACCGTAATTCAATTCCCGACCATTTTAGTCGGGTATTCGGATCGGCTCAGCGGTGCTGCACGCCCGAAGCGCTCATGTTGAGCACCCGCGTGCGTCCCGACCCCGCGAACTGTGCTGCGATGGAGTGGACTGTGTCACTGGCACGTAACAAAGCTGCAACGGTCGGCCCTGAGCCGGATAACCACGCAGCAAGTACCTCCTCCTTCTGAAGAAGTTTCTGCAACACCTCGGCGGAGTCAGGCCGAGTAGCTAGGCGCTGTGATTGATGAATCTGGTCCTCACACGCGGTTCGCAATTTCGACAGGTCCCCGGTGGCTACTGCTGCAACCCAGAGCGATGATCGCGCTAGGGAAAAAGCCGCCGACTCTCTGGTGACTGTGGGTGCAAGCACTCCACGGGAAGTGTTGGTAGATGTTGACTTCTCTGGCCACCAGACCAACACCACAAGTTCATCCGGCATGTTGAGCGAAAGGGCCTGCTCCCCTGCAGTTACCGTGAGCCCACCCCAGGTTGATGCAGCGGCATTATCCGGATGTCCTTCGAGTTCGGCTGCAACAGAAAAGGTCAGCTGCTGAATCTGTGCTGTATCTACACCCGCGGAGATCAGCGCAAGGTACGCACCTGCAACACGAGCAGCGCCAGAGAATCCCAGTCCGCGCCCGGGCGGAATCGGACTTCGCCACCAGAGTTGCGCATCGGTGTCTCCACCGGCAGCAGCGTATGCAACAGCTGCTGGGTGCGTGGGTTCAACAACATGCCAGCCCTGCCCATCACCAGCGTGATGCGCAGGGCTATCTGCTAATTCAAATGGCAGGTCTAATGCAAGAGCAAGGCAATCGAAGCCAGGCCCAAGATTGGCCGAGGATGCGGGTGCAGAAACGTGCACCCTGTCAGTCTCCTCCGGAGATGTCCTCGACCTTGGCCTTACCAGCAGAGATCCAAGGCATCATGCCGCGAAGTTCTGCACCGACTGTCTCAATCTGATGAGCCTTGCCGGCCTCTCGAAGCGCCGTGAAGTTAGCCCCGCCCGCTGCAACTTCGCCTACGAACTCGGTTGCGAACTCACCGGACTGGATCTCGCCGAGGATCTTTTTCATCTCGGCTTTGACTGCTGCGTTGATGACCCGAGGACCGCGAGTTAGGTCGCCGTACTCGGCTGTGGTCGAGATGGAATAGCGCATGCCAGCGATTCCTTGTTCGTACATCAGGTCAACAATCAGCTTGAGCTCATGCAAGCATTCAAAGTAAGCCGACTCTGGCTGGTATCCGGCCTCGACAAGGGTCTCGAACCCGGCCTGAACCAGAGCAGTCAATCCGCCACACAGGACGACTTGCTCGCCGAACAAGTCAGTCTCGGTCTCTTCTTCGAAGGTGGTGTCGAGCACGCCTGCCCGAGAGCCACCAATGGCATCTGCATAGGACAAAGCCAAAGCCTTGGCAGACCCGCTGGCATCCTGCGCAACCGCAATCAAGCAGGGCACGCCGCCGCCTTCGGTATAGGTGCGTCGCACCAAGTGACCAGGGCCCTTTGGTGCCACCATGGCAACGTCAACACCCTCGGGTGCTTTCACATATCCAAAGCGCACGTTAAAACCGTGGGCAAAGAACAAGGCGTCGCCTGCACTCAGATTTGGGGCAACTTCTGAGTTATAGATAGGTCCGATTTCGGTATCGGGCAGCAGCATCATGATCAGGTCAGCCTCTGCAGTTGCGCTTGCAACGTCAAGAACGCGTAGTCCTGCCTCTTCGGCTTTGGCCCGAGAAGAACTGCCCTCTCGCAGACCAACGCGCACGTCCACACCCGACTCTTTCAGATTCAAAGCGTGAGCATGACCTTGCGATCCATAGCCAAGCACTGCCACCTTGCGGCCAGCGATAATCGAGGAATCAGCATCTTTTTCGTAATAGACGTTTGCCATGAGCTTCTTCAGCCCTTCCTATTTTGTAGAGAACAATCAACTAAGTGAACGGCACTCGGGAACTACACAGTAGAAGCGAAACTAGCTTCGTTCTAATTTGGGTAGCGCTACGCGGCCAGTTCGCTGCAAATCAATGATTCCAAATGGCCGCAGAAGTTCCTCGAGATCATCAAGTCTCTCCGGGTGCTCATCAAGCGAAAGCGCTAGTTCGTCTCGCCCAACATCGATGATTCGACCCTCGAACAGCTCGACGAGTTCAATGATCTGACCCCGCACCTCAGCCGGTGCCTTGACCGTGACCAGCATGAGTTCTCGCTCCACTGAATCACGCGGGTCGAGCTCAGAAATTTTGATGACGTGGATCAGCTTGTTCAGCTGTTTCACTACTTGCTCCAACGGAGCCTGCTCAACATCAACCACCACTGTGATGCGACTAAATCGCTCATCATCAGTTGGGGCAACAGCTAGGGAATAGATGTTGTAACCGCGACGGGCAAACAGTGCAGACACCCGGGCCAAGACTCCAGCTCGATTCTCGACGAGCACAGATAACACGTGGTACTTCGGCGGCACCGAACCTGCCCTCCTGCTATTCATTGATTGCAGCGTCATCTACCGAGTCCGTTCTGCAGGGGGCCAACATCAATCTGATCATTCGAAGTTCCGGGCGAGACCATCGGAAACACCTTCTCTGAGGAATCCGTTCGGAACTCCAGCACGACTGGACGATCATTAATCTCATTGGCCTTATCGATTGCCGGGCCGACCTCATCTGGCGACTCGACACGCAATGCAACACAACCCATGGCCTCGGCCCACTTGACGTAGTCCGGCAAATCCGGGGACAAGTACACCTCGGAGTAGCGCTCCCCGTAGAACATTTCTTGCCACTGCCGAACCATGCCAAGGTACGCGTTATTGAGCAGCGCAATCTTGACTGGAATCCGTTCCGTTGCAGCAGTCACGAGTTCTTGAGCAGTCATTTGGAAACAACCGTCACCATCGACTGCCCAGACGGTGCGATCAGGGCGGCCGACTTTGGCTCCAATCGCTGCAGGGATAGAGAATCCCATAGTGCCCAAGCCGCCAGAGTTCACCCAGGTATAGGGATAGTTGAACTTCCAGTACTGACTCGTCCACATCTGATGCTGACCCACGCCCGATGCGACAATCGTGTCTGCCGGTGAGCGGTCTCGGAGTTGTTCAAGCACATACTGAGGCTTGAGCAAGTCTCCATCTATGGACTGCTCATAGACAAGCGGGTACAACTCCTGCCAGGCCGACACTTGTTGGCGCCATGGGGTGATATCCATGCGACTCTCCGCGCCCCCTAGGGCGTTGAGCGCCTTGATGATCTCTTCAATCACGAGGCGGCAATCGCCGACAATTGGGACATCAGCCCTGCGCACTTTGCCAAGTTCGGCAGGGTCAATATCGACGTGAATGATTCTTGCGTCTGGCGCAAAGCTGTCGACTTTGCCGGTCACGCGATCATCGAAGCGACTCCCAAGAGCGATCAACAGATCTGACTTTTGAATCGAGGTCACTGCCGTGTAATTGCCATGCATTCCTGGCATGCCCAAACAGAGTTCATGATCGTCTGGAAATGCCCCGCGAGCCATCAAGGTGGTCACAACGGGAATGCCGGTTAGCTCTGCAAGCTCACGCAGGGCCTCTGCAGCCCGAGCCTTCAAGATGCCACCACCCGCATAGATAATGGGCTGGCGAGCCGTAGCAATCAGAACCGCAGCCTCTTTAATCTTTTTCGGGTGACCCTTGGTGGTTGGCTTATAGCCGGGCATGCTCGATGTGACATCGGCATCTGTTGGCCAATTCCAGTTCATCGCTGAGGCTGGATTCCTAGGGTCGACGATGTCTTTGGGGATATCCACCAACACGGGGCCTGGTCGACCCGTAGTGGCAATATGAAAGGCCTGACGAATAGCCATCGGAATATCTTCGGCTCGGGTCACCAATTCATTGTGTTTGGTTACGCCGCGAGTAATTCCGAGGGTGTCGCATTCTTGGAAGGCGTCGGTACCGATCGAAGCAAGTGGGACCTGACCCGTAATGACCACCATGGGAATCGAATCCATATAAGCATCAGCAAGGGGGGTAACGATATTGGTCGCACCGGGACCAGAGGTCACCATGGCAACGCCAGGCCGGCCGGTGGCATGCGCAAACCCTTCGGCCATATGCCCGGCACCTTGTTCATGACGAACCAGAACATGGCGGATCGGGCTATCAAGGATTGGGTCATACACCGGAAGGATTGCTCCCCCGGGTAGGCCGAAGATGACCTCAACTCCTTCAAGTTCGAGGGACTTAATCAGGGCTTGTCCACCATTGGTGTTCATATCGCTATTCCTGGCTT
>JBAXCX010000082.1:0-13392 GCA_037141255.1 Actinomycetes bacterium | reverse complement strand
CAACAGGCTGCGAGCCGCAACACGGTTGGGTCTGAAGCTTTGGTTAGTTCAGCGCTGAGGTGATTGCTGCAACGATTGCCGGGTCGTCAGGAACTACCTGAGGTGCAAATCTTGCGATGACTTGACCATCGGCAGCAACCAGGAATTTTTCGAAGTTCCACTGGATATCTCCGTCGCGGCCTTCCGAATCGGCCACAACTGTGAGTTCTTCGTAGAGCGGGTGACGGCCATCGCCGTTCACTTCGATTTTCTCGGACAAGGGAAAACTCACACCATAGGTCTCGGAGCAGAAGGTTTGGATCTCTTCAGCCGAGCCTGGTTCTTGTTCCATGAACTGATTGCACGGAACCCCCAACACGCTAAACCCTTGGTCGCCGTAGGTTCCTTGCAGTTCCTCGAGCTGTGTGTACTGCGGGGTAAGGCCACAGTTGGAGGCCACATTGACGACCAAGGTGACCTTTCCGTCAAGGTCGGCAAGAACGCCTGGAGTTCCATCAAGTGCGGCAAGGTCAGTTTGGTAAATAGACATATCGGGAATGTAGTTGATACTGGGCTTGCCAAGAAACTGCTCAGGCAATGCCCGATGAGTTATTGCGGCGACCGCCGGCACCGGTACAGTCATTCACGCTATGGACGTAGATACCATCACACTCTTTTTCGCGATGCTGGCAGTCCTCGGCATCGGATTCCTTCTGGTGTGTTTGGTGTTTTTTGTTATCGCTTTGATTCACGGCGCACGAACCCCGGGTATGCGATTGGCACTGCCTGACTCGCTAGCCCCTCTGCGCGCCGGGGTAGGCCAGGTGGCGCTTCCGCTTGCATTTGCTGTGGCACTCACGTCCATGTTGGGCAGTCTCTACCTGTCCGAAGTTGCCAAGTTTCCTCCCTGTGAGCTGTGTTGGTTTCAGCGGATCGCCATGTACCCACAGGTGTTGATTCTGGGAATCGCGGCGCTCCGTCGTGATGTGTTGGTGAAGTGGTATTCGGTGCCACTCGTACTGATCGGTCTGGGAATATCGATCTACCACTATCTCGTTGAGCGCTTCCCGGCCACGGTCACCTTTTCCTGCACCGGAGACATCCCGTGTTCCACAGTGTGGGTCTGGAAATTTCACTTTCTGTCGATTCCTGCCATGGCTGGAATTGGATTTTCCCTGATTGCTGTGCTGGTCATGCTTGCCCGCACTGAACAGTTGCCTACCAAGAGCGAAGCAGTGCTTGCTAGCCAGACACCCAAAAGCCAGAATGAGGACTCATGAACGAACCGAAACACGAGGGCGCTGACCCCTACGCAAATCTGTCCAACCGAACCACTGGTCACCGACCAAAAACTGGGCTGATGATTATTGGGGCAACGGTTGCGGTGGTTCTTCTGCTCGGCGTGATTGCGTTCTTTGTCACTCGCAGCGAGAACAACTCCGATACCGAAGCAATCTCTAAAGACACCGGCGCCGAAGCTGCACAGAACGCACAGCAGGAGCAAGCCTCGGTGACCGTGATCGGTCAGCCGCTGCCCGAATACCCAAAGACCACGTCAATGGTTGCTCCACCGGCAGAAGATCCTGCCGTCGGCCAGACCCCGCCCGTGCTCGAAGGGTTTAGTTTCGATGGAACTCCCGTCAAGATCGACCCCGCTGATGGCCGGGCCAAAGTAGTGATGTTTGTTGCACATTGGTGCCCACATTGCCAAGCCGAGGTTCCGCTGATTCAGAAGTGGATTGACGAGGGCAACAAGCCAAAGAACGTCGACTTCTATGCGGTGAGCACCTCAGTGAAGGCAGATCAGGCGAACTACCCGCCATCGAAGTGGATGATCAAGGTGGGGTTTAGCCCCAAGGTGATGCTCGATAATCCGTCGGGTTCTGCTGCGCAGGCTTACGGACTGCCAGGGTTCCCCTATTTCGTCATGATGGATTCTGCCGGCAAAGTCACCCAGCGTGCATCTGGAGAGGTGCCAATTGATCAGTTCGGCACGCTCGTCATTTCACTCGGTTCTCAGCCGGCCACCCCGTAGCTCCGAAGGCCTGATTGGCAGTTCTTGGTCAGCTGCTCAAGCAGGCTTTGCCGACAAGTCGCCGATCAAGCAAATCCCGTAACGCCGTTGACGCTTCGGCTAAGGGATACAAATGCGGCTCGATTGGGGTAATCGATCCATCTTCTACTGCTGCGATGACCTCGCCGAGCAGCGTTGCGTTCTCGCCCGGATTGGTCATGGCCCATGCGCCCCAGTCAACCCCGATCACGTGACGGTTGCGAAGCAGAATCTGATTGGCGGGCAGGTCTGGAATGACACCCGAGGCAAACCCGATCACTAAGTAGCGGCCGTTCTCGCGTAGCGCTCGCAACGCTAACTCTGCAAGCGAACCGCCTACGGGGTCGATCACAATGTCTGCTCCGCCTTCGGTCAATTCGCGTATTCGCGTCTTGACGTCTTCGGTAGATGAGTCGATGACCCCGTGCGCCCCGCGCTCAATGCACAGTTGCAGCTTTTCACTTGTTGAAGCAACGGCTATGACTTTGGCGCCATGTGCTCGAGCAACGTCGATCATCGCTAGCCCCACACCGCCACCGGCGCCGAGCACTACCACCCACTCCTCGGGCAGTAACTGCGTTCGCTGCGTGAGTGAGTACCAAGCTGTTGCGTAGCTCTGCGTCATGGTTGCGGCCTGAGCAAAACTCAGCCGATCTGGGATGGGAATGATCTGGGAAGGGCTGAGGACTACCTCGTCAGCAAATCCGCCAATGCCGATTGAAGCAAACACTCGGTTACCTACGGTGAAACCCTGCACCTGCTCACCGAGTTCAGTAATTTCGCCTGCAATCTCGGATCCTGGAATAAAGGGCAACTGCGGACGAATCTGATACTTGCCCTGGACGAAGAGCGCATCCACGTAGTTCAGTCCGCTGGCCCAGATATGAACGCGAACGCGATCGGGGGGGCAAGGTTCTGTGTCGAGTTGCTCAAGAAGCAGCAACTCGGGCTCCCCTAATTCTCGACACATCACAGCACGCATTGCCACAGTTTAGGCTGTGGTGACTCATGGACTCCACGAAGGCACTTGCCCACAACGCACTCAAGCAGTCTCATGGCTCGGTCCTGTGGCTCGACAATGCCGATCGTCCGGAGCTAACAGAGGAATTCTTGGGCTCCGATCAGGCTGATCTTGTGGTAGTCGGGGCTGGGTTTACGGGGCTGTGGGCAGCGCTGCAGGCCAAAGAAGAAAACCCTTCGCTTGAGGTCGTGGTGATTGACTCTGGCCGAATCGGCGAGCAGGCCTCAAGCAGAAACGGCGGGTTTTTGTCGGCCACCCTGACGCATGGCTTGGCAAACGGAGTTGTCAGATTTCCAGAGCAGATCGATCAGTTGGTGAATCTGGGTCAAGAGAATCTGGATGGATTGGTAACCAGTCTGCAGACACACCAGATTGACGCTCGTCTTGAGATGACCGGAAATCTGATTGTGGCCGATGCGCCATGGCAGGTTGATGCGATCTCGGATTTTGTAGACCTGCTGAGGGCCCACGGGGAGCAGGCTGAACTGCTCGACCGCCAACAAACTCGAGCAGAACTCAATTCGCCAACCTATTTAGCAGGGGCTCAAGTTCGCTCCGGGGAAGGGCTCGTCGACCCGGCTCGCTTGGCCTGGGGTTTAGCAGTCACCTGTCGCAAACTGGGCGTGCGGATCTACGAAAACACCAAGATGTTGAGTCTGAAACGCAGCGGAGCAGGTGTCTCGGTGATGGCTCAGACTGCCGCTGCACCCAGTTCAGAGATCCGAACGAACGCAGTGCTTCTCGGCACGGGCGCCTTCGCTAGCCCAGTCAAAGCAATCAATCGGCGCGTGATCCCGGTCTATGACTATGTGCTCGCCACGGAACCGCTGAGCGGTGAACAGATGGACTCCATTGGCTGGAGGGATCGCCAAGGTGTTGCTGATTCCTCGAATCAATTCCACTATTACCGACTCACCCAAGACAACCGAATTGTGTGGGGAGGATATGACGCTGTGTTTCATAACTGGGGCAAGCTTGACCCGAAACTCGATCAGCGCCCCGAGTCGCATCAGCGTTTGGCTGAACATTTTTTTCGGACCTTTCCTCAACTCGAAGGCGTTCAGTTCACGCATCGGTGGGGGGGAGTGATCGACACCTCAACGCGATTCTCGGTTGGCTTTGGTACTGCACTCGATGGTCGGGTGGCCTACGCAGTTGGCTATACAGGTCTCGGGGTTGGTGCCACCCGGTTTGGCGCCCGCGTGTGTCTGGATCTGCTGTTTCACCCAGATTCGGAACTGCTCAAGCTGGATCTGGTTGGCAAGAAGTTGTTGCCGTTCCCGCCGGAGCCCATCCGAACCGCAGGAATCCAGTACACGCGTCGAGCAATAGCCAAAGCCGATGCCCGTAACGGCCGTCGGGGAGTCTGGTTGCGAACCCTTGATGCCCTCGGACTCGGATTCGATAGCTGAAGCTTGGCAAACTATGGGCTGAGCGAATTGCTCAGCGGAGCTATCGCTCCGTAACGTCAGACCGTTCCCTTCGCCGAACCTACTGTTCGCCTTCTAGGAGATGCTCATGCGTAATGCCAAAGATTTCTTTAAGCCGCTCGCTGCTGGTGCGCCCGAGCCACTCCGAGAGATTCCATTTCGTCCCTCGCGGATGATTCATTTCTTCCCGCCTCACCTTGAGAAGGTCACGGCAAAACTCCCAGAGATTGCGCCCACAGTCG
The DNA here is from genome assembly GCA_037141255.1 of Actinomycetes bacterium. Classification (GTDB taxonomy): domain Bacteria; phylum Actinomycetota; class Acidimicrobiia; order Acidimicrobiales; family Microtrichaceae; genus IMCC26207. The sequence continues at coordinate 8,667 of JBAXCX010000082.1, read as the reverse complement.
ACGTGCTTTTGGGAAACCTAGAAGATGCCATCCCCATGGACGCAAAAGAGGCCGCACGTGATGGACTCGTGCAGGTGGCAAAAACTGTCCCGATGGGGGACACACAGCTGTGGACCAGAGTGAACAGCTTGGACTCTCCCTGGGTACTTGATGACCTTGAGGTACTTGTTGGCGAAGTGGGCGACAAGCTCGACGTCATCATGATTCCCAAAGTAGAAGGCCCCGAAGATATTCACTACGTGGACCGCCTCCTTGCCCAACTTGAAGCTAAGGCTGGCCTGACCCGGCCGCTCATGGTTCATGCAATCCTAGAAACAGCTCGCGGGGTAGCCAATGTTGAAGAAATCTGTGCGGCCTCTCCGCGCATGCAAGGGTTATCGCTCGGGCCGGCAGACCTAGCTGCGAATCGCCGGATGAAAACAACGCGAGTGGGAGGCGGTCACCCCGGATACTTGGTGCGAGAGGATCCGCGTGCAGATGAAGGGCCCCGAACGACCTATCAGCAGGACTTATGGCACTACACGATTGCGCGCATGGTGGATGCCTGCGCAGCGAATGGGATCCTGCCGTATTACGGCCCCTTTGGCGATATTAAAGATGTACTCGCCTGCGAGGATCAATTCCGTAACGCCTACTTACTTGGTTGCGTTGGCGCGTGGTCGCTACATCCCGTGCAGATTGCGATTGCTAAAAAGGTGTTCTCTCCAGAGCCATCCGAGGTGGATCACGCCCGAGCGGTCATTGATGCGATGGGTGACGGTACCGGCGCCATCATGTTGGATGGGAAGATGGAAGACGATGCATCTGTCAAGCAGTGCCATGTTGTGGTCGAGCTAGCCCGTCAACTGTCCGAGCGTGACCCTGAACTAGCAGCTAGTTACGGCTTCTAGTCCTACCTCAATCCATCTGAAGAAACGAGAATTGCCTTGAGTGAGTACCGTCCACGCCGAAGCGTCCTGTACATGCCAGGTGCGAATGACAAAGCCCTAGAGAAGGCCAAGACCCTTCCCACCGACGCGATCATCTTTGATACCGAGGATTCAGTTGCTCCCGATATGAAAGCTGTTGCCAGAGAAAAGGTGGCTGCCGCTGTTGCGAGCGGAGAGTATGGCCAGCGTGAATTGACGATTCGCGTGAACTCACTCGACACGCAGTGGCATGAGGCAGATATGCGCTCTGCTGCCGCTGCGGGACCATCGGGAATCGTGGTTCCAAAGATCAATAGCGCAGCAGATGTTGCTGCCGTCGAAGCCCTGATGGAGTCAGCGGGGGCACCCGATCACACCACCATCTGGGCGATGCTCGAAACTCCAGCGGCAATCGAGAACGCACTCGAGATTGCCAGGTGTTCTGAGCGGCTTACCGTGCTGATTATGGGCACCAACGATCTGGCCAAGGAGTTGCGTGCCGCTTTGGTTCCCGGGCGCCAGCCGCTACTTTGGGGGCTAGCTCGTGCCGTCAATGCCGCTCGCTACGCAGACAAAGTGATTCTGGACGGGGTGTATAACGAGGTTCGCAACCCTGAGGGGTTTGCTATTGAGGCAGAGCAGGCTGCTCAGATGGGCTTTGACGGCAAGACGCTCGTGCACCCCACGCAGGTTGAGCCAGCGAACGCAGCGTTTGCTCCGAGCGAAGAAGAGATCGAGTACTCGCGACGAGTGATTGAGGCTTTCGAAACAGGAATTGCGCAGGGCCTTGGCGTGGTAACGGTGGATGGAAAGATGATCGAGAACCTCCATGTTGATAATGCCCGCCGCGCTGTTGCTATCGATGTGGCAATTCAAGCGCTGAACGAGTAATCGAGGCACGGCTCACGCTGGTTCCCTCGGGTGAGTTCAAGCGGGCCTGAGGAGCGGCGAGACTCTAGGGTGTGAAACTGTGACCAATCATGACGCGCCCGAGATAGTAGAAGACCTAGTACTTGAAGGTGCTTCTCTGCTCGTAGACGGAACCCACACGGAGCAACCAACTTGGCAGCAGATTCGTTCTGCCATGGACTCCAACAACCTCATGTGGCTGGACTGCAAGACCCCAGACCCCGGGGACTTGCACCGAATGGTGCACTTGTTTGGGATTGATGAAGAGATGATCTCTGACTCTGGGGACTTCAATCAGCGAACCCGAATGGCCGAGTACGACAACTACGTGCTGCTCGTGGCCTATGGGGTTGCAACCGACGCGCGAACCATGATGGAAGTACACGTCTACGTCATGCAGCATCACGTGATCACTGTTCGGAACGGGCCGTGCCCGCCGGTGGAGCAGCTTCACGACAGAGCCGGAAAAATGATGACTCCAACGACCACGGTGCCGGCCGTGCTGTCTCGGATCCTGTCAGTTTTGGTTGGCACTTTTGCCGATGCACTCGACACGGTCGATGAGGAACTCACTGATCTAGAAACGAGCATCCTTCACGAGGACCCGAGCACCAAGCAGCTGGAACGACTGCTCGATCTGCGCAAGCGCGTCAACACGTTTCGTCGAGCAGTCGACCCCGCTCGCGACTTGGTCGGCGCCGGCCGGTTTGTGATTATCGATGCGCTTGAGGATGTGTCTGAGGATGCCCGGCGCCACCTGCGAGACCTTGCTGTTGACTTGGCTCACGTGGGGGATCAGGTTGAAAGTGAGCGCGATCGCTTGTCGGCGGTGATGGATATTTACATGAACCAAGTCAACTACCGCCAGAACGACATCATGAAGAAGTTGGCCACTGTGTCCACCGTCTTTTTGCCATTGATGTTCATTACCGGTTTCTTTGGAATGAACTTTGCCTTCCTAGTTCGCTCAGTGAACTCATCAGCGGCGTTTCTTGTTCTTGGAATTGGATTGAATCTCGTCACGGTGGTCGTGTCGCTCGTGGTTATGAAGCGCCGGGGTTGGTGGTGATTCAGTTGCGTGGAATGATCGTCGGATACGTCTAAGGAGTCTGAGTATGGAATCGATGAGCAGTATGAACTTCATGAATGGCGAGTTTTTGCCAGCCCAATCAGGCCTGACTGATCAGGTGCTTGACCCTGCTACCGGGCAAGTCATCGCGCAGGTTGCAAGCTCTGATGCCGCTGATGTTGATGCTGCTGTGCGTGCAGCCGCTGCAGCGTTTGTCACCTGGTCAGAGACCACGCCGCGCGAGCGCTTCGAGATGCTCTCTGCCCTTGCCGATGCCATTGAAGGCGACCTCGACAGGCTCAAGCAGCTCGAGGCGCTCAATGTTGGCAAGCCGCTGTCGATTATCGACTTCGAGTTTGACCTGACCGTCGACAACTTCCGCTTCTTTGCTGCTGCAGCGCGCTTCCTTGACGGCCGGGCAGCAGGGGAGTACATGGCTGATCACACCTCGTTTCTGCGGCGCGATCCACTCGGTGTGATTGCATCTATTGCCCCATGGAACTATCCGCTGAACATGGCAACTTGGAAGATCGGTCCGGCCCTTGCTACTGGCAATACCGTGGTGCTCAAGCCTTCGGAACTGACGCCACTGACTGCCATACGACTTGCAGAACTCGCAGCAGGGATCTTTCCTCCGGGAGTGTTTAACCTGATTCTGGGTCAAGGCGAAACCGCAGGGGCTGCGCTCGTGGCGCACCCCGATGTTGCAATGGTGTCGGTAACGGGAGACGTCGGTACGGGCAAGCTCATTGCCAAGTCGGCATCAGACAATCTCAAGCGAGTGCACCTTGAGCTCGGAGGTAAGGCTCCGGTGATTGTTTTTGACGATGCAGATATCGAGGCAGTGGTTTCGACACTTGCCGAGGCCAGTTACTACAACTCGGGCCAAGACTGCACCGCACCCTGCCGAGTGATTGCAGGCCCTGGGGTGTTTGAGGATCTAGCAGAACGCCTAACTGCCGCTGTTGCAGCGCTCAAGGTGGGTGACCCCTTCGACCCAGATGTTGCAGTCGGGCCCGTGATCTCTGCAGATCAGCAGGCGCGAGTGGCCGGCATGGTGGAGCGCGCCGTTGCCGCCGGAGCCGAGCTGACCACCGGTGGTGCAGTGCGGCCTGGAGCCGGATTCTTCTATGAGCCCACTGTGTTGGTGAACCCAGCACAAGATGCCGAGATTGTGCAGCGTGAAGTGTTTGGCCCGGTGGTGAGTCTTCAACGCTTCAGCGATGAAGCTCAGGCCTTGGCATGGGCGAATGACGTTGACTTCGGGTTGGCAGCATCGGTCTGGACCAGCGATGTTGGCCGAGCCATGCGGATGTCAAAGCGGCTTCAGTTCGGAACAGTCTGGGTGAACGATCACATCCCGATCGTGTCCGAAATGCCGCACGGCGGCTTTAAGCAGTCAGGGTACGGAAAAGATATGTCGGTATATGCCCTTGAGCATTACACCGAACTCAAACATGTGATGATCAAGTTTTAGACTCAGCGTTCGCAGTTCTTGCGAGCGGTCTAGCGCGACGCCCCGAAACGCGGGCCTAGCTGGCGTGAGTCTCGGCGTGACGGGCAACTAATTGCTTGGCGATCACCTTGAGGCACAGGGTCTCGTCTGCGCCTTCGAAGATAGACAGCACTCGGGCGTCTACAAAGAGTCGGCTAACGGTGTACTCCTCGGCGTATCCCATGCCGCCATGAATCTGCATTGCTTCTCGCGTGACCCACTCTGCTGCCTTGCACACGTAGGCCTTAATCATGGAGGCCTCGAGTGCGCCCTCGCCCTTTGCCATCATGCGAGCAACCTCATAGGCAAACTGTCGAGCACCTTGAATGGTGATGGCCATGCGGCCAAGCTTGGCTTGAATGAGCTGATAGTTGTGGATGGGCTCACCAAACACGGAGCGATCAAGCGAATACTGCCGGGCCTCTTCGAGAGCAGATTGCATGACGCCAAGAGCGCGCGCTGCAGTTTGCAAGCGACCGTTTTCGAATCCGGCCATCTGGTAATAGAAGCCCTTACCGATGCCGCTCTCTTCCCCGATCAGGTTCTCATCGGGGACAAACCAGTTCTCTAGGGCAATTTCATAGGAGTGCATGCCGCGATACCCGATGGTATCGATTGGGCGGCCCTCCATCTTGCCCGTGCCATGGGCGCTATCGGACGTGAGCTCAAACCCGTGGGCATCACCGCGCTCCTTGGGAAGAATGAACATGGACAGTCCGCGGTGCCCAATGGAGCGGTCGGGGTTGGTGCGAGCAAGCACCATTAACACGTCCGCTCGAGCGCCGAATGTGCACCAGGTCTTGACACCGTTGATCAGGTAACCGCCGTCAACCTTGGTAGCGGTGGTCTTGACCCCGGCAACGTCTGACCCATAGTCAGGCTCAGTGACGGCTACTGCATTCATCACTTCTGCGCTCGCGAGAAGGGGCAGCCAGTGCTGCTTCTGAGCCTCGGTGCCCCCGGCCTCGAGTGCTCGAGCCAGAATCTCTGGCCGGGTAACGAGGGAACCTCCCGCTCCAAGGGAGCCTCGAGAGAGTTCCTCAGTTGAAACCACCATGCCGATGTAATCCGACTCATCGCCCGAGGCAAAGCCGCCGTACTCCTGTGAGATGGAGAGCCCGAAAGCGCCCATTTCAGCCAAACTGCTGATGATTTCTTCGGGGATGTCGGAGTTGTCTCGGTGGATGTGCTCTGCGATCGGCGTCAGTTTCTCTTCGGCGTATCGCCGGAAGGTGTCTTGCACCATCTCGAAGTCGCCAGTCAGGTGCCGTGGACCATCGGTGTCGGCCAGCGCTGCCAGAAACTCTGGTGATCGGTACTCAGAAACGAAGTGCCGGACACCGTCTAGGGCGTCATCGTCAACGTTCCATTCCGCCTCGCGTCCGAATACTTTGCCTGCAAGATCTGCAAGCACGTCGGCTATGAACGCACAACAGACGCGTGCTTCGGTTTCGCCGAGCGCACCGTATGACAACAAGCCGCGTGCCGACATGACAGCCGCAGCAGCATGGGCGACGTCATAGGCCAAGACCTGGTTCTCGTCGATGCCATCCGCCGCGAGTCTGCCAATACCAGCGTCAAGCACTTTCTGGGCGGTGTCGAGTACAGCAGCGGCAGCAGTCAGGTCAATGGTGGTCTCCATCTAGATATGTTACCGAGCAGTAATGAATTCGACCAAGCAGCTACTCATTCTGTTCGATTCGGCGGGCTGTGCCGCTTCGAAGTACCTTGAGAAGGGTTATGCACCACGTGCAGACAAGATTATTTGGAGGATCAGATGACTATCTACGACCGCCCCTTTGGCAGGTATCTCGAGGATTTTGTGCCCGGTGACATCTATCGGCACTGGCCGGGCAAGACCATCACCGAGGCCGATGATCACTTGTTTTGCATGATCACGATGAATCATCATCCTCTGCATACCAATGCGTGGTTTGCAGAAAACGAGACAGTGCACGGCAAGAATGTGGTGGTTGGCAACCTGGTGTATTCACTCATTTTGGGTATGAGCGTGCCAGATGTGTCGGGTGCTGCAATTGCGAATCTCGAGGTTGAGACGCTGAAGCACAAGAACCCCACCTTTCACGGAGACACGATCTACGCCGAGACGCATGTGCTCGAGACTCGCGAGTCCTCTAAAGGGGATCGCGGCATCGTCACCGTCGAGACAAAGGGCTTTAATCAGCACGGCGTCGAGGTCTGTTACTTCCGTCGCAAAGTCATGGTGTGGAAAGCCCAATCGGCACCTGTTCGCAAGCGCCCTTATGGCGAAGGTATCTGGCAAGACTGACTGCATCCCGAGCGGGAAGGGGGACTCGAATGGGCGTGTCAGCGACTGCTGGAGGCTTTTCTTCAGCAGCAGGGAACTCCATTCGACAGACTCCGTTTTTTGCGCGGGCCGCAGTGGGACGCTTAGCGGAACTCGCCCGATTCGGCGAGGGTCAAAAAGCTGCGCGAGTGCTGAATGTCGAAGCAGGCAGCGGGATCCTGACTGGACAACTCGCACGAGCGGGCCTGCGCTGTTGGGCCCTGGACTCGCGTTTTGCTATGGCTCAAGAACTTCGGCGTTGCCTTCCCCAGGTTGCGGTGTGTTCAGCCACGGCATTGGCGATCCCCTTGAGGAGCAGCAGTATCGACATGTTCTGTGTGGGATTCGCAGACGACTCGCTTCCGACGCAGTTTGATCCAGCGGAGGCCCATCGGGTATTGCGAACGGGGGGCGCGTGGGTGCAGGTATGGAATGAGTTAGATGAAAGCGTGCCGTGGGTGCAGGAATGGCTCGCTTTGTTGGCTGACAGCCCAACGGTTGCAGAGCGGTCGTCGCGAGTTTTGAATCAGCCCGAGGGTTTTTCTGATCCGGCCGAGGAGTCATTTGCAAATCCTCTCCGAAGCTCGGTCGAGGATGCTATCGAGAAGTTCAGAGGTGGCGCTGAGGTGTCAGTCATGCCTGTTGCGACACAAACTGCACTGCTGCGCAAGGCCAATGAGTTGCTCGTTTCCCAAGTTGATGCTCAAGCAGTTTTACAACTCCCGCTGCAGACTTCGTTGAGCTACTCGCGGGCAATCTGACCCATGCCTGCAGAACCGACGCGTGAACAAATAAGGGTTTTGAACTGGGCCGACTCGGAAAGACGCGATCTGCCTTGGCGGCACACGCGAGATCCATGGGCTGTGTTGGTGGCCGAGGTGATGCTGCAGCAGACCCAAGTAGAGCGAGCAAAGCAGCGCTGGGCAACTTTTCTCGCAAGGTTTCCCAGCACTGCTGCCTGCGCTGCGGCGCCATTGGCAGACGTCTTGGAAGAATGGTCGGGCCTTGGCTACCCGCGCCGCGCACGCAATCTGCACTTGACCGCAATCGCAGTCGAGAGTGAAGGCGGAACAATCCCAAATAACCTCGAAGCTCTTCTTGAGTTTCCAGGAATTGGGCCGTACACAGCACGGGCCGTTCTGGCGTTCGCATTCGAACAAGATGCTGCCGTTGTCGACACAAACCTGGGTCGGATTTTGGCTCGCCGAGCAGGCCGAAAACTGGGTCGGGCTGAGGCTCAATCTGCAGCTGATGCATGGCTCCCGTCAGGGAAGAGTTGGGCTTGGAATCAAGGACTGCTCGATCTAGGAGCATTGCGTTGTCGGCCGCAAGCTCCGGCATGCAAAGGTTGCCCCGTCAGGCGCAGTTGCGCTTGGGCTCGTGAGGGTTGGCCGGCACCCGACCCGGCCACGGGCTCGGCTGCGGTGTCGACACGTCAACCGCGATTTGAGGGATCAGCCCGCCAAGCAAGAGGTCGCCTTCTTCGGGCCGCTCAGCAGGGGCCAGTTTCATCAGCGGGGCTAGCAGCGGCTGTTGGCTGGAAGGGCCAAGCTGACTCGGGCCCTCGTTCTCGAGAGATCGCAGACTCACTCGTTCGCGATGGACTCCTGCAACGAGATGCAACGGGTCGCTGGGTCGTTACGGGGACCATCACTCACTGAAGAGCCTCAGGCTTCGTTCATCGCGTCAAGCATGTTGAGCCGGGTGGCTCGGCGAGCGGGAAGAATGGAGGCAATCACGCCCACCAGAATGCCAACCAAGAAGATCAAGCCAACGCGCGCCCAGTTGAATGACAGGCCAATCGCACCGTTCGCGATACTCGAAATCACCACCCAGCTGAGCAGGATCCCAGCGCCCATGCCCACCAATGTGCCGAGCAAGCCAATCAACACGGCCTCGAAGCGAACCATTCGGCCGACTTGTTGGCGGGTCATGCCTAATGCCCGCACCATCCCGAGCTCACGGCGACGTTCAAAGA
>JBAXCX010000081.1:0-13433 GCA_037141255.1 Actinomycetes bacterium | reverse complement strand
GGAAACACAGCGTTTTCTTTGACTACAGCAGGCACGCCCAAGGCCATGGCCAGAGCCGGCACCACCTGATTATTGCGAACAAATGCTCCGCCGCCGACCACAGCCTCAACACCGATTCGAGCATTGTGCAGCACGATCGAACCCGAGCCAATCAGCGCCTTGTCCTCGACAATGCAGCCCTCGAGATGTGCCAGATGGCCAATGGTGACCTCATTTCCGACAGTCGTCGGAAACACCGCCGTTGTGTGCAGGACTGCCCCGTCCTGGACCGAACAACGCTCGCCGATAAAGATAAATCCGTCATCGCCGCGTAAGACTGCAGCGGGCCAGACCGAGGTATGCGCGCCAATTACTACGCTGCCGATAACGATGGCATCTGGGTGTATGTAGGCCTCTGGGTGGATTTCGGGTACTTGGTCGCCTAGCGCATAAATAGCCATGGATGCTGAAGCTAGATCAGATCTGTTGAAAGTGGATCATGGCGGCCATACCCGCCACGGAAAAACAGCAGCGGACCCACATCAGCGCGATGAACATCGAGGTAGTGAACCCGGCCCAGCACAATCACATGATCTCCAGCATCGACAACTGAGTGGAGCTTGCAATCCAGGTGAGCCACGCCCCCAACAATGAGGGGTGACCCTGTTACAGGCGCAGGCACCCACGTGTCACCTGCGAACTTATCTTCCACCTTCGAGGCAAAGCGGCCAGAAGTGTCTTGTTGCTCCTCGGATAGCACCGTGACCCCAAACGCACCGGTGTCCTCGATACGTGCCCAAGAGGAAGAGGTCTTCGCAACGCAGAATCCAATGAGTGGCGGATCAAGCGAAACCGAGAAGAAAGTCCCGATAGCAAGTCCAATCGGTGCACTACCTTCAAGCGCCGCTACCACCGTCACCCCGGTGGGATAATGCCCCATCACAGAGCGGAACAAAGCCGGGTCAATCTCAACCTCGGCTTGACTACTTGAGATGTTGCCGTCCTCTGACATCAAGGCCTTCCCGTTGTGTGCCGTGATTGGCTTGTCAAGATTACCGGACAGAGTCTGCCCCGAACGACAGCGTGAGTCCCTCGGCTGCCGCCACAATCTCGACTAAGCCAGATGCTGCGTCGAGCTGTTGCGCGTGTAGCAACAGTTCGTCAACGCGATCGTCACCATGGCCGGGGTCATGATGAAAGAGCGCAAGCCGCTTTACACCAGCCTGCCGAGCAACCTCCACCGCGTAGTCCACCGTGCAATGCCCCCAGTCGGAGCGTTCAAGGAACTCCTCGGCATCGAACTGCGCATCATGGATCAGTAAATCGGCATCAGCACACAGGGCTAACACCTCAGCCGATACCTCGGTCGAGTCGGGAGCAGGTTGTTGGTGATCACTGACGTACACAATCACGACCCCTTGGCTCTCAACGCGGTAGCCAACCGTAGGGCCACGATGAGGAACGGGGGCAACCGTCACGATCGCCCCGTCAATCTCAATGACATCGTGTTCGACCTCGGTGAACCGAAACTCACCAGGGAGTTCCTCGAGGCCAACTGGAAAATACGGAGGCTCAACGAAGACCTTGACTGCCTGCTCAAGCGAGATGTCGCCTTGGCGAGGCCCGAACACATCAAGCCGCGCTCCTTCGCACAGGATTGGGCGAAAGAATGGAATCCCCTGCACATGATCCCAATGCAGATGACTCACTAAGGCCGTGCCTCGAAATGGCTGATCAGAGGGAACCGTCATTCCAAAAAACCGCAAGCCGGTTCCAAGGTCCAACACGATGGGGTCCTGCCCCGGCGATTCAATGACTACGCAAGAGGTGTTGCCTCCGTAGCGCCTATTCGCGTCACTCGAACATGGGGTCGAACCGCGCACACCATAAAACGTTACGTTCAACACCGAGCTAGCACCCACGGCTCAAAATGTAGTGACCCATAACGCTCCTGAAGCAATTCAACAAACAATCCAAGATACGACCCATGGTTCGACAGACCTGCAACGGAAAACTCAAACCAGAAAGGTTTGACAGTAGGTGAACAAGTGCTGTCTGCACACCCCAATGTGACCGATGTCTCTAGATTCGTGGACTCCACCTGCTCCGCAACTTCGACCAGTAGGTCCCATCAGTAACTAAGGTCAAATCATGACTGCACTTCCTGACGACACAACCGCCGCAACCCGCAGCACTGCCGAGAAGCTTGGCTTGGAGTTTGACTCGGTGACGTTGTCTGGCAATGGCCTCGAGGTTGCGTACCTTGCTGCCGGTTCGGGGCCACTGGCACTTTGCCTTCATGGCTACCCGGACTCGGCGTGGACTTGGCGCTACCTTTTGCCAGCTCTAGCAGAAGCGGGGTACAGAGCTGTCGCGCCGTTTAGCCGCGGCTACGCACCAACTTCCTTGGCCGAGAATGCCAACTATCAATCCGGCGTATTGGGCATAGACGCCAACTGCTTACACCGGGCACTCGGTGCAGACAGCAACGCAGTCATCATCGGCCACGACTGGGGTGCAATGGGCGCATACGCAGCCGCCACCCTCGAACCTGAACTCTGGCGTCGAGTAGTCACCGCAGCAGTTCCGCCAGGACCTGTCATGGCTCAGGCATTCTTCACGTATGACCAGCTTCGCCTGAGTTGGTACATGTTCTTCCAGCTCAATCCCCTGTCCGACATGATGATTCCAATGAATGAGTTCGGGTTCATCACACGGTTGTGGCAGGACTGGTCTCCCGGCTACGACTGCGCAGAGGACGTCGCCTACTTCGCAGCCTGTATGCCAACACCAGAACACGTTGCGGCAGCGCTTGGCTACTACCGTCAGACCCTGCAATCAGAGCTTCAGGACCCGTCCCTTGCTCAGGCTCAGGCTGCAGTTTTTGAACTCCCCCCGCAGCCACTGCTCTACCTGCATGGCCTGACTGATGGCTGCATGGCGCCCGCCCTTGCAGGTACAACAGGTGAGTACCTCAACGTTGATGGCAGCCGGGCCGTGATGATTGAACGTGCGGGGCATTTTCTTCAACTCGAACAGCCGGAAGAAGTGAACGCAGAAATTCTGGCTTTCCTCGCGGAGTAAGCCAAGATCAGGTTGGCTCTCCGCCCGCCAGAATCTGAGCAATTCCGGAGCTGAATGCGCCTACATCTTTCGCCGTGGTGTCAAAGCTACAGACCCACCGCACAAGGTCCTGCTCCTGGTCCCACACATAAAACGGAGACCACGCAATGAGTGGCTCAAGGGACCACGCCGGCAAAGTCGCAAACACTGCATTGACCTGCGGTGAGCGATGCAGTTCAACTCCTGGGATATCAGCCACCTGTTGAGCAAGTAGTTCTGCCATTGCATTCGCATGACCAGCGTTACGCAACCACAAGTTGCCGTCTAACAGGGCAGAAAACTGCGCCGCGATGTAGCGCATCTTTGACGGCAACTGTGCCGCCTGCTTTCGGACGAACCGAGCATGCTCCGCTAGCTCCGGCCGCAGAAAAACCACAGCCTCGCCAAACATCAGGCCGTTCTTGGTTCCCCCAAAAGTAACGACATCCACCCCAGTCTCGACCAGCATCGTTGCGGCTGAACATCCTGCAGATGCGACTGCATTGGCGATCCTCGCACCGTCTACGTGCAAGAGCAGCCCGGCGCTATGGCAGGTGTCTGCAAGGTCTGCAATCTCGTCTACCGAATACAAGGTGCCCAGTTCGGTGGACTGAGTGATCGAGATCACCCGCGGCTGAACGTGGTGCTCATCGCCTAGGCCATACAACTGCCCGTGAATCTGTTCTGGCAGGAGCTTGCCGTCTGAAGATGGCAGGTCGATCAGCTTGCATCCAAGAAAGCGTTCAGCAGCACCGCACTCGTCTACGGCAATATGGGCTGATTCGGTGCAGATCACCGCCTGCCAAGGCCGCAACAAGCACTGCAGTCCCACCAAGTTTGCTCCCGTTCCACCAAAGGTGAATGCAAGATCAACGCGCTGTTCGAAGAGAGCTTCGAACTGTTCTTGCGCTTGGCGAGTCCACGAGTCTTGTCCGTATGCGAGTGCATGGCCAGCATTTGCGCGCTGCAATGCCTCCATCACCTCGGGGTGAACCCCAGAAGCATTGTCGCTCGCAAATAATCTGTCGGGCGGAGAAGGAACCGCACCCGGTGCAGTTTCGGAAAAGTCGTCAGGCATAGGACAGACCGTAGCGAATTGGCGAACCGTAGTCGCAGAGGTACCTGAGCAGGGAAAGGGTTAGACAAGCATCGTTGCGATAAGCGCAAAGTGACAGGATGCTGCAGCGATCGTCATGGAGTGCCAGACCTCGTGATAGCCAAACTTGTTGGGGCTCGGGTCTGGTCGATGCTTGCCTAGAACCACTGCACCCAGGGTGTACAGCAGTCCGCCCGCTGCCAGCAGGAGTAGCTGCACCCAGCTCAGATTCATGATCAGCGCAGGCAAGGTAAGAACTGCCGCCCAGCCCATCACGATGTAGAGCCAGGACCCACTCGGGCCGTTATCTAGTCCAAGTCGAATCATCTTCATCGTGATACCGGCAAGCGCAGCCGTCCAGATCAGGACCAGCATGGGAATTCCCCAAATCTTTGGCAAAATCAGCAGGCAAATCGGGGTGTAGGTCCCTGCTATCAACACGTAAATCATGGAGTGGTCAGCCCGACGAAACCACAGCACCGAGGTGGCCGAGCGGGCAAGCCGGTGATAGCTGGCACTAGTTGCGTAGAGGCCAGCAAGGCTGGCCCAGTACACCAGCACGGCCACTCGTGCAGCAGTGGTTTGAGCCAAGCTAAACAGATACAAGCCTGCAGGAATCACCGCCAGAAAAGCTGCTGCGTGCAGCCAGCCTCGCCAGAGTGGCCGGTGGCCGTAGGCGTCAACTTTTCCCGTGGTGCCGCCTAGTTCCGAAGCGCTTTCTAAGTCCACGCTGCCCCCGTGCCCGTCATGGGTTCAGGGTATCGGGAACCTAGACGCGAAACTGCCCGCCTACTGATACAAGATCAAGTAGGCGGGCAGATTCAATTGGCCTCAAACTCAGGAAAGAATCTTGGCCTTCTGAGCATCAAACTCAGCATCGGTGAGCTTGCCGCTGTCATGAAGTGCAGCAAGTTTGGTCAGCTGCTCAGCTGAAGATTCAGCAGAGCCTGCAGTCTCTTTGACATATGCGGAGAACTGATCCTGTGATGCCTTGGCTGCGGCAACTTGGTGTTCTTGCATTTTGTGACCACGAGCGAGCAGGTACACCAGCACGCCTAGGAACGGCACAATCACAATAAAGAGGAGCCAAAGCGCCTTTGCAAAGCCACCCATGTCGTGGCTGCGGAATACGTCGACAAGCACGGTGATGGCAATCCAGATCCAAAGGAAGAAAAGGAAGAACCACATCATGGTGATAACGAGCCCTAACAGCGGGTAATCGTATGCGAGCAAGACAACCTCCAAAATTTGTTCCCGGCGTGTGCCGAGAAGAGTCGTTGCCCACGTAGTCCGCAGTGCAACTGCAACAACTTAGTTCAGAACGGACTTCTCGCGGCGGACCACACCTAGAGTTGTGCTGGAACTCCAGTACTGAACGACTGAAGCTCTTTCCTCAGCAACCCGTGAGACGATGACCAAACCCTGCTGCAGTCCTTCATCCAATGACCGCTCCGGACAGGCATCAGGCGCGCCTGTTGGGCCGAACCAGGGCGGAGAACGAGACGGGTCTCTTGAAGGTGAGTTGCCACCTCGTTCTGGACCCTCTGCGAAACAAAGCTTTGTTCCCATTCCTGCAGGCAGCTTCTTGATGGGTTCTGAGGAATCGGCTTACCCAGCAGATGGCGAGGGTCCTGTCAGAGGGGTTTCACTCAATGCTTTCGAGATCTCTCCAACGGCTGTAACCAACGCCGAATTTGCTGAATTTGTTGCCGCTACTGGATGGCTCACCGAGTCCGAGCGAGAGGACTCCTCGTTCGTGTTTGGGGGACTCCTACCCGATGACTTTCCACCCACGCAGGGAGTCGCCTCTGCGCCATGGTGGAGACTTGTTCTGGGGGCCAATTGGCGACATCCCGAAGGGCCGCAATCCACGATCGAGGACCGACAGGACCACCCGGTCGTGCATGTCACATGGGAAGACGCGAGGGCCTACTGCGAGTGGACAGGAGCACGACTGCCAACCGAGGCCGAATGGGAGTGCGCCGCTCGAGGCGGATTAGAGCAGATGCGCTACCCCTGGGGAGATGAGCGGGAGCCCGAAGGCGAGCATCGCATGAACGTGTTCCAAGGGGAGTTCCCAGGCCAGAACACTGCTGCTGACGGCTTTACCGGAACTGCACCCGTCGAGGCGTTCGCCCCCAACGGATACGGGCTCTTGAACACCTGCGGAAACGTCTGGGAGTGGTGCGCTGATTTCTTTGATCCCCGATTTCATCTGACTGAGCCTCCGGAGAACCCCTCTGGGCCTCCCACGGGCACTCATCGAGTCATGCGAGGCGGCTCCTATCTCTGTCACGAGTCCTACTGCTGGAGGTACCGGGTCTCTGCTCGAAGTGCGAACACCCCGCAGAGCAGCGCCGGCAACATGGGGTTTCGCGTTGTTCGTGACATCAAGAGTTGAAACGGCAGAAGTTCCGCAGTAGCTCAGTCTGAGTCCTAACATCTTGGCTATGGGAATCTTGAACCGCTCAAAACATCCAACGCACAAGTTTCAGATGCACGAGAGGCTCATGAGCTTTGGGGATGACTCTTGGATTGAGAACGAAGCAGGAGACAAGGTCTACAAATCAGACGGCAAGGCACTTCGCCTGCGAAAGACCTTCATACTCGAAGATCACTCGGGGAAGAACCTGGCCGAAATCAAAGAGCGCGTGGTCACCATTCGAGACAAAATGTCAATCAAACTTCCCGACGGCCGCTCGGCAACAGTGCACAAGAATCTCATCGGGATTCGCGACCGCTACAAAGTAGACATGGACGGTGGTGACGATTTGCAAGCTCATGGGAACATCGTTGATCACGAGTATGAAATCGAGAAAGACGGCGACACCGTAGCTACCGTTTCAAAGAAGTGGTTCCGCGTGCGCGATACCTATGGCATAGAAATCCTCGACGGCGAGGACGACGTCCTGCTCTTGGCCGTCACGATCTGCATTGACGCCCTCTCGCATGACTAGGACTCAATACCGCTAGCGCAGCACGAGCACTGAATCCGTAATCCCGAGCGCAAGCTCGGCGGACTTTGGCGGGTTGATGACCACTTCACCAGTGCCTCCTAGGCGATATCCCAGCGCAGTCTGATTCTGCAGCGAGGCAGCAGCTACGACATGCGCAAACGTCTGCAGCGCCTCGGCCCCATATGCAACGGCGGGGCGCAGTTCAATCACGCAGCCAGCGGGATCGAATAAATCTCGAAATACCTGATCAAGTTCTTGACGCTCAGATAGCTGTGCAATCAGCAAACTCGTCAACTCCACACTAACGATGAAGTCATCGGCCCCAGTAGCCACGGCCAGTGGTGTATGACGCTGCTCAAGCAATTCAGCAACAATCCTTACGTCCCCCAACTCGTGGTTGTCAACAAGCTGGTTAAATGCCATCAGCGTCAGCAAGGTGCGAGCATCAGCGTCATCGCTAGAGATTCGATCTCGATACCCAAGGACAATGACCTCGTCGAAATGGCGTCGGACTGCATAGGCCGTCACCTCCTCTGGTCCGCCCCGAAATGCAGCGACTTCAATCTGCACATTGTTCACCGATATCGAGGGCTCGATCTGCTCAACCTCGACCTGATCTGGGTCTGCGATAATTTCAATGACAGTTTCTGGGCTGAGGAACTCATCTAGCTCTGCAAGTACTCGCGGGCCCAACACGCTCCAACCGACAACCAGAATTCTGGTTGGCCCGGCGGTTTCGGGAACGGACAGCACCGGCGGAAGATCAGGAACAGTTACGAAGCTTCCGCACAGGAACGTGGAGTCATCCGATGCGATACCGATGAGTTCGTCTTGCTCATGCAGAATGGTTCCCGGGGCGGGATTTAGCTCGACAACTCCGTCCTGAGTGAGGCGCCCCATGATTGCACTGTCTTCAAATGCAAGTTGCGCCTCGGCAAAGGTGCGCCCGGTGACCTCGGGGAATCGGCTGAAATAGACCTCATCACCATCGAAGTCCAACAATTCACGAAACACCGTACTAAGTCCCCGTTGACGACATGCCTGAGCAGTCAATTCGGCCACGATCTGATCAGAGTTGACCGTCACCACTCGGGGGCCAAATAGGGAGCGGATTGAGGTTTCCGTTGACTCCGAATTCGTCTCGACAACCAGGTGAGCGTTCTCGAAAGCAGGATCGATCGAACGCACCGCGAGCAACGTCTTGATCACCGTGGCATCGTTCTCATCTACCACGATGATCGACCTGGCACCACCGACGTTGACCAGATCCAGATCTGCTGGCAGGTCAGTGTGACCGCGACGGCAAACGATTCGAGTTGTTAAGAAATCCGGCACTTGATCCCGCAGGTCCTCTTCCATTACGGACTTCTCTTCGTTTGCAAGAACGACCACTACCCCGCGTCGAAGACTCTCGTTAGCCAAGACCAGTTCGCTGACAATTACGGGTACCCGACTCGACCACCCCAGAATCAGAGTGTGGTTCGTCTCCAACACTCTGCTCCGCCCCTTGCGAAGCCCGTCAACACGCTGGTCCACAGAGTTTGCGATGAGTCCGATCAGGCTGCCAGCCAGAAAAATTCCAGCAAAAGTGATGGCCAAACCCAGCATTCGAGTCGGCCAACTGCTGTCTCCAGCAAATGTTCCCGCATCAACCACTCGGAGCATGGACTGCCAAAAGGCTTCACCAAAACCCAGGCGAGCCCCTCCATTCACTCCGACCAAACCCAAAAAGGTCATCAGAAGCGCAGCCAACAGAATCACTAACAGTGTCAGCAGACCTAGCCAACCAATGACCACTGATGGGCCCCGCGAAAGACCGGTATCGAACATGTAACGAAGCCGAGCTCCGATGCCTGCCGGCTGAGTCGATCCGCCTGTAGCCGAGGTGGCCGGGCCCGTGGCGGTGCTCGGGGATGCCGTGTTTGTGGCGCTTTGCTCGCTACGTCCCCGACGGTTGACTGCTTTACCCTGCCGGCGCGGAGGCCTAGCAGGTGGGTTCGGCACTGGCTTTGCGGCAGCTGGCTGTGACTGCTCTGAGGGATTCACATAACTCCTTGGGGATGGGAGCACTAGGTGGTGCGCTCTGAACTCACACCCGTCAGATTACCGGCCTGCACCACCCAAACCTCCGACGCAGAGCTGTTGCCAGAGATCATTGCGAGCTAGCCCGCTAGTCGGAATCAACAAGTCTGAGCGCTGCGGGCCTCGCTACTGCTGAGCCATCCAGTTGCCGTGAAACCCGAAAGGCACTCGGCGAGGAAGGTGCACTCGAGCAACCTCGCTCATCTCTTGGGCGTCAAGGATCACCAAGCTCGATTCCGTCGAGTTCTGATCGCTCACGATGTTCAGCAACCAGCCAGCATCCTCTTCGGTCCGGTCAGGGTCGGGTGCGAACACTGCCTCGCCACAGACTGAGTGATCACCATAGATGTGCGTAACCGAGCTCCCCTCTTGCAGGTCGTGGCGCGTCACACCATCAAAGACAACCTCGTCTTCTTGCCAGCTACGTGTGTGACCCAAGTACCCATACCTAGACTTCAGCCCGGCAAATGCATCATTGATCCGTGGGAAGTCGGCGGCTCGATCATCCAGCATCTCTTCCGCGACCGTTCCTGCTAGCGGGTTGATGCGCCAACGATGCAGCGATGGTCGCACGGTGTCGCCGACGGTGTCATCACCAAAGCTGACATTGAGACGATCCGACCGGCATCCCTCAACGACCACGGTGTCTCCATCGTCATAGGCATTCAGAAAGTGGAATACATAAAACGGGTCGACCTCGATCCAGCGCACACCAAGTTCGAGTGCTTGGCGGTCCAGAACTCCAATTCGAGCACCGTTCTCCGGCACCCACTCAATGGCCGCTCCGCCAGTCAACATTGCATCAAGATCGAACACTGCCGGCAAGTCGAAGAACACAACATGACGCCGTGAAACTGCAAAGTCGTGCATCATGACGGGATTAGGCAGGTTGATCTCCAGGCTGTTGATGAGCGTTCCCGAAGCATCGGCTTGATGGAAACGCAAGTAGGGCGGGAAAGGGCTGTAGCCAAAGAACAACAACTCGCCGGTCTCGGGGTCTTCTTTGGGGTGAGCCGACATCGGGCCGACAAGCGCCCCATCAAAGTCCCATTCTCCAAGCGTTGCAAGGTCTTTGTTCATCTCGATTGGCTTGCCGGCCTCCATCAGCGCCAGCAACTTATTGCCATGCCACACGATGTTCGTATTGGCCGTGTTCTTCATCATGCCGGCTTCGGCGAGAAGCTCCTCGGGTGGCATCCGAAACTCCGATAGGCCTCCAAAAAGCGCCTCGCCTACTCGCCGCTCGATCAACAACCCCTTCGACTCGACATACCGGTTGTGATAACTCGCTCGGCCTTCACTTAGGCGAACCGCGTGAACCATTCCGTCGCCATCGAAGACGTGATACCGGGTCAGCGGGTCGAACTGCGGGTTCGGCCCGTTGCGAACGTACATTCCATCTAATGCCGCGGGAATCCTGCCAGTGACCCGAAGGCCTTCCGCATCAAGTTCATCGCTGACAGGCTCGTACTGACCGATCAAGAACGGGTTTGCACTAGCTGGAGACTCAATTGACATAACGTCAATCTATCTCTCGGGCTGTGATCTGTAAACGGTGTTCACCGATAGGACAGATGCCCCGGCCAGTTATTGACCGAGCGGATGGACTTGTCCAGCCAGAACGGTGTTGATCACCGAGTCTATTAGTTCCACCGAGGCTTCCTCATCCGCTGCAAACCCCAGCAGCAATACTTCGGCCACTCCGTGAATTGCCGCCCACATCGTCATGCTGGCGATAGCCGGGTCAGTCACTGCAAGTTGACCAGCCGCAATTGCCTCAGAGGTGGCCGCCGCTGCCGCATCAAAGGCTCGAGTTGCAGCGGGGAACGCGTCCACTCCAGGAACGGGCGTTGGAGGGTAGCGAAACATCAAATGAAACAGCGCTGGTGAAGACAGCGCATGCAACACATAGGCCCGGCTCAACGCTCGGATTCGCTCGAGAGGGTCCGCTTGATCAATGGCGTCGAAACGCTGAACGAGTTGCTCAAAGTGCTCGGTAGCAACGGCTGCGAGCAGGTCATCTTTATCTTTCACATAGGCATACAGCGCTGGAGCCGTGACTCCGAGTTGCCGAGCAAGACCTCGCAATGAGAGCTGCCCAACACCCTTGGACTCGAGTTGTTCACGGGCAGTTTCAATCAAAAGTTCCCGAGTGAGGGGTGCACGCATACCCACAGCTTGCCCCATCGGAGCAAACTGATCTGCAGAATCGGTTGCGCAGCACGAGTATTCGGGGTAAACACCGTTTACCAAATCTCTTATGGAGGCCGCGTGCCACTGCCAAGATCAATCTTTAATCAGTCCACGCCGCAAGACCATGATTTAACGCTCCTGAGCGGAATCTGGCCGCAGGATCTGACCGGCGAGCTCGTTCTGAGCGCACCGCACCCCAGCACATTCGACAACCCGCACCCGTTCTTTGGCGATGGAATGACTTACCGACTCTCACTTGAGTCCGGCACTCACGGAGCCCCTCAGGATTCCTTCGCCTGGCGGCAGCGGATCATTGATTCCCCCTCGGCTCGCCTTCGAGCGCTTCGACCCGACGTGTTTTCTGCTACTCACATGGGGGTGCAGTCTCCATTCGGTATGAGCAACGCTGCCAACACTGCGCCTTTACCTTGGGGGGATCGCCTCTTTACGACTTGGGACGTTGGTCGACCGGTCGAGATTGACCCCCTCACGCTCGGCTTTCTTGGCGAAGTCGGCCACCGCTCCGAATGGAAAGACTTCGAGATTTTTGACCAGCCGATCCTGCCGCTCGTCATGAGCACGGCACACCCGGTGATCGACCCCGACCGAGATGTTCTTTGGACCGTGAACATCTTCTGGGGCGAACTCCACGTGGTGCGCTGGGATGGAGTGAATCCGCTCCAGATGTGGCCGATCACCGGCGGGATCATTCCCCAGTCAGTGCATACAATCACCCAGACTCGCGACTGGCTGATCATTGGCGATTGCGCATTCAAGGTGGAACCCCAGGTGCTCACTGGAGGCGATCGCTTAGAGCCGGCAAATGCCTCCGGCCCGGTGTACTTGATTCGCAAAGACGCTCTAGAAGCCGTTGCCCCTGGTACTCCAGTTGCGGCAAATGTGTTTGAGATTGCCCCCGAAATCAACCATTACTACGCCATGTACGAGGATGCAGGTGGCATTCAAGTCCTGTTTGAACACACGCAGAATGCAGACCTGGCAATGACGCAGGGCGCTGGCGATATTGACGCTCTCGGCCGACCTGTTGACCCTGCCCTGTGCGGGCTCTTTGGATTTCCCATGAGCCCCGATCGCAATACCCTCATTGAGTTCAATCCAGAGACCGGCAAGGTGCACGAGCGCGCCGAGCAGCGTGATCCAACGTTGTTATGGAGCAGGCAGTTAAACGCAATGGATTGGTCAACGGAGGGTCGATCCAATCCGACCGTGCACCACCAAGTGCATTTTGGCTGGCGACCAGAAGCCGTCACACAAAAAATGCTCGCTTTGTATGCAGACCGCATCGACCGATCGGAATGGCCGGCAGATGAGACTCCCCCGCTGTTAACAACGACCTCGGTGCCCGACTTACAACTCATGACGCACCACGAGTTTGCACTGGACGATATGCCAACCTCACCGATCTTTGTCCCTCGTGACCCAGGCTCGATACCGGGAAGTAGCCGATACGCCGGATCAGACCCCGGCGGCCACGACGGATATGTGGTCGTTCCCGTGGTCAACGATCAGGGCTTTCGGGTTGAGGTTTTTGATGCGGCAGCAGTTGGATCCGGGCCGCTCGCCACGCTCGCTGGTTCGGGCGTCGCAGTTGAAGTTCCGTTTGTTTTGCATTCGGCTTGGATGCCGCGAGTTGTTGCTTCTCAGGATCAACCTCGACTCAAGTTCTCTGATGAGCTTGATCGAATTGACCAGCTTCCAGATGATTTAGCGGCAGCGGCACGGCAAGTAGCTCGGGATCTAGACGAGGGTGTCGAGATGGCTGCTCCCGTCTCAAACTCGATCAGCAGGTCTGGCCGCAAGGTCTAGCTGCATCACGGTTCAGTGTCACAGGGTGTTTGTACTATAGAACACATGTTCGATCCGAAAGATCCAAACACATCAGACACGAATAACGGTTCCGCTGTGGGAGAGTCAGATTCTGCCGCGGGTGGTGTTGCTGCTGTTGGTGCCGTATCTGGTTTTGGGTTGGGTGTGGAGTTGGGTGTTGTTGCGGATCAGGGTGC
>JBAXCX010000080.1:0-13529 GCA_037141255.1 Actinomycetes bacterium | reverse complement strand
GACGGTGTTCGCGAACTTGAGCAGCACGGGGTTCAAGTTCTGGTGCAATCAGGTGCCGGAATTCGCTCCTCAATTACGGACGAGGAGTATGCGTCCGCCGGGGCAGAAATCCTTTCCGATGTCGAAGAGCTTTGGGCGCGTTCGGGGATCATCTGCAAGGTCAAAGAACCACAGGCTTCCGAATACCCGTATTTCCGCCCCGGCCTCGTTCTGTTCACCTACCTGCACCTCGCCGCCTACCCACAGGTAGCAGCAGCGCTCCTTGAGCATCAGGTCACCGGGATTGCTTACGAGACTGTGCAAGCCGCTGACGGCTCGCTACCGCTGCTAGCACCCATGTCAGAAGTAGCCGGGCGCATGGCCACTCAGATCGGCGCACATCTACTTGAGCGAGCACACGGCGGCCGTGGAGTGCTGCTTGGTGGAGCCCCAGGCGTACGCCCCGGCAGGGTGGTTGTGCTCGGTGCAGGAAACGTGGGCTGGAATGCCGCTTGGATTGCAGCGGGTATGGAGGCCGAGGTGCTGTTGCTCGACAAGAATCTGGATCGATTGCGATGGGTCGATCAGATTCACCGCGGCCGAATCATGACCTTGGCATCGAATCGAGGTGCAGTAGAACGAGCAGTTGCCGGGGCGGACTTGGTCATCGGAGCTGTGCTTGTTGCTGGCGGACGAGCACCGACGGTCGTGACCGAGGACATGGTGATCGGCATGAAGGAACGCTCAGTCATTGTGGACGTGGCCATCGACCAAGGTGGTTGTGTTGAAACCATCCACGAAACAACTCACTCTGATCCCACCTATGTGGTGCACAAGGTCGTGCACTACGCCGTTGGAAATATTCCTGGTGCCGTGCCGCACACTTCGACCTATGCCCTCACGAACGCAACGCTGCCCTACTTGTTGCAACTAGCGCTTGGGGGCGAACAAGCAGAGCTGAGCGAACCTGCTCTAGCAGGTGGACTCAACACCTTTGCTGGGAGAATCACCCACCAAGCCGTGGCCGAAGCTCTAGATCTCTAACCCCCTTCTGTTATGCGCCTGACCCCCCATGGGGGGTCAGGCGCAAGACAAAGCGGGGGGGGTGGTTGGACTGAGCGTGGGCTAACGCGAGCTACTTGAGTTTGTAGCTGATTGGAAGATGCTTGACCCCGCTCACGAAGTGGGTCGGGGTGTAGACCGCCTCGCTAGTCAGCTCAACTGTGGCAGTCCGGTCAAGGAACTTTCCGAGCAACGTGCGCACTTCGCGACGGGCCACCTGAGCGCCTAGGCAGAAGTGCATACCCAATCCGAATGAGAGCAACTTGTCACTATCGGGCCGGAAGATATCGAAGTTCATGGGGTTGATGAACACACCCTCATCTCGATTCGCAGAAGGATAAGAAGTCAGCACGACATCACCCTTCGGGATCAGCACTCCCCCAAGCTCAACGTCTTGCTGTACCCAACGGAAGAAGCTACGAACTGGGCTCGTCCATCGAATGATCTCTTCGGTGGCCTGCCCCAGTAACGCTGGGTCCTTACGCAGTGCCTGTAGCTGATCGGGGTGAGCGAGCAACTGCTCTAGGCCTCCGCTCAACGAAAACGATGTGGTGTCATGGCCAGCAGTAGCGACGATGATGTAATACCAAAGCAACTCCGCCTCGCCAAGCGGTGCCCCGTCTACTTCTCCGTTGGCGAGCACGGTGGCTAGGTCATCAGTCGGGTGTGCTCGACGCTCGGCGGTCAGGGCCTCGAAGTAATCCTTGAACTTGGCAATTGTCGAACCAACAAGATCAAGTGGATCAGTGAAGTCGCCTAAGTATTCCGGATCTGCAGAACCAAAAAGCCCTTGTGTGAGTTCCATCATGAAACGTTCGTCACTGCGCGGAACACCAAAAATTGTCATGATGACACGGATGGTGAACGGGACGGCAAGGTCCTGAGCAAAATCGCACTCCCCGCCCATGTCAGCGAGCTTCTCTACATACTCATCGGCAATCTGTTCAATCGCCGCCTGCAGGCTTTTGACTGCAGCAGGCTTAAACCAATCGTTCGTGACCTTGCGATACTTGTCATGCTCAGACCCGTGCAGATGCACCAACGTCCGTGGCTGTTCCAGACCGAGCATGTCGAGCATCTCGTAGGTGATATTTGGGCTCGGCGCCGACTGCTCGGTGTTGAAAAATACATCACTACGCCGTGAGACCTCAAAGACATCCTCATGGCGAGTGATTGCCCAAAAGGGGGTCCAGCCCTCGGCCTCGACTCGCAAGATTGGCGCATCTCGGCGTAGCTCGCGGGCGACCTCATGCCAGTTTTCCATGTCTCCAAAGGACTCTGGATTGATAAAGATCATTCCTCTCGGATCACTCCCTGCCGAGAGAATGGGATCAGGCATCGGGCACTCCTTCTTCGCGTTCTACGGGCGTTTCGGTGCTCTCGACAGTATGTCGTACGGCTGGGTGCTCCGATGCTGTTGCTTCACTGCACCATCAGACACTCAGACCATCAGACACTCAGACACTCAGCCGCTCAGCCGTTAGCCGTTAGCCACATCAGGGCGCAGGTTGTCGGTAGCTAGGTTCTTTGCCGCCGCAGCGGCATCTCGAGCGAGATCGGCATCAGCCATCACGTGAAAGCGGCGGGTCACGATAAACAGGAACGTAATCAGCAAAAGTGCACACCCAGCAGCAACGGTGACCGCTTGAATACCATAGGAGTCTGACAACCTTCCCCAAGCGAAAATCCCTAGCGGTAAGGCGCCCGTCAGGCATCCCAAGTAAATCGCGAGGACTTTGCCTCGAAGGTCATCACGAACCACAAGTTGAATCGTTGTGTTGATCGTGGACGCAATGGCTAAGTACGCCCCACCGAAGCACAACAGCGCCAGCACCAACGTCACGTAGGTCGGCGCCAGACCAGCAGCAATCACCGAGAATCCATAGAGGACCATCGCGCCGCTCAACAGCTTCGATCGCGGGATCCGTGGCGCAACCGACAATAAGGCTGGCGTGAACAGCACCGATCCGATCCCCGCCGCACCGAAGAGAATGCCGAGGCGCAAACCCGATACGTGGACGACCTCCTCTCCGTACACCACGAGGTAGCTGAACAGAGGACTTCCGAACCCCGCTACGGCTGCGATTGCCATACAGCAGGCGATAATCGGTGGCGAGGCAAGCACATAGCGGCCGGCGGTTCGAATCCCCGCCCTTGACCCATCGGCGACCTTCTTACGTGCTGCATCGCTGCTCACTCGAATGGTGAACAACACAATGATGACAAGGCCAAAGGAGGCAGCATTCAGTGCGAACACCCAGGCCACACCGATTCCCGAGGCGATGATGCCCGTCAGGAGCGGCCCGAGTGCTCGGGCTGCGTTGAACTGTGCACTATTGAGCGTAACTGCATTCAGCAGCAGATCTCGACTTACCAGTTCCGTGACGAAGGATTGCCAGACCGGCGTGTTGAGACCTGCCGCTAGTCCCGAGGCAAACGCAAGTCCCGCCAGCCAAGCTGTGCTGACAAACCCCGTGTAGACCATCACAAAAAGCGCGACCGCACAGATTGCCTGAGCAACCTGCGTGCCGATGAGCAACGTTCGGCGCGGAAAGCGATCGGCAAGGCTTCCTCCTACTAGGCCCATCATCATGAACGGCAAATATTGAAAGAATCCAGTCACCCCGATTGCTCCTGCAGACCCCGTTAGCGAAAAGGCCACGAACGGAATCGCTGCCCCTTGCATCCAGCTACCCGTATTCGAGACAAGGGCAGCCAACCAGAACCTTCGAAAATGCTTTTGCCGCAACGCATCAAAGGCCCGAGGCGAGGAGTTTCGCTGCAAATGGTTTTTCGAAGGAAAGGGAGGGGCAGACTCAGTCATAGGAACGTTCAGCGCGTCTCGGTGCCGCAGTGCGATCGGCCGACGCACATCAGGCAGGGTACCGCTGAAGAGACAGCTCGTGAGAGCGCTCACGCCGTGCATGGTCGAACAATCCTCGGCCGGCTGAGTTTGCTGACGCCAGTCCGCTGGGGCCAAGGATTCTTTCGTTAGTCGAAGCCGGACCGCCTAACATACGGGTATGGCCACAGAGGAAGCTGAATCGAAGAAGGTGCCCACCCGGCCTTCTCGCTCGGCTACACCTCGCAACAAGTCAGCGGCTGCAGGCGCCAAGGAACCAGCAGAGCTGCTCAATCAAGACGATGCCCTTGAAGCAGCTCTCGAAAGAGCTGACTCAGGCTCAGCACATGGCGAATTGGTGCGCATACCACTCGAAGGGCCTCGCAACCCCGACGCGCTTGATGAACGTCGGCGCTCAGATGTTAATGAGTGGGGCCGCTCCGAGCACATGCGAGAGATTGCGCGTCGCATCTACAACCCGGTTTACAAACACTGGTTCCGGGTGGAATGGGAAGGCTTAGAAAAGATTCCCGAAGGTGGCGCACTCCTCGTTGCGAATCATGCCGGGGCTATTCCATCCGATGCGCCCGTGATCATGCACGGCCTTGAGACGGAACTTGATCGGGCTGTCTACGGATTGGCAGACAACTTCTTTCGAACGATCCCCGTGGTGGGAACCATCTGGAATCGCCTCGGGGGCTTGCCAGCGCACCCCGATAATGCATACCGACTCCTGCGAGAACAAGATCAACTTGTGCTGGTGTTTCCCGAGGGCACAAAGGGGCCTTCGAAAACGTACAGCGAGCGCTACCAACTGCGCAGATTCGGCAGAGGCGGTTTTGTTGAGATTGCGATGAGGGCGGGAGTACCCGTCGTTCCGATTGCAGTGGTAGGTGCTGAAGAGTCCATGCCAACCATGTTCAGAGTTCCCTCCATCGCAAAAGCGTTGGGTGTTCCTTATCTGCCCATTACTGCAAACATGCTCGTTGCGGGTCCACTCGGTCTGGTGTCGTACTTTCCATCAAAGTTCAAACTCAAAGTGCTTGACCCTGTGTACTTTGACGTTCCCGCAGATCGAGAGCGGTACTCGCGCTCTCGGGTAATGGATGAGTCTGAAGCTATTCGGGATCGAATCCAGGCAGCGCTGTATGCCATGTTGCGTGAACGCAGAAGTGTGTGGTTCGGCTAATGCCAAACACACCAGTTGCCCCAACCCGACTTGCCCGCAGGGCTACCGATGCAGTCAATATCGACCCCGATGGTCCGAGGCGCCGAGTCCTTGTGACTGGCTTGGGAACTTTTTGGGGCGGCCGCGTTGCCCAAGCCCTCGAGGCGAACCCTGCTGTGGAAATAATTGTTGGACTCGACACTACAGAGCCAACCGTTGAGCTTGAACGAACCGAATATGTGCGCGTGGATGCCAACTACTCCATCTTGTCGCGCATCGTGAGCGCCACCAGAGTCGATACCATCATCCACACCTTCCTTGTCATGGACCCAACTCAGATGTCGCAGCGGTCTATGCACGAGATCAACGTGATCGGCACCATGAATCTCTTTGCCGCGGCATCGGCTGCCTCCTCAACGGTTCGCAGTGTGATCGTGAAATCATCCACCGTGGTGTACGGCTGCGCCCCAGAAGACCCCGTGTGGTTTACCGAATCGACTCCAAGGTCGCGCCCTGCGAGAGAACCGATTGAACGCAGTCTGGAAGCCGTCGAAGGTTACGTTCGAGACTTCGCAGAAGACAATCCCCACGTCAACGTCGCGCTTCTGCGCTTCTCGAACGTCATCGGCGCTGAACTCGAAACCCCGCTCACGCGACTTCTTCAGTTGCCGGTCGTGCCATCGATATTCGGCTTTGACCCTAGGTTTCAATTTGTGCATGAGGATGACGTCATTAAGTCGATTCTCTTTGCCTTTGATAACGACTTGCCGGGCGTGTTCAACGTTGCAGGTGACGGGCTGTTGCCTTGGTCGGAAGTTGCCGATCTGTGCGGCAAGCGCACGGTCGCACTTCCACCGATCGCTACCGGACTTCTCACCTCGCCACTCCGACGCCTCGGTTTTCTGGACCTTCCCGAGGAATACGAGGGCCTCTTAAAATTCGGCCGTGGGGTAGACAATCACCGGCTCAAGAATTTTGGATTTCTCTATGAACACACGTCCACAGAGGCTGTCGAAGCTTTCATACGTGCAGTCCGGCTGCGCAAGGTTGTAGGCGAGAATGAACCCTCTTACCGCTACGAGCGAGATGTTGAGCAGTTCTTCCGCCACTCACCTGCTGTGCGCAAGGACCGTCGTCAGGCTTGAGCCTGTTCAACCCAAGACGTCACCTGCGCTGCCAAATCAGCTTCGATCCGCGACCATTCGTACTGTCGCCTAAAAAGCTCTTCCCCTGCTTGGCTCAGGCGTTGACGCAAATCGCCCTCGGACAGCAGTGAGACACAGGCCGTAGCAAACTCAGCTGCGTTATCGGCTACAAGGGCATCGATGTTGTGTTGAACAGCAATCCCCTCGCACCCAACGCTCGTTGTCACGAGCGGAATGCAATGAGCTAGGGCCTCCACTACCTTCAGACGGGTACCAGCGCCGACGCGAATGGGCACGATAGAGACATCTGCTGATTCAAGTTCCGGTGCAAGATCATCAACGAGCCCCAGCAGATCCACCCCGGGTTGCGAACGAACCCAAGAAACCCGCTCAGGGTTACGGCCAACAATTCTCAGGCGCGCAGCGGGGACCTTGGCCAAAATCTGCGGCATAACTTCGCGAACAAACCACTCCACCGCATCGCTGTTTGGCTCGTAGTCCAATGCTCCCACGAAGAGCATGGTTGGTATGGCAGTCTGCAACGCACTGCGATCGGTAATGATCCGTTCTGGCGCCTGAGCACCGTTGCCCACCACGAAGGCATTCGGGCATCCAGACCGCTCAACATCTAACTCGCTGCACACCCCCACTGCCGCGACTTGCGCTGCGCAGTTACGCTGCATCGCATCCCAGCGGGGCTCATCAATGAGGTCAAACGCCCTCGATACACCCCAGCGCGAGAGGACTCTGACGCGATCAGTCGGACCGCTACCCGGCGCAAACCTTGGCGGGTTTCTGCGGCGCAGCTTGAGCGAAAGATTCTCTAGGTCATTGAAGTCGACTACCTCAACTGGCCCTGTGTGGCCATTTGAGCGAGTAGCAGTGCGGGAGTTTTTTATGGCCTCATGAACTGGCCACCAGGTATCGAGGAGCGAGTAAAAGACAAGGTCTATATCGGGGCTGGACTCAAGGCGGCGGAGTACCGCTTCGGTCAGTTCGGAGGTATCCATAGCCATCAGCCTTCGTGGCGGGCCGCCCCTGACCCAAGGCCGCAGCCAGTCACGCATCGTCGTTTCGGGCCCGGCGGTAAGAGTAGAGACCTTCCCAAGGCCACTCACTGCGGGGGGTTCAACTCGCGCAGACCCAACTGAATGACGATCGACTGAGATCAACTCAACCTCACCAGCTTGGCCAAGAGCAGAAATCATGTGGCTCAATCTCTGCCTGTACCCATCCACAGGCGGCCACGGGTACATTTGGGCAACCATCAAGATTCTCACGGCGAGGCACCTTATCTGTTGAGGGGCCCTCATACCGGGGACCACCTCATCCGGAGAAGAACATGCCCAGAATTACCGTAAAAAAAATCGGACGCGTTGCGGTCATCACACTGAACGACCCTGAGCGGCGCAATGCCCTGAGCCTGGACCTAAACCAAGAACTCAACTCTGCTTTGGACACGCTCGAAGAGGATTCCGAGACGGGCGCCGTTGTGCTGACTGGGGCCGGCAAAGCCTTCTGCGCGGGGGCAGATCTGAGCCAACTTGGGGCTTCTCGCAAAGAGGGACTTCTGAACATCTACGAAGGATTTCTCAGGGTGGCGCGCTCCCCGCTCCCCACGGTCGCCGCCGTGAACGGTGCAGCGGTCGGGGCTGGAATGAATCTGGCACTCGCTTGCGATCTACGAATCGCTGGCGCTTCAGCGCGGTTCGACACGCGATTTTTGGATCTTGGCATTCACCCCGGTGGAGGCCACACTTGGATGTTTCGCAACATTGCCGGGCAGCAGGCAACTATGGCGGCGGTGCTCTTTTCACAGGTGCTTGATGCGGCTGAAGCAGAGCGAGTTGGCCTGGTCTGGAAAGCAGTTGCGGATGACCTGCTGCTAGACAGCGCCGTGGATTGTGCAGCACGAGCGGCGGAAGCTCCGAGCGAATTAACCCGAAGAGTCAAGCGGACCATCCAAGACATGGGGTCGATTCACAGCCATGAAGAAGCTGTACAACGAGAGCTAGAGGATCAGGTCTGGTCGATGGATCAGCCGGCCTTTACCAAGAGTCTGCTTGCCCTCCAGCAACGCATCAGCAGCCAAGGAACAGGGCAGTAGCAACTGTGCTCCTTTGCGGCAGCCTGCAGCAAAAGCCTTGCCTACCAGACCCACTCGGTGAGCAGTTGATCACGGCGAACTTGCCATTCTTCGGAAGTGATCGCATATCGGATGTGGTCTTCCCAAGTGCCGTTGATTTCTAAGTACCGCTCAGCGAGCCCTTCATCGCGAAGTGAAAGTTTGGTCACCACACGCCGACTCGCCGTGTTCCGCGGAATGATCGAGATCTGCACTCGATGCAACATGAGTTGCTCAAACGAAAATTGCAGCACGGCCACGAGAGCTTCGGGCATGTAGCCATGTCCAGCCAACTTCTCATCAACCCAGTACCCGATGTATCCACTTTGATGTGCCCCGCGGTGAATGGAATTGATATTAATCTCACCTCCGAACTGGCCGTCAACGAATACCCCAAACCCGTAGCCGGTTCCCAGCTGAATCTCACGCATCCGCACAGAGCATCGCGAAGAAAACGCCTGTCGGTCCTCAACGGTGTCGGGTTGACCCTGAATGCGCTGAGGTTCCCATTTGGCGAGCCAATCGGTGCAGCGTCTGCGCACTTCACGCCAATCATCAAAATCGTGCAGGTTGAGCGGGCGAAGGAGCACTCGTCGACCGTGTACGAGCAGCGGTGTGGTCATGAGTTCAGAACTTTGCTTTCGTCGGAGCACCTTTGGAATCCTAGCCAGCGTGAATCGAGACTGTATCTGAACTCTATTTGGTGAAAGCCGCAAGCAGGAACGGCCCTCATGTGATCTGCGACAGAATGAGTCCATCAAGGATGTCGGCCTCGGAGACCAAGCACTCCTCAAATCCGAAGTACCGAAAAATCTCTACCAGTACGCAGCACCCGCCCACAATCACATCGGCGCGCTGAGCCTCTAGGCCAGGGTTGTGCAGCCGATCCACAATGGCTTCGGTAGCGAGAGTGCGAAACACATCCTCAGCGGCCTCCTTGGTTAAAACAAACCCGTGAATTGCCTCAGGGGTGTATTCCGCGAGGCCAAGTTCAACTGCTGCCACGTTCGTCACGGTGCCTGCAAGTCCAATGAACCGAGCGGCGCTGCTAGCTCCCGGCACCTCTCGAGCCACGTCGTCAAGGTGCTGTTCAATGACGCTGATGCAGTTGGACAACTCCTCGGCAAGCGGTGGGTCATGGAGGAGAAACTTCTCGGTCATCCTCACGCACCCGACATCAATCGAGAGAGATTCCTCGACCTGGCGCCTCCCCAATGCAAACTCGGTTGAACCTCCCCCGATGTCGACCACGAGTGTCAAAATATCGGTATCTTCTAAGCCCGCCGTAGCGCCGATGAAACTGAGTTGCGCCTCTTCAGAACCCGATAACAACTCGGGTGCTTGGCCCAAAATCCGCTGAGCCGCCTCCAGAAAGTCACTGCTATTGCTGGCATCTCGAACAGCAGAGGTTGCCGCCGCTCGAAAGCCAATAACACCGGCGGCATCCATCACTTTTCGGTACTCGCGCAGAACCTCAAGCGTCCGCTCGATGGCCTCGGGGTCGAGTCTCGAACTGCGGTCAACTCCCGCGCCGAGCCGGGTCACGCGCATCAAGCGCTCAACAGTGGTCACCCCATCAGAAATTAAAAGTCGCGTCGAGTTCGTTCCGCAGTCAATCGCTGCATACATCGGTGCGCTCACTCGTTTACTCCAGGCTGGGCGAAAGTCTTGAATGGCTCTTCTGGCGGACGTATGTCGGTTTTGCTGAGTTGCTCATTCACCCAGAGGCCAACGGGATCGGCTCCGCCGATCAAAAACCAAGCGTAATGAGTGTGTAAACACTTCACTCCTCGGCGAGTGCCTCCCACACCTCCAAATGGCCGTGGACCAGTCCAAGTGGGAGGAATCAGAGAATCTCTCTCAGTCGCATACGCCAGATGTGCCTCGGCTAATGCGGCGGCATCAACGGCTGCCTCGGCTCGGCGCACCCCACCAGTGGCCTCAAGTTGACCGATGCGACGATTGAGATTTTTGTCTACAAGCCAGAAGCGTGTGGGCATCGGCGTACCGTCGTCGAGCAGCGGCTCATTCGCTATCACCATGGGGATGCCATCCTCAGAGCGCAGCATCACCTCGAAGCGGCCTTTCGGAGTGCGACCAAGTAACTCAGTCACGATCGCAACATCACCAGAGGGATCAGCACCTGAGGTGCTCCGATCCGATTCGGCAGCCGCGGGTTCAACCATGGCGACACCGTAGCGGGGTCACCAACGAGAGATGAATTTGCGCAGGCTGCCAGATCTTCTGCTGCCGCCCAGCGGAGAGACCTGCAAGCTCAAGCAGCCTCCCGACTCACTCAGGAAGGAGCGAGTGAGGCCTGTTCCAGAGGCCCTTGAATGAGATCAAAGGGCCATGCTCGGGGCAGAACAAGACCTGCGCTTACAGGGGGAAGGATTGAGTACGACTCCTCTCCCTCCAGAACCAGGCCGTAATCTCGGCGCGCGATGCGCTGAATCTCGGAGGGGTCATCTAAGCGGTCCCGGCGCTTGGCAAGGTCGTCATTCTGGTGTTCCAACTCGGTCAAGTCGGCACGCCGAGCGGCAATCTCGTGGCGCTGGGCCAGATACCCCCGTGCCGGGACCAAGAGCAACGCAGTAGCTGCCGCTAACACCCCAGCCAAAATAACAAGGCGCTGAAGTACGACGACTCGCGGTGCTGCCACCCTGCGCTGCTTCGCTGCGCGGTGCTTGGCAGGTTGGCGTTTCGCAGCGGAGCTCCGAACGGAGGTTCGTGGAGACGAGGAACTCAACTCATTCAACTCCCCCGAATGGCGCAAGTGCTTGTGCACCGCGGAAGACTGCAGACTCTCCTAGATACTGTTCAATCCGGAGTAGCTGATTATATTTTGCGACTCTGTCGGAGCGCGCCGGCGCTCCGGTCTTGATTTGCCCGCAATTTGTTGCCACCGCCAAATCGGCAATCGTCACATCCTCAGTCTCCCCCGAGCGATGAGACATCACCGAGGTATAACCGTGGCGGGTGGCGAGATCCATCGCCTCGAGGGTTTCTGTCAGGGTGCCAATCTGGTTGACCTTGATCAGGATGGAATTTGCGATTCCCTCTTGAATGCCGCGAGATAGGCGTTGGCTATTCGTGACGAAGAGATCATCGCCCACTAGTTGAATGCGAGACCCCAGTTTTTGTGTGAGGTCTGCCCAGCCCTCCCAGTCCTCTTCATCCATACCATCTTCGATGGAGACAATCGGGTAACGATCGCACAGGTCAACGAGGTAGTCCGCAAACTCGTTGGAACTCAGCGAACGCCCTTCTCCGGCTAGCTGATACTGCCCGTCTTTGTAGAATTCGCTGCTCGCTGCATCGATTGCGATTCCCATCTCTTCTCCAGGGATTCGACCAGAGCGTTCAATTGCCTCGACTAACAGAACCACGGCCTCTTCATTGGAGCCCAGGTTCGGCGCAAACCCACCTTCATCACCAATAGAGGTAGAGAGCCCTCGCTCGTGCACAACCTGCTTGAGCGTGTGATATGCCTCAACACCCCATCGAAGCGCCTCAGAGAACGAGGATGCCCCCACGGGCATCAACATGAACTCCTGCACATCGACGTTATTATCTGCATGTTCTCCGCCATTGATCACATTCATCATCGGCACGGGAAGAACGCAAGAGTTTGGCCCGCCGAGGTAGCGGTACAGAGGCAGACCGACCTCGGCTGCCACGGCCTTGGCTGCTGCTAGCGACACTCCGAGGATTGCGTTAGCACCCAACCGAGACTTGTTCTCGGTTCCATCAAGCTGACATAACGTGTCGTCAAGATCGCGCTGATCCATCGCATCGAATCCAAGCATCACATCGGTGATCTCGCCGTTGACAAAGCCCACCGCGTTGCTGACACCCTTGCCGAGGAACCGCGCTGGATCGCCATCGCGCAGCTCCGCTGCTTCAAAAGCTCCGGTAGATGCACCCGACGGGACTGCTGCCCGGCCGACGGCGCCCGAGTCAAGCTCAACTTCAACCTCGACGGTCGGATTACCTCGGGAATCCAGAATTTCCCTGCCGATAATGCCTTCAATAATGCTCACGATGCTCCCTGTATGCGGCCGAGGCCTGAGATCTGCGCCCTTTTCAAGCGCTTGTGCGTCTGGATCGACAGAGTCGACTCACGGTAACTGCACAGACTATCTGTCGAACTCAACTCGTCTAGGGATTAGAGATTCGAACGAATGAGTTCAGCGAACGCTGCTGCGCCCTCAGGGCGAAGGTGCGTACCGTCAGAAACAAACCACTCAGGGTGTTGAGTCGCAAGGCCAAACCAGTCCACAAGCACTGCGTTGGGATGGCGATCTGCTGCGGAAGTAATTCGCTCATTGACGAGTTCTTGCCACGGACGACCGACCTTGGCGTTGACTAAGAGGACTTTGCGGTCACCCGCAATCCGAAAGAGCTGATCCATATCTTCATCACTGAAGGTGCCGTTCGTACCCGCATGAACAACCAACGTTGACGGAATCATGCCTTCTTTTTCGTACCAACCCACCACACCAAGCACATCGTTGAACTGCCTGCCCACCTTGGCATCTACGCGAATCCCAGGGATGGCAGCAGCCACAGCAGGTGATGCCCCGAGGAGCACGGAGTCACCTACCGCAACCACATTTGCGGTTACGGCTGAGTCAGGCGCTGGCGCAACGGTGGCCGCAGGAGTCGCCCCGATCGGGTCTGAACGGACAGCAGCAGTTGGAGCACTCAGGCCCGCTCCTGCACCGATCGCAAGCGTCGAAGGGGTAGGGACGGTGGACGGCGCCGAAGGAGCCGAGGCCGTCTCTCGACCATCGCGGCCCTTCGTACTAGCGGCAGCAGCCGCTACGGGAGTACCTGGATCATCCAAAGCTGGGCCTGCAAGAGCGGCTATCTCAAGCTCATCGCGGTGCGTACTCGTGTTGGCTGCCCGAAGTCCGACCGTCAGCATTACCACCAACACCAAGAACGTGGTTGCCACCGTAAACCCGCGCCGAACCAGCTTGGTGCGTTGCGGCCCTGAGCTGCTCTTCATATCTCGCCACCAGTGAGTCAGAACGCCGTTCCGAACGGGAACCTCAACAAAGCGATACGAGAGCTCGGCAGCGCCAAACGTGAGCACGAGACGAATCAGAAATACAGGAAAACCCTTGAACGGAAGATCAAGTTCGGGGCGGGTCACGACAAAAATTGGCCAGTGCCATAAGTAGATGGCATACGACCTCAGGC
>JBAXCX010000079.1:0-13573 GCA_037141255.1 Actinomycetes bacterium | reverse complement strand
CCCATGATGCGCGCTGTAGCCCGGCGGTGAAATCCTGGTCCTGCGTGGTGGTGCTCGCTGAGGAGGGAGCCGAAACAGCCATACTTGCGATTGCAACACCCGCTGCCACACCCACGTTGCGCAGCGAAGTCAACAAACCTGAGGCAACCCCAGCGTCGACATCAGGAACCGCAGTCATGGCCGCAGTGGTGGACACGTTGTAGGCAAGGCCTTGGCCGATACCGGACAGCGCCATGGCCACAATCACAAGACCAATTTTGCTGCTGGCTCCTAGCTGCGTCAATGCCACAAAGGAGACAGCAATCAGAAACATTCCAAGCATCATGGGAGCGCGCATACCAGCGAACTTCACTACCCGACCCGTCAGGGCACCCATGACGGCAAAGGGAACGGAGTAGGCCAAGAAGACAATCCCTGTCATGGCGGCAGACAAATTGCGGACATCTTGAAGCCAGAAGGTCATCAAGATGTTGATTGCTCCGAATCCCCAATTAGCGAAGAAGGCAACCGCAACTGGGGGACGATACGCACGGGCATGCACAATCGCCGCCGCAATAAGTGGTTGGGCCGAGAATCGCTGCTGCAACACAAATACGCCAAAAAGCGCGATGCCGAATGCAAGCGGCCCAAGCACCCAGGGGCTCTGCCACCCCTTCATTCCAGCCTCTTGCAATCCATAAATCACACAGGTAACCGATGCAGTTGCGAGCAGGGCTCCGACAAGGTCGATTGGTCGCTTATCCCCGAATGATTCGGGCACGTAGCGAAGGATCATGAGGAGCGCAGCGAGCAGGACGGGAAGGTTGAGCGCAAAGAACCAGCGCCAACCAAGTGTCGCTACTAACAGTCCGCCGACCACCGGTGCGGCAGCCGCGGCGGTGCTTCCGATGGCGCTCCACATGCCAATCCCCCAGGCCCGACGGTCACCAGTGAACGAAGTACTGACCACCGATAGAGATGCCGTCATAAAGAGCGCCGTTGCGAAGCCTTGAATCACGCGAGCAATGATCAGCACATCGAACACAGGAGCCGTCGCAGCAAGCAGGGTGCCGACCGAGAACACCAGTACGCCGATCACCAACATCCGTTTGCGTCCATAGAGATCAGCAGCCCGGCCAGAAACCAACAGCGGTCCCGCCGCTCCCAACGCGAATGCGTTAATCACCCACCCCGTGCTACTCGCCGGAACATCGAGCTCACGGCCAATGTCGGGTAGGGCAACCGCTACGCCAGAAAAGTCGATACTGAGCACCACAAGCGGCAGGGCAACAGCTATCAAGATGGCAGTGGTGTTCCGGCTCGACACAGTGATGAAGAGTAGAACAAGAGCCGAGGCGAAACAGTGGCCACGAGCAGAGCAGCACTGGCACACTGAAGGCCATGACCACCGTCCGGAATGCGCTCAGGGGCACAACCCTATGAAGGCGGCCCCCACATGAAGGAATTCTCACAGGCTGAGGCTGAGCAAGTCCTGAGTCTGGCACCTTCAACTCCGAGCGACCTTGGGTTGTTCAGCTCAAACACCCTCTTTGGGCAGCCGGGAATTTATCCGGATGGCCCACCAATGCAACCCGCTGTCGGCCCGCCCTTGAACGAGCAGCAGGCCGCCGCGACGCTGGCCGATCTTCTTCAGCCGGGAATTGCCGGCGAGATGATCACATTGTTTGCTGATCCAGAACTGCAAGCTCGAGTCCCCGACCCAAGCGTTCGCGCAGCGCTGCTATTACTCAGCGGTGGGCCAGCGCAGGCAATGCTCGATGCATTCCTGCAAGGTGAAACCGAGGTCCTGCGTCTTGGCGTGGGCATTCCCGATGGAGAGGGGCGCGTCATCGGGTTTGAGGTTGAGGAGTCTGACCAGTCGCGGCGTGTGCTTACTACTCGTTACGAGTCGGAACACCCAGCGTTCATCGCTCCCTCTCTAGCGCACGCACTTTGTCATCACGGAGATCGCGCTAGCAACGCAGAAGAAGCAACCCTTCACGGCATATTGGGCGCAGTTCATGCTTGGCTCTTAGCTAGCAACCCTTCACTCAGCGCCGCAAGGACTGAACTTTCGCGTCGGCAAGCCTCGCTCACCATCACTCTGTTGAACGCTCGAAGCCCCGGGTCCTGGTTGGCCTCGGTGCGTTGCCCAGAAGGGCCCGGCACTATCCCAGAAGGCAATCCGATTCTGCAATGCCCAGACTTATGGAGCATTCCCTTTACTTCTCGTGCCGATTCAGATTGTGATCTCTCTCTTCCTGTGCCCGTACAACAAGCCTTGGCCTGCTTGGCCTCAGAGTCCGCCGAGGCAGTACCTGAGCGCTACTCAGACTCACTCGGCGAGTGGCTCACAGCGAACCTAGGTCGGGGCAGGTTCTTTGGCGCAGTCCCACGCGCCCAAGCCGGCTGGGCGCTCGGCTTACTCAACCGGGGAGGCACCCCCGAGCCCACGAACAACCAGAACTGATTCGATCTTCTAACATGGGGTTCCCATGGCAAAGCGTAAGCGTCGTTCTACTCTCCCCGAACCGCAGTCACCTCCTGTCATTGCCGGCTTGATCGGCCCCATGAGGACAGTTCCCGCTGGAATTGCTCGTCCCGATTACGCGGCCACGGGCGAGCCATCAACTCGCGCTAGCCGCGCCATCCGCACGGCAGATGAGATCGCGGCTATGCGGGTTGCGGGCCGAGTTGCCGCTGAGGCACTCATCGAGGTGGGACGCCATGTTCGACCAGGAATCACTCACGATGAGCTTGACCGGATTGGGCATGAATACATGGTCGCTGCTGGCTCGTATCCCTCAACGCTCAACTACCGGGGGTTTCCTAAGTCTCTATGTACCTCGGCAAACGAAATTGTTTGTCACGGAATCCCCGATTCTCGCAAACTCGCTGATGGAGACATTGTCAACATTGACATCACGGCATACATCGAGGGAGTGCACGGAGACACCTCTTGCAACTTCTTGGTGGGCGAGGTTGACGACCGCTCTGCCCAACTCGTTCGCCAAACTAGGGCTGCGATGCACGCAGGTATTTCGGTGGTGAAGCCGAATGCCCGCGTCTATGAGATCGGCCGAGCGATCGAACAATCAGTGGCCGAGTTCAACTACGGGGTTGTGCGGGAATTTATCGGACACGGTATTGGCGATCAGTTCCATACCAGCCTTCAGATTCCGCACTATTACGATCCTCACAACGACACCGTGCTCCTACCGGGGATGACCTTCACCGTCGAACCGATGATCAATCTGGGATCGAACCGGCTCGAGATGTGGGATGATGGTTGGACCGTTTCCACTCGAGACATGCAGCGATCCGCTCAGTTTGAACACACGGTTTTGGTCACCGAGTCTGGCTACGAACTGCTCACCATTCCAGCGCAAGGCCCTCCGGCTGATGCGCTGTTTGCCGACGTCAAACTCGGGTTGCAGCCCGCTCCGTAGGGCCGGCGTTAGCCCTCACTCCCCTCTTACTTCCCCTGCCGTCTAGTCGAACTTAACCAGGAGAAGTCCGTGAGTCGTACCCCTGCGCCGTCGCAGCCGACGGCGCTGCGATACCGCACTGCCGCTGCAGCACTCAGCGCCCGACTCAGCCAGTATCGCTCTCGAGTGGAGCAGTCCCCGCTAGCTCGACGCGTACTGTCTCGACGGTTGCTGGTGCTCATGGTGGCAGTCACTGTTGGTTGGCAAGTCACCGGTCAGCTGAGGGCCGCTCAGCGCGCGCAGCAGTCTTGGGGGAACAGCACTGCAGTAGTCATGGCTGCTCGATCGCTCAAGGCAGGCGAGCTCATTGACTCCGCGTCAGTTCGAGTCGAACAGATTCCAACACGCCTGCTGCCCGATGGAGCGCTAGTCGAACTGCCGCTGGATCGTCGCGTCAGGATTGAAGTCGCCAAAGGCGAGATTCTGTTGCAGAGTCGCGTCTCGGCCGTTGGTGCAGGAGCTCTGGGCGCAACGCTGACAGCTGAAACCCAAGCTGTGACCCTGTCGCTTGGTGAGGCCCCAGCCCCTGTTCAGGTCGGGGACATTGTGGACGTCATATCGGTAAGGACTGCTGCAACAGGCCTTGACTACGGCGCAGCTCAAGGAGACAAGGTCGAAACTGACAGGGTGGCCACCGCCGCTCAGGTCATTCAAGTCACCCAAGGTCAGGCAACTCTGGCTGTGCGCACGGGACAGGTCGATGAACTGGTGCGAGCGGCTTCTACGTTTCCGATCAGTCTCATAATCCTGAGGTAGGACTCGACTGCCTAGGCCTCGACTGCTCCTTATGCTCCGGAGAGCGAAACATCTTGGATGACCAAGGAACATGCCCCATCGCCGCCACGCAACCATTCAAAGTCTCCGCCGACTTCTGAAATATCAAGCAGGAGTCGCTGGAGCGTTGATGCCAATGTGAGCTCTCGAACAGGCTCGGCGAGCGACCCGTTTCGAATCATCAGGCCATCTGCGCCCACTGAGAAATCACCCGAGATGGAGTTCACCCCTGAGTGCATCCCGGACAGACTATTGACATAGAGGCCCAAGTCGATTGAGGACACCAACTGCTCAAAGCTGCGAGTCCCCGGCTGCATCACAAGCAGCTGTGCTCCAACGCCCGGCAGGCTTCGTGTTCCTCGCACTGCTGAACCCGTAGAGGCCGACCCGCTGCGCCGACCCGAATAAGAATCCTGAAGAAATCCTTGCAGCACACCGTCGGAGATCAGCAGATTGGACCGACATGCAAGCCCTTCGCCGTCTACCTCTTCAGCACCAATTGACTCTGATCGAGTGGGGTCATCGGTCAGCGAGAGCAGTGGGGATGCAATCTGCTCGCCTAGACGTTCACCGAACGGCGAGCGGCCCTTTAGGACGGACTCCCCTGACAACATTCCCGAGACAATCCCCATCAACGAGATTGCCAAGCGGGGCTCAAGCAAAATGGTCATGCGAGCAGAAGGGGGCTTAACAGCGCCAAGGAGTCGGGTGGCTCGATCAACAGCCTCGGCAGTTGCATGGTCAAGGTCGAGCGACTCTGGGACCCGACCCGAGTCATAGCCGAATCCGGTCTGAGTTTCTTCGCCCACGCGGGCTAATGGCTGAGTAGAGATGGAGCAGGAGGCACCGCGGTC
Source organism: Actinomycetes bacterium (assembly GCA_037141255.1). Taxonomy (GTDB): domain Bacteria; phylum Actinomycetota; class Acidimicrobiia; order Acidimicrobiales; family Microtrichaceae; genus IMCC26207. The sequence continues at coordinate 8,478 of JBAXCX010000079.1, read as the reverse complement.
TACAGCTTCGATTCCCGCTGTTGACAAAATCACCGACTCACCCCACGCATCGCCATAGGCAGTGGACCGGATTCCCGTGATCCGAGAATCTGCGGCAAGCACCCTTTGTTCAAGCTCTAGGGCAAGTGCAATCTTTCTTTCTACCGGAAAGGAAACTACCGAATCCGACCACCCATTTTGAGCAACAACCTCTACACCGTCGGGTAAGGCAAGGCCGTTGAACTCGTCGGGCTCGCCAAACTCAAGATTGTCTCGGGCCTCTCGCAAGGTCTCGAGCAACACGGTTGGGTCCAAGCCGCCGCAATGCGCAAAGCCGAGCCGGCCGTCACGAATGATGCGGATTCCAGCACCCGATGAATCCGCTGAGGTGAGCGACTCAACTTGGCCCTCATAGACCTTGACGGTGGTTGAACTTGCTCGGCTCAGCAGTACTTCCACCTGTTCCGCGCCTGTGGCCTGATTGAGCAAAGAGCGCGCTCGTTCGACGAGGTCATCGGATAGCCCAGGCTGCAGCCCTAGATTCGTGGCGGTCATTGGCCAGACATCGTGACGTCAGCAATGGCCAAGGTGACTCCCGTTGATTCCCAGGGGAAGTACGTCAGGTCCGACCCGATGGCAACCACATCGCCGAGCATTCGCTGAAGAGTCGACCCGATGGTTACTTCGCGGATCCCCTCGGCAAGTTCACCGCCCCGAATACGTACGCCATCAGCGCCCACTGACAAGTCACCCGAAACTGGGTTGACTCCAGAATGAAGCCCCGCAATGTCATGTACCAAGAACCCGTCTCCGACCTTTGAAATAATCTCTTCTGCGGAGAGGTCCCCAGGCATCAGCTTGATGACATGTGGCCCCACTCCGGGCGCCGCACGGTGACTCCCTCGCTGCGCGGAGCCTGTGGAGTTCGTTCCGGCAACCCTTGCGGTGTAAGCGTTATGCAAGTAGCCCGACAGCACGCCGGCATCAATGAGCGGGACTCGTCTGCAAGCCAGGCCCTCTCCGTCGGTATCAGAAGCTGTAGGACTGAGTGGATCGGTTGCATCGTCAAACATGGTCAAACTCGTTGCCGCAATTTCTTCTCCGACTCGGCCCGCAAACGGTGATCGCCCACGAATCACGGACTCGCCAGAGAGCATCTCTGCAATCAGACTGAGGAACTGCGAAGTGACGTACGGGTGCAGCACAACGGTCAGACGCTCGCTCGGCGGTTTTGTTGCGCCAAGCAGGCGCACGCAGCGATGAACTGCCTCCTGTGCAGCAAAGGCCAGATCCAAATCTTGCAGGGCACGGCCTACCGAAAACCCAAAACCAGTGGTGGTGTCTTCCTCGTCTCCAGCTAACGCATAGACCCCTAAATACACCGAGGTTTCTGCGCTTGAGCGCCTGATGCCAGTGGTGGATGCAAGGGCTGTAGCCATCACAGAATCGGCATAATCCGCAGACTCAATGCCAAAAATTCTTGGGTCGCCCGCTCGGACCTGCGCCTCGAGTTCGATCGCCAAGCGAATCTTCTCTTCGGTGTCAGCATGCACGAGCCGCTCATCGAAGAGTGACAATTCCTCGGGCTCCACTCCGTCGGGTTCTGCTAGGCCCGCATTGGGATCTACTGAACCGAAGCTGGCATTGTCGCGGGCCTCTGCAAGACACTCTTCGAGCGCAGCGTCATCAAGCACTCCGGCCCAAGAAAGCCCCTGTTTTCCTTGCGAGATCATCCGGATTCCGACACCTGCTGAGTCGGCCGACACGAAGTGCTCTACCTCGCCCTCAAAAGCGCGTACCTCGGTATCTCGACTCCAAGCCACAACAGCCTCGACTTGTTCGCCTGGTGCTGCCATCGCAACAATACGATCGGCAATCTGTTGCAGTTCATCTGGGTTCACGCTGCGGTTCCACCGATAGTGAGGCCACGCGCAACTCGCAGCGTGGGCACACCATCACCGACAGGAACACCTTGGCCGTCTTTGCCACAGGTTCCGGGCCCGCCCATTGCAAAGTCATTACCAACAGCATCTATGGCGGTCAGCACACCGGGGCCATTGCCAATGAGGTTGCCTTCACGCAGCGGTTCAGTGATCCGACCACCCTCAATGAGGTAGGCCTCGGTCATGCCGAAGACAAAATCGCCCGTGGCGGTGTTGACCTGACCGCCACCAAGATGCGAGATGTACACACCTGATTCAGTGTCGGAAAGTATCTGATCGGGGGTGGACGTACCGCCGAGAAGGTACGTGTTCGTCATTCGCACCATGGGAAGGTGCTGGTAGCTCTGGCGCCGGCCGTTACCAGAGGATGCGCGGCCCTCGGCCCGGGCCCGCAGTCCGTCCCACATGTAGTCAACCAAAATTCCATCTTGAATCAAGACATTGCGCTGCGCTGGCCGACCCTCATCATCGATGGCGAAGCACCCCCACTCGCCACCCATCGTACCATCGTCAACCAAGGTCACCAGGGAAGACGCAACTTGCTCGCCGAGCCGTCCAGCAAACACCGATGCACCCTTACCTACTAGGTCTGCCTCGAGTCCATGGCCACAGGCCTCATGGAACATGACTCCCCCGCCGCCCGGGCCGATCACCACAGTCATCTCGCCAGATGGTGCTGGTCGTGCTGCCAACTTCGTGATGGCGCGCTGCGCTGCTGTGCGTGCAAGATCCCCAACCTCGTAGGTATCAAAGAGTTCAAAGCCCACGGTGCGGCCAATTGACTCGCGGCCGGTTTGCATGCCCGTGTCTCCTGATGCGACTGCAGAAATCGAGAACAAGGTTTTCACTTGATCGTCGGTTCCAAGAATCCCGTCGGTGTTTGCCACCAAGATCCGTCGGTGTGAGTCTGCATAGCGCGCTGACACCTGAGTAATTGCAGCACCTTCCGCTCTCGCCATCTCATTTGCCGTGAGCAGCAGTTCAACCTTTTTAGCTTTGGGTACATCACCCGGCATGATTCGAACCAAGTTCGGACGCTGCGCATTGACTCGGTCAAGATCAACAATTGTGGTGCCTTCCCCAGTCCCCCGAGCTGCCGCCGCTGCGGTTTCCGCAGCGGCGATCAAACCGGCTTCAGACAAGTCCGATGTGTGGGCAAAGCCAGTGGACTCGCCAACAACGACTCGAATTCCGGCACCGCGATCTCTCCCCGAGGTGAGTTCCTCGATTCGGCCATCATCAAGAAGTGCTGAGGAGGAGCGTTTTTCCTCAGCAAATATCTCGGCAAAATCAGCTCCGCGAGACGAAGCGGCAGCCAACACTCTTTGAATCGTGGGCTCTTCGAGCATCAGGGGTCCTCCTACAGACAGCCAGGTACATCAGTGCACTGCGACTCCGGATGTGCCTGAGCGCAACTAAGTGTTTACTGTATCTGTTGTGCCTGTACGCCCCGGCCTGTCCGCCACCGTTCAACTCACTGTGTCTGAAAGCGATACAGCCATCGCGTTTAGATCCGGAGATGTTCCAGTTCTGGCCACCCCGCGAGTGATCGCGCTGCTCGAAGAGGCAACCGTCATGGCCGTGCGTCATGAACTCACACCCGGCAGTTCAACAGTCGGGGTACGAGTTCAGGTCGAGCACATCTCGCCCACCCCAGTAGGCGGCCACATAACTGCCGAGGCCCACTTAGAAAAAGTCGAAGGGCGCAGACTCATCTTCCATGTCTCGGCAAGAGACGAACGCGGCTTAATCGCTGCGGGCAAAGTCACGCGAGTACTGATCGACATTGAGCGGTTCTTAGAAAAAACCCATTAACGGCTCAGGCGCTCTTGCGCCGGCCGAGTCCTGAAATAGATAGAGTCCTGAGCTATATGGATGAGGAGGAGGAGGAGCGAGAGGCAGCTCTGCTGCAAATCGACGGCACCCGGCTCGCGGCACAACTCCCCAAGAACAACTGGCGAAGTGTGCTGCTGCGGTTCGCCATCAGTCTTGTTTTTCTCGGTCTGCTGTTCTGGCGACTTCCTGATGTATCTCTGGGCGATGTCATCCCCGAGATCACGAGTGCCGCAATCCTCTGGGTACTCGTTGCAGTCTTGGTCCACCTCGTGGCCTATGCCCTGCAGACGGTGCGCTGGTCCACCGTGTCAAACACCCTCGGCATTGGTCTGCCGTTTAAGCGCATGTTCTCTCTTCTACTTGCCGGCGAGTTCGTCTCCAATGCCCTCCCCACATCGTTTGGGGGTGATGTGGTTCGAGTGCGGCGACAAGGCCAAGCTACCGGCGATTACGCAGACGCATTTGCTGGGACTGCTCTCGAACGACTGACGGGATGGCTAGTTCTTCCGGTTCTGTCCACCGCTGCGATGTTGATTCACCCAGAGTTCTTGCAGTTAGGGACCGCCTCGTTCGTGGCGGTGGCGATCAATGTCTCCACAGTGGTGGCGCTCATCGCGATTCTGTGGGCGGCCGGGCATAAACGCGGCGCCGGACGGTTGATCGGACAAAGCGGGTGGAAGCGCTACCTCGCAGCCGTGCACCTTGGTGTCATAGCCTTCAAGCATCATCGAGGCAGAGTGTTCGAAGTACTTGCTGCCGGCTTGGGGTTTCAGTTCCTTCAATGTGTCTCTGTATACGCCGCTGGAAAGGCCCTCAACATTCCGCAGGTCACCTTGTTAGCGGCGCTTGCGTTCTTCCCACCGACTGCTATTGCGCAAAACCTGCCATTCGCTCTGGGCGGCCTCGGAATCAGAGAAGCCGTTTTTGTGCTGTTTTTTGGCGCAATTGGAGTGCCGGATGCAACCGCAATTGCATTGGGTCTGCTGGTCTATCTGATCTTTGTTGCAGCGAGTTTAGCCGGCGCACCAAGCTTTGCATTTGGCCGAACCGGAGCCATCGCCACCAAGGATTTAGGGGAGACATGACGCATCAGCAATTCGGCAGTAAGTTATGAGGTGCTGATGGAAAATACTTCTTCACACTTGCTGGACTCTATTCATGGACCGGCGGACCTTACGGTTCTGGATGCGCAACAACTTGAATTGCTTGCCACAGAGATTCGTGAGTTCATCGTGGACCGTGTCAATACGCACGGCGGCCACCTCGGGTCAAACCTTGGAGCAGTAGAAATCACCCTTGCATTGCACCGGGTGTTTCACTCTCCGCAAGACGTCATCTTGTGGGATACCGGCCACCAGGCCTATGTGCACAAAATGCTTACAGGACGCTGCGAGGATTTCGACACGCTGCGTCAAGAAGGGGGCCTCTCGGGCTACCCCAACCGGTCCGAATCTGACCATGACTGGATTGAGAACAGCCATGCATCCACCGTGGTGTCGTACGCACACGGTCTTGCAACTGCATTGCACCTCAACGGTGAGAAACATCGTCAAGTCATCGGAGTACTCGGCGACGGTGCTCTGACTGGCGGAATGGCATATGAGGGACTCAATAACCTCGGTCACTCTGGACGCAAAGCAATCATCATTCTGAATGACAACGGTCGCTCGTATGCGCCCACGGCATCGAGTCTGAGCGAGAGTCTGGCGAAGCTTCGTTCCTCCACCACGTATCGCAGAAATAGCGCTCGAGTCGAGCGACTGATCGCAGATCTTCCGCTGGGCGCATACCTAGAAAAAGGCGTAGACGGAGCAAAAGCCGCCATCCGTGAAATGTTCGAACCGCCGGCGTTTTTTGAGCAACTCGGCGTGAAATATCTCGGCCCCTACGATGGCCACGATCTTGCAACGCTCGAAGAAGCGTTTAGAAATGCAAGCAAAATGGACGGGCCTGTGGTGGTGCACTGCTTGACCCAAAAAGGTCGCGGCTACGCACCGGCAGAGAACGACCCGATCAAGAACATGCACGATCTTTCTGAGCTGAAAGAGGGCTCCTATACCGCTGCATTTTCGGATGCCATCTTGGTCGAGGGTGCCAATCACCCAGAGCTCGTAGCGATTACCGCAGCCATGCCCGATTCCACTGGGTTGCTGCCATTTAGTGAAGCCTTCCCGGACCGCATGTTTGACGTGGGTATCGCTGAGCAACACGCAGTGACCTCGGCTGCAGGGATGGCCATGGGCGGGTTACGACCCGTAGTAGCCCTCTACGCCACGTTCCTGACTAGGGCCATTGACCAAGTCAATCTTGATGTTGGCATGCATAACCAACCGGTGGTGTTTGTGCTTGATCGTGCAGGAATCACCGGAGATGACGGGCCTTCGCACCACGGAATACTCGATATGGTCTTGTTGTCAAAGGTGCCCGACTGCACCATCTTTGCGCCCTCAAATTACGCAGAGGTTGCCCAGATGCTTCACGATGCCCTTGAGTTCTGCACCGAGGGGCCCGCAGCGATCCGGTTCTCAAAGACCATGCCGCCAGCGGGCCGCATCACCACCGGTTCAGGGCTACATGCACGCCAGGTTCGTACCGGCCAAGACGTGTGCCTTATCGGCGTTGGAAAGATGTTGGCAGCAGCCGAGGAAGCCGCTGAGCGCCTCGAGCAACAAGGCATCAGCGCCGCGGTCTGGGACCCTCGGGTAGTGAAGCCGCTCGACCCGGAGATGCTCGAAGACGCCGCTGGCTACCGTTTGGTAGTCACTATCGAAGACGGTCTACGAGATGGCGGAATCGGCGCATCTGTAGCTGATTCGCTGTCACAGCTTGCCCCAACAGACGGGCCTGCAGTCAGAGTGCTCGGAATTCCCACGGTGCACCTCCCCCAAGGCAAGCCCGACAACATCTTGGCCAAGCTTGGCTTGGATGCAGACGGCATCGTTGATGAAGTTACGGCTTGGAGTCGCTCAGCCGCTGGACAATCCCGCTCTGCTGATTAACCGCTCTGCTGATTAACCGCTCTGCTGATTAACCGCTCTGCTGATTCGGAGGTTTCTGGGTTAGCTATAGAACGGGTTCTCACCTGAAGAGTGATCTGTTGCGTCAATCACTTCAAGCACCTCAGGGATGTTCTCTCTAATGCTCTGCTGAATGCCATCCGTCAGCGTCGCTGCACTAGCAGAACAACCTTGGCAACCTCCGCCCATAGTCAGGTAGACGTTGTTCTTCTCGTCGACACCAACCAGCGTGGCAAACCCGCCGTGTGCGGCCAGCATTGGGTTAATACTGGCCTCTAGGAGTTGCGTAACCTTGTCTGCCACATCGCCAGTCAACTCAATATTTAGATTTGCCAAAGGATCGGCGCGATTGGGGTTGCGGATCACTAAGCCACCTTGGCCTGCAGACTTCGGCAGGTCGAGCTCTGCTCCCCGAAGCAGTTCCACCGAATCGGTTGGAATCACGACGGTCAGGTCCTCAACGGTGTAACGAACATGGTCCTCATCGACTGCGTCGATCTCCTCAAAAGACAGGTCATAGGTGTATTCCACGCCCTTTGTTCCAGTGATTGCGACGCGCAAGGCAAGCGCCGAGGGGTCTGGTTCGGCAGAGCGAATATCTCGAACTGTTGCAAGGGCATCGTCACTCACGCTCATCACCACATCGCCGGTACTGCCGCTCAAAGCACTTACCGACTCAGTAGACGCAGGGTCCAATGGCGCTAGGGGACTCGTGTCAGGGGTGTCGATGCTCATAGGCGCCAGAGTTTACTCGGATTTCTTGCGCTAAATCCGTTCACGTTGCGGCTACAATTAGAAGATGTCAGTCAAGGGTAGATTTGTGCATGGTTGGCGCCTCACAAAGGCCTCTTGGCAGGTCATGCGAGAGGACAAGGAATTGATTGCCCTTCCAGTAATGTCTGCAGTGACATCTCTGATTTTCCTGGCCCTATTTCTTGCCGTTCCAGTGGTCCAAATTGGCACGAGCCAGGTAATGGATTTCAAAGTAATACTCAGCTACATCGCTCTGTTCCTGACTTATCTCGGCCTTGCGTTCATCACCATCTTTTTTCAGAGCGCCCTGATTCTCTTTGCGAATGAGCGTATGACTGGTGGAAATCCAACGCTTAAATCCGCTTTACGGGATGCTTGGAAAAATGCGAGGCACATTCTGCCTTGGGCAATCATCACGGCCACCGTTTCGATAGTGCTGAATTTAATCTCAGCGCGTGCCGGGTTTATCGGCAAGCTCGTTGTCGCACTCGTTGGCGTCGCTTGGACGATCGTCACGTTGCTCGTCTTGCCCATCTTGGTCATCGAGGGAGTCGGCGTGAAAGAGGCGTTTACTCGCTCGGGTGCGGCATTGAAGCGCACTTGGGGCGAGGAACTCACCGGCCTTGGGGGGATCGGCATTATCCAGTTCCTAGCGATGTTTGCGGGCATCCTGTTGTTCGGCGGCATGATTTATATTGGGATATCAACGGAAGTCTACCTAGTGGCCCAGTTCGGATTCATCATGATGGCGATCTGGCTTCTCGTAGTGGGCCTGTTTTGTTCGGCACTCTCTGGAGTGTTCCGCACTGCGCTCTACCGATATGCCATGTTTGGCGAGACATCCGCAGGCTTTAGCCAAGACTTACTTGAGCATGCATTCAAGCAAAAGAAACCCGGAACAAGCAGCGCAATCTAACCGCATGCCCTGCCCCACCCGCATGCCCCTGCCC
>JBAXCX010000078.1:0-13733 GCA_037141255.1 Actinomycetes bacterium | reverse complement strand
AGAACTTATCGAGCGGTTCCACGATCAGCATCTTGCAGAGCGCGGGTTTGCGTTCCGCGAGAACAGCCCACTGCTGCGTGGCGTTCGAGCACTGGTGACTGGTAGCACTCCTCACCCACCGACCCTTGCGGAGTCCGCAGGTGTGAAAGATCTTGAGGGTGCTCGGACGGGTTCTCGGCCTGTGCACTTTGGTTCTGGATTTGTGGAGTCACCCACCTTTGACGGGGGGCTACTCGGCGCTGGGATCAGGGTTACCGGCCCAGCCTTGATTGAGGAGCGATTCACCGTGATTGTGATTCCACCTGGATGGACTGCCGAGCTGCTCGAGAGTTCCTCCTTTGAGTTGAGCAAGGACTAACTGATGCAAGCTGGTCTTACCCCAACCCAAACGCTCAGTCTGATCGCGCTCATGAACAAGTTGGTTCCGGGTGATGACCTTTCTCCGGCCGCCGGGGATTCTGGCGGGGCCGAGTACGTGAACATGTTGCTCACCGCATTCGACTACGACCCTCCCCATATTTGGGCGGGGGGGCCGTTCTCTGGCCGGCACGGGGGCGCAGCAAGTTTCGAGAACTGGCTTGAGCTTGGGCCGTGGGAAATCCTCGCTTGGAAGTCCCGGATTGAGGATCTCAACAACCAGTACCACGCAGGCTTAGATTCGCTCGGCCCTGAGCTTGCTGAGATCTCTGATGAGTTCCGCGAACTGGTCTTCACCCATGCCTGCGAGGCCCTGTACGGGGACCCGGTCTATGGGGGTAACCGCGAGATGAGCGGCTGGCTCGCAATCGACTACCGCGGAGACTCTCAGCCCAAGGGGTACACCGACCAAGAGGTCAGCGCCCCATGATGCTTGGGGCCGTTGACGGAGTAGATGCCGACGCGATCATCATCGGGTCAGGCCCCGGCGGGGCGGCTGTTGCGCATTCGCTCACACAAGCGGGTTGGTCAGTCATCTTGTTAGAGAAAGGGCGGAACCACCTGTTGTCTCTGCAGGCGCCATTTGCGCCACTAGGTCACTTTTCGAACGACGAAATCAAGTTCACACAGCGGCACTTTTTGGGACCAGACCCAATTTTGGAACCGCGAACATTTCGACGGTCCTTAGCCGACGGCGATCGACTGCTTACTGGAGAGGTCAACAACTTGCCCTCAACTCTTGGCGGAGGTGGGGTTCATGCAGATGGAAAATTGCCGAGGTTTCGAGAGATCGACTTTGCGCTTCGAAGCGAACTAGGACCGGTCGAGGGTGCGGACATCGCTGACTGGCCGCTGAGCTACGCAGACCTAGAGCCCTATTACGCCGAGGCTGAAAAGCTCGTGGGTGTTGCGGGCGAGGAGACCAACCCCTTCGCCGCATGGAGGTCTGGTCCGTTCCCCATGCCGCCCGGGGCCGACATGTTCGGGGCGCAGATCTCATCGGCCGCTGCTGAGCGCGCTGGGCTTCACCCCTACCGAGCACCAACCGGAGTGAACTCGGTGGAGTACCAAGGACGTCCAGCCTGCAACAACTGTGGATTCTGTGCGTTTTATGGTTGCCCGATTGAGGCAAAAGGTGACCCGGTAGGCATGCTTCGCGCAGCGCTGGAAACAGGCCGCTGTCAGATCATTCCTTCGGCTTATGTAACTGAGATCACCACTGATCCAGCGAAAAAGAGGGCCACGGGTGTCCGATACCTGGACTTGTCAGTCGCGCCCAACGCTCAGGGAGAAGCACCGGTTCGGGAGCTTCGCTCACATCACCTGGTGCTAGCGGGGGGCGCATTCGAAACCCCGCGGCTACTTCTGCGTAATGAGCTTGGCAACTCCTCTGGTCGAGTTGGCCAACACCTGATGTTTCATTTTCAAACTCTGGTAGTCGGTGCATTTCGGGAGCGTCTCTGGGGTGCGAGCCGAGGGCGATCAGTGACGCACCTGCACGATGATCACATTGATGGAGACAGTGCCTCACGTGCCGCAGCGCAAGCGGCTGGGCTGCCATGGATCCGGGGCGGGATTGTCGAACATGGCAGCTCAACAGGCCCCGTCAACGAAGCACTTCTTCAAGGCGCTGGCCCTCATCATCCACTTGCCATGCGTAACTCGGAACTTCGCGAACGGCTCTGGGTGTTCACGATGCAGGGAGAGGACCTGTCACAGCAGAGCAACCGAGTGGACCTTGACCCGACAGTTCGCGACGCTTGGGGATTTGCTGCCGGCCGCGTGACCTATCAGCCACATCAACACGAGCTCGTAACTTCGAATCATGTGGCACCCATTCTGGAAGGGCTTTTGCGTGATGCGGGGGCAGTCTGGACTGCGGGAAGCACCTCGCCGCCAGTTGGCGACCATGCGGGAGCCTCACCTATGGGTCTTGCGCCGGCGAGCTACCACATTATGGGTACTGCAAAAATGGGCTTCGATCCACTCAACTCAGTAGTAGATCCGACCTCTCGGCTCTGGGACCTTCCCAACGTCATCATCGCTGACAGTTCGGTGTTCCCAACCTCAACTGGCTACGGGCCAACCTTGACTCTGGTGGCCCTTGCCACTCGGGCGGCACGGCTCCTAACGGGCAATCCGCTCGCAGAATCACAACCCACCTAGGTCACGAACGTGGCAGTCCCAAAATGCGGTCACCAATAATTGTTTTTTGAATCTCCGAGGTTCCGCCAGCAATCGAAGCCGCCATCGACCACAGATACTGCCTCTGCCAAGGTCCGACGAGTGGACTCGATTCCGCTAAGACCTCGAGCGCAGCGGCAGACAGTTGTTGAGTCATCTCAGTCCACGCCAACTTGATATAACTCGATTCGGGCCCTGGCTCCTCTCCATGAGAGAGCCGAGTCAGCGTGCGCCAGTTGTGAAGCTTTAACAATCGAAGCTGAATGAATGCGGTTGCCAGTTGCTCGCTCACCTCGGGGTCGCGAAGAGTTCCCAACTCGTCTGCAAGGCAGTACAACTCCTCCAAGAAAACCTCATGCACAACTTGTTCCTTGAATGGAAAGTTGGTGCCGCGTTCGTGCGCCAGTGTGGTGTTAGCAACAGCCCAGCCAGCATCGAGCTCGCCGACAAGGTGATCTGCAGGAACGAATACATGATCCAGAAAGACTTCGTTGAATTCAGCCTCCCCCGTGATCTGTACCAGCGGTCGGATTTCGATGCCTGCGGAGTCCATGTCAATGACGAGATAGGAAATCCCCCGATGCTTCGGAGCCTCTGCATTGGTTCTCGCTAAACAGATCCCCCAGCGCGCATATTGGGCATAGCTCGTCCAGACTTTTTGGCCAGTCACCAGCCAACCAGCGCGCCCATCAGGCAAGGTTGTCGGCTCTGCGATAGTTCGAAGCGAAGCCAAATCAGAGCCGGCATCAGGCTCACTAAACAACTGACACCAGATCTCGGAAGCATCCAAAATGCTCGGGAGCCATCTGCTTCGCTGTTCGGCGGTGCCGTGTGCCAACAAGGTAGGTCCGGCCAGATTCAAACCCACGCGATTGACGAGCTGCGGAGCCCCGGAGCGGGCGTATTCCATGTTGAATAGAGCGACTTGCACTGGCGTGGCATCGCGCCCGCCCACAGCTGTTGGCCAGGTGATCCCAACCCAATTTGCGGCTGCTAATTTTGCCTGCCAGGCCCGTCCCCACAGAATCTCATCATCAAGATTGTCGAATTCCGGGGGGATCTGCACATGCGCAGCAAGGAACTCACGGGCTTGGTTCGCAAAGGCAAGTTCAGACTCGGTGAATGACAGATCCATCCTGTGCCCCTACAGCTCCCAAAATCTTTGGCGACCTGCCTGTTGTAACTCTGAGCGCAACTGTTGCTCATCACTGCTGGTGAACTTGCGGTAGACAGCATCCCCGCGTTCACGCACCCAGAGTTGGTCGCTTCCAATCTCGGACCTGCGGTATTTCTGCGTGGATAGCCGTCGGGTGAGCACCTTGTTGGTGCCCGTGGTGGGCAGGGTTTGAGCCACTCTGACATAACGCGGCCGCCACTTGGTCATTACCTCGGCAGAAGCATCAAGCCAGCTCGCGAATTCCGAGGGGTCAAATGTGCGACCCGGGCGCATCACCACTGCTGCCATGACCTGATCCCCAGCATGCACATCGGGAACCCCATAGGCCACTGCCAGAACAAAATCGGGGTGAGTGGAAAGCGCCGATTCGATTGGGCCCGAGGGAAAATTCTCGCCATCCACACGGATCCAATCGGAAGTCCTACCGGCAAAGTACAAGTAGCGATCCTGGTCGAGGTAGCCCAAGTCTCCTGACCAGTACCAGCCTTTGCGCGTAGCTGCAGCAGTGGCCTCTTGGTTGTTGTAGTAGCCCTCGAATGGCCCGGCACCAGCAGTGTTCACAATCTCGCCAATGCATTCGGCCGGATTGAGCAGAGACCCAGCGGCATCAAACTCCGCTGCCGCACAGGGCTCGCCTTGCTCAGAAATAATTGCAAGTGACTCCCCCGCAATTCCCATCGCACCTTGACGTGGGTCTGCGTCACGGTCCACGGCGATGGCGCCTTCAGTAGATCCAAAGGCGTCGATCACCTTGACCCCGAATCGCTCAGAGAACTGCTCAATGACCTGCGGAGATCCTTCGTTGCCGAAGGCAACGCGCAAAGAATTGTTTGCGTCATCAGGCAACTCGGTAGTCGCAACAAGGTAAGACAGGGGCTTACCCGTGTAGTTGAAATACGTGGCTTGATACTGACGCACATCCTCCAGCCAATGAGAAGCCGAGAACTTGCGGCGAAGGCCCACCGCACAGCCGGCAACAAGCGAAGGCAGCCAGCCGACCATGAGAGCATTGGAATGGAAGAGCGGCATGCAGATGTACCCAACATCAGTTGGGCCTAGCTCGAGCAAAGAAGCCAACCGATTGCCAGTAGTAAGCAACCTTCTCTGCGAACAGATCACGGCCTTTGGCGCCGAGGTCGTTCCCGAGGTGAAGATCAACGCCCAAGGCGTCTCTGCCGAAGGTTGAATTCCGGGGTCTGCATCGGAGACCGCATTGAGGGCAGCCTCTAGGTCATCAGGTGTGATCCTTTTAGACTGAGCGTCGGCAATCTCACTAGGGAACCGGTTCGATACCAGCAGCTCACAATGGTTGAGTTGCCCAGTGATGAGTTCGATCTCGGGCCAGTGCTCCGGCTCAGTAATCACCAGATCTACATCGGTATGGACAAGGTCGCGAACAAGATGTTCTCCAACTCGGGTGTGATTCAGCCCCACAATCGTTGACCCGCTGAGCGCTGCACCCCCAAGAGCAAAAAGGTAATCAGGTGTGTTGTCGAGCAACAGCCCCACGTGTAGTGGCCGGTCATCACTACCGTCAGCTCGCGACTGCCGACGGCTCAAGAACAGCTGCGCCCAGCGCTGCGACTCGGCCACGTACTCACCGTGGGTCCAGGTCTGAGCTGCCCAGTGGATTGCTGGCCTGGCTGCGATGACAGGATCAGAAGCGTTCGCCCTGAGCAGTTCAGCAGCATTGGGGGCGGGAAGATTTGCCTGGCCCGGAGCTGGAACTGTGATGCCCAGAGCTGGAGCTGTGACGATTGAGTCCTGCACGACATGCACTCTACTGACACCAGCGTCAGTAATGTATTGGGCATTGCGTCTTCATCATCTACTCTGCCGTCATGGCGACTAGTCCGAGTACCCCGACCCGCGCTCGCGGACGAGCAACCAAAGCAAAGCTGATGACCGCAGGGGTTGCAGTGTTTTCGGATAAGGGGTTTCGCGCTGCTCGCGTAGATGACATCGTCAAGCGGGCGCGGATTTCGCATGGAACCTTCTATTTGTACTTCAGCTCCAAGGATGACTTGTTTGAGCAACTCGTCGCTCAAGTGGCGGAGGAACTCAAATCACTCACTGAGTCACTTCCAATAATTTCTCAGACCCAAGAAAGCCGAGATGGGCTCGAGCAGTGGTTGGTCTCCTTTATCGAGCTGTACTCCAAGTACGGCCCCCTCATTCGCAGTTGGACCGAGGCAGAGCGCCGTGAGGTTTCCACACAAGAGGATGTGCTTGGCACGGTGGCGGACGCGCTCGCCCTAAAGGTCAAGATTCGCAAGCGCAAAGACTTTGATCCGCGGATAGCCTCTCTGGCATTGCTTGCCATGGTGGAGCGTGTGAACTACTTCTCTGTCACGGGTCAAGTGGATGAAGAGGCCGAGAATCTTTCTCGCACCTTGGCAGACATCATGCTGGATGCATTTTTTGCTTAGCAGATTTCGCAAACACACCCGCATGAGGCGCTAACTGACGCTAGTGTCATGTTGAGATATCTGATACCGGGGGGTTTCATGCGATCCAAGATTTTAGTCACCGCAGTTTTCGTTTCTCTGCTGGCTGCAGCCTGCAGTAATTCAACTTCGGAAGGGACGACAACCACTTCTGCTGCCAAAGGCGGGGATAGCTCCGCTACCCAGGTGGCAGTCACTGCTCCTGGGGTGACGGCGGACGAGATTCGGGTTGGGGGCGTCGCCTCGACTACCAATCCGCTCGGTGGAAAGTATGGCGAATCATTTGATGGGGTGAAAGCCTATTTCGCCATGGTGAACGCAGAGGGTGGCATCTACGGCCGCAAACTCACCATGGCCTCAGAACGAGATGACCAACTCAGCAATAACGATGCCGAGGTACAAGGCCTACTCGAACAAGACAACATCTTCGCGGCGCTTCCCATGACCACCTTGTTATTCACTGGTGCTGACCGACTCGTTCAGGCCGGGATTCCTACCTTTGGCTGGACGATCAACCCTGAGTGGCAAGGCACCACAGAGGTTCCAAAGCTGAACCTGTTCGGCCAAGCAGGGTCATACCTCTGCCTCGGCTGCGAGCAACCAGAGGTTGCCTACGTAGCCAAAATCTCTGGCAGTCACAAGATCGGCGTACTGGCCTACAACGTTCCTCAATCCTCGCAATGTGCCGAGGGTTGGGAAAAGACTTTTGACGTGTACGGCAAAGAGGTCGGCGCAGAAGTGGTGTTCTCGGACAAGTCCCTGAGTTACGGGATTACCGACCTCTCTGTGCAGGTGTCAAAGATGAAGGATGCAGGGGTAGACATGGTGGTCACCTGCATGGACACCAACGGAGTTGTCTCACTCGGCAAGGAACTCAAGAAGCAGGCCGTTGAGGCCATTCAGTTTCTGCCCAACGGCTATGACCAGGCCTTTTTAGACGAGTTCGGAGACCTATTCGAGGGTTCCTACGCGTGGACCTCTTTTGCTCCCTTCGAAAGCACACCACAGCCGAAAGGGCTCAAGAACTACATGAAGTGGATGAAGATCACAGGCGGGAGGATTGGTGAGAACAGTTTGGTGGGTTGGCTCAACGCTGATCTGTTTGTGACTGGCCTGCGAAAGGCTGGACCAAATTTCGATCAGCAAAAAGTGGTGTCTTCAATTAACACACTGACCGATTACACCGCTGATGGCCTGCTGAGTTCAATCGATTGGTCAAACGAGCACAACAAGCGCGGTGACACCGCTTGTGGAGCTGTTCTGATTGTGAAGGATTCGAAATTCGTCCCCGTCACTATTGCAAAGGGCAAACCCTTCTCCTGCTTCGCTTTGAATACAGGCGTACTCACCCCCACGGCTCAGTAATCACTCGTGGTCGACCTGTTCGAGTACGCGCTGAGGGGTATTCCGACGGGGTGTGTGTTTGCCCTGCTTGCAGTTGGCTTGGTGCTGACCTACAAAACCTCTGGAGTGTTCAACCTGGCCTTTGCTGCTCAGGCTTACACCAGTGCCGCAGTCTTTTATGTGCTCAGAAAAGAGCAGGAATGGCCGTTGTTCTGGTCAGCATTCATAGCGATTGTGATTGTTGGCCCGGCGCTAGGGCTGCTTTTGGAGCGGGTGTTGTTTCGACACCTACGAGGTGCGGGATCGCTAGCCAAAATGGTGACCTCCCTTGGCTTGCTGATCGCGATACCCGAGATTGTCAAACTGTTCTTCGGCTCTGACGCCAAATCGAACCCTCCTCCCTTGTGGTATGTGCGACGAACCGACGAATGGCTCTGGCCTCAGGGCAGCCGATTTGTCTTTGATGCAGGACAAGTCGCAACCATTGTCTCGACGTTGGTTGTGGTTGTGGGCCTCACCGTGTTGTTTCGATATACCAATCTGGGGCTTCGGATGCGGGCGGTGGTGGAGAGCCCGCGACTTGCAGAACTCAATGGTGTGAACGCTGAGCGGGTCTCGATGGCCTCATGGATGCTCTCATCCATGTTGGCTGGCTTGGCCGGCGTGCTCGTCGCTCCGCTGTTCGCTTCCCTGAACCCGATCGACCTCTTCACGCTCCTCGTAGCGGCGCTTGCCGCAACGGTGGTGGGTGGCCTGAGCAGCATCCCGCTGACTTTCCTAGGTGCCATTGGCTTGGGAATGTTGCAGGCAGTTCTTGCAGGATCGCTGCCGACAAATAGCGTCTTGGCCACTGGACTACGGCCAGGGTTGCCGTTCGTCGTGCTGTTCGCGTTGCTCATTTTTCGGCCCGGGCTTCGTTCAAATTCTGAGGTGAGTGACCCCCTCGCCACCGTTGATCCTCCTCTACCCGTGCCTGTTGCAGTCAGTCGCCCGCGATGGATGAGCATCTCCTCTCGAACCATCGGGGTGCTGGCCACGTTGATTGCGTTCTTGGTCTCTTGGTTCCTACTGGACGGGTATTGGCTTGCGATTGTTATCTCTGGGGTGGTGCTCGGCGTCATCATGCTCTCCTTGACTGTTGTCACGGGTATCGGCGGGATGTTGTCCTTGGCCCAAGCAGCGCTCGCTGCGATTGGGGCGTTCACCACCGCTCAAGTCGTAACAGCCACCGGCCTTCCAGTGCTCGTGGCCATGCTGATCGGGGCAGCAGTAGCCGCAGCATTTGGGGCACTGCTCGCTATCCCGGTGGTGCGCCTTGATGGCGTTTATTTAGCCCTTGCGACGCTCGCGTTCGCACTGATGTTCGAGAGTATTCTGGTGCCGTTGTCTTGGGTGAGTGGTGGCTCGGTTCCCCTTCCTGTGCCTCGGCCAGTAATCGGACCATGGGACCTCGCTGAGGACCGATACTTTCTGTTGTTTGCAGCGCTGTGCCTCACGGTGATTGCCCTTGGCGTGATTCGCGTTCGGCAAGGCACAACGGGAAGATTCCTCCAAGCCATCCAAAGCAGTCCAACGGCGGCCAACTCAATCGGGATTAGTGGAGGCCGCTCTCGAATCATTGCCTTTACTCTGGCCGCTGGAATTGCCGGATTTGGAGGAGGCCTGCTCGCATCCTTTGCGGGCTACGCGAACTACCAGGCCAGCTTCCCGTACGTTGTTGGCTTGGTCTGGGTGGCCATCGTCATCTCCTCTGGCGCCCGCAGCATCCAAGCTGCGGTTTTCTCTGGCATCACGTTCTTCTTGTTACCCGCAGTGTTGAACCAGATTTTTTCTTGGCCGGCAGACTATTTGGTTTCCCACCCGCAGGCTCCAGAGTGGATGCAGAACCTCTTGAGTCTGGTTCAACCGAATTGGGCTTTGCCAGTGTCGTTCATCTTGTTCGGGATCGGTGCATTCACCTACGCCAAACACCCCGAGGGGATCATCGAGGCGCAGACCAACTCCTCGGTCAATGCAGTACTGCGCTGGACTGAGCGGCGCAAGGCAAAAATCGCCGCAAACAGCAGCACCGACGCGCCGCAGGTGTCTGCCTCGTGAGCGCTCCCGACCTGCCAAAAGAACAGCTGGCACCGCTTCTTCAGGCCTCCGGTATCAGCAAGCGATTTGCGGGGCTCATGGCCCTTGCCGATGTCTCGATTCAGGTTGAGGCAGGCGAGACAGTGGCGGTGATCGGTCCAAACGGTGCCGGGAAAAGCACCCTGTTCAACTGTTTAACTGGGGTAATTTGTCCAGACCGAGGCACGGTAACACTGAGTGGCCAACGGCTCGAGAATCTGGGGCCAACCCAACGATCCCGGCTGGGCATTGCCCGGACCTTCCAGCGAATTGAACTGTTTGGCGGAATGAGTGTTCGCGATCATCTGATGGTTGCTGAACGTGCCCGCTCAGGACGCGGTGGGTTGTGGTCTGATCTCTTTCGATCCTCCAAGCCCACCGAAGAGGAGCATGCACGTTGCCAAGCAGTACTTGACCTGCTCGGCCTTGACGAGGTTCAGGACCGTTCCGCAGACTCACTCTCCTTAGGCAAGGGCCGCCTCGTAGAGCTGGCACGCGCACTGATGTGCGAGCCAAAACTCTTATTCCTTGATGAACCCTCCTCGGGACTCGACCGTAACGAAACCGAAGAGATGAGTCTTGCGCTCGAGATGGTGCAGCGCGAACACGGAACCGCAGTGGTGCTCATCGAACATGACGTGCCTATGGTGCAACGCCTTGCAACTCGCATTTACGTACTCGACTACGGAAGCTTGATTGCGAGTGGCAACACGTTGGAGGTGCTCGAAGATGAGGTCGTTCGGGCAGCGTATCTTGGAGTAGCCACATGACTGTTCCTGTGTTGAGTTGCGAGAATCTCGAGGCTGGCTACGGCCCATTCCGAGCTCTATTTGGTATCTCCTTCGAGGTGGCTGAAGGCACAGCCGTTGCCCTGATCGGTCCAAATGGGGCGGGAAAGTCAACGTTGGCCCGAGTAGCGAGCGGGCTCGTTGCTCCCTCGGCTGGGCGGGTACTGGTCAACGGTGAAGAGATGACAGGAAAGGCCCCGCATGAGTTCGCCGAGGCAGGAATCGCACATGCCCCCGAGGGGCGCGCTGTCTTTGCAAGCTTGACGGTAGAGGAAAATCTGGAACTCGCGTTTCGAGAGTCGCTCGGCCGAAAGGGTGTGGCAGCCGCGCTTGACGAGGCCTACGAGATGTTTCCTCGGCTCAAGGAGCGACGCACGCAACTCGCCGGCACACTCTCGGGTGGCGAACAAAGAATTCTGACGCTTGGCAGAGTCATGATTCTGCGACCGAGACTTCTGATTGCCGATGAACTCTCATTGGGGTTAGCCCCGATGATCATCACCGAGGTCTACCGAATTCTTGAAAAGATCAAGGCGGCTGGCTGCGCCCTTCTCATCGTGGAACAACACATGGATTACGCGCTGGCCTTAGCCGATGAGGTGCTGCTCCTGCGGCAGGGAGAGGTCACCTTTCGGGGTCCACCAAGTGAGCTGGACCGAAGGTCAGCCTCACTTCTGTCTGAGTCGCTGTCCGAGTCGCTGTCCGAGTCGCTGTCCGAGAACCCACCACAACAGGAGAATTCACCATGACCACCGAATCGGCGCCACTGCCCGAGTCCATCCCAGCAGCCGTGTACCAATCTCAGCGAGTAGTCACCATCGAACAGCGACCACTAGCGGAGCCCAACCCGGCTCAAGTGGTCGTCGAGGTCAGTCACTGCGGAATCTGTGGCAGCGACCTTCATTTGATCGACGAGGGCTGGGGACAATCAGGAGACGTGTTAGGCCATGAGTGGAGCGGAGTTGTTCGCTCAGTTGGTGACTCTGTGGTTGAGTTCCAACCTGGGGATCGAGTCATCGGCGCCGATTCACCAAGGTGCGGTGTGTGTGCCGCTTGCGTGGCTAAAAAGCCATCCCAGTGCGAGGATCGCGAGCCAACTACGGGCCATTTCGACGGTGCCTTTGCTACCCATGTACTTGCTGATGCCAACACCTTGTTGCATATTCCAGATGAACTCGGACTTCGCGAAGCGGCACTTGCCGAGCCCTTGGCTGTGGCCCTGCACGCAATCACCCGGTCAGGGATTGAGCCGGGCAATAGCGCAATTGTTTTTGGTGCCGGGCCAATCGGCGCCCTCATCGCAGCAGTACTCATACAGGCCGGGCATCGCGTGACGGTGGTGGAACCTGCTGAGCAACGCCAAGAACTCGCCGGTGGCCTTGGGTCCGCTGCTGTGTTGCGTCCCGAGGAACTGCCGAGCTTCGACATGGGCCAGGTAGATACGCTCGCCGAGGAGGCCGTGCACGTGGTGTTTGAATGCTCCGGGCGGCGCGATGCGATGGAATCTGGATTTCAACAACTTCGCCGGGGCGGAGTGCTTGTGCTCGTGGGTACAGGAATCGACCGGCCAAGATTCGACCCAAATCGGATGATTCTGTTGGAACTGACCGTGCGCGGGGCGTTCGTGTATGACGCCGACGGGTTTGATCGGGCCCTAGAGATGTTGTCGAGCGGAGCACTCCCCACAGATCTGCTCATCGATCAGGCTGAGTATGACCTCACGGGGATTGCAGAGGCGGTTGACAGACTCGTACGGGGCGAACATTCCGGCAAAGTAATGATCACACCAGGAGGAACAGACCATGACTGACCAGAATCCCAAAAGCCAGGCTTCAGCTCAACAGCTGTTTCCCGCTGGGATCCCTCGGCTGAACCACATCGGGCTATCGCTGCCCGCTGACGCCCTGAGCGCAGAGGGCCGAGCCGAGATCCTTGCTTTTTACGGCGAGTGTTTCGGCTGGACCGAGCTGCCTACCGAGACTCTTGATCGCGCCAGAATGGTGCTTGCAGTCGGCCACTGGGATCAGTTCGTGTTTCTGCACGCGGATGATGACCCCATGAACTGCCCACGCCTTGATCATTTCGGTGTCTCGGTACAATCCCGAGCTGATCTTGACTCTGCTTGGTCTCGAGTCGCTCGTTGGGCGGAGCGTGACAGTCGAGTCGATGTGATGGAACCGAATGTGGATGACTTCGAGGTGTTGAAGATTCATTCCTTCTACGTTCGTTACTTATTACCCATGATGGTCGAAGTTCAATACTGGGAGTTTGCCTAATATGTCGAGTCATCCGATCAGATACGGAGCCTTTGTCCCGCAAGGATGGAAGCTTGAATACACCGGGGTCGACCCTCGTGAGGCTTGGCTGACTTCGGTCAGCTGGGCGCAGCATGCCGAGGAACTCGGATATGACCACCTGTGGGTCTATGACCACGTTGAGACGGTGCCACGACGCGAACGCACTCACTGTTTCGAGGCGTTCACCATGCTGGCAGCGCTGTCACAGGTAACCGAGAAAGCCGAACTAGGCCAACTCGTCACCTGTGTGGGATACCGAAACGTAGGCCTGCTCGCTAAGGAGGCCGCCTGCGTTGACGTCATGTCGAATGGTCGGCTCATTCTTGGCATTGGCGCTGGCTGGTTTGACCGCGAGTACCAGGCCTACGGATACGAGTACCCGTCGAATCGGGACCGCCTGGCTCTGCTCAATGAAGCCCTCGAGGTCATTCCACAACTCTGGTCAGAGGAGGTCGTTACCTACGAGGGTCAACATATTCACCTTGATGGTGCCTACTGCGAACCACAACCGCTGCGTTCCCCTCGGCCGCCGATTCTTGTTGGCGGTGGCGGCGAAAAAGTGACACTACGGATCGCCGCTCGTCATGCAGATTTGACCAACTGGCAGGTGGGGCTGGACTCATACATTCATAAGTCGAGCCTGCTCGAGGGCTACTGCGAAGACATCGGACGAGACCCTGAGTCAATCATTCGCACTCACGGACCCGACTGTCTCATAGTCAACTCACAGGCCGAGCTTGATCAGTGGCTCGAGACCAAAGATGGGGGCCATCTTTGGGGTGCTACAGGCCATGACGAATACCTGAGAGACAACTTCGTAGGCACCGTGGAGCAGGTTGCAGAGAAGGCCCAAGCCTTTCTCGATGCTGGGTGCTCCGAGTTCATTTTGTGGTTCCGAGATGCACCTTCTTATGACTCCCTCGATGCCTGGATGCAAGGAGTCGTGCCGTTGCTTAACTGACGC
>JBAXCX010000077.1:0-13774 GCA_037141255.1 Actinomycetes bacterium | reverse complement strand
GCCAAAGTGCGGCAACGGTAACGAACCTTTAGATAAGGCCGCTGCAAGGCGTTTGTTACAGGCAACGCTTACCTAGCTCGGGCCCTCGATCATCACCACCAGTCGCTCCTGCAGCACTGTCGAAGCAACCACCCTGCCAACGATTGGTACGCGCGTGGCCCTCATCCGAACAGTCACGGTGGCTAGTGACCCACCGCTTGTGCCTCCGCTCAGGGTGACTGTGGCCGAAGAGATTGGCGGGCCTTGCTGTTGCAATGCCTGTGCTGCGGCAGAGACCTGAGGATCAACAATCACTGCTCGACCTGCGGCACGCGCCGCGTGAACTACTAGCACTCGATCGCGAAGGACGACTGCCACTTGAATACTCAACAAGATAAGCAAGACCACTATCGGAATGATCACGGCTAACTCAACTGTTGATTGCCCCCGCTCGCGGCTACTCACTGGGCTTGATTGAGTATGCGGCCCACCACCGTGTCGAACAGGCGGCCGATCAAGTCAGTCTTGGTCACCCATGCGACTAGGACGAGTGCAATGGCTGCAGCGCCGAGCAGCAGGAGCGCATACTCAACGGTGCTCTGGCCGTGTTCTCCCTTGCAGTCAATACCCCAAGCTGTATTTCTTATTCGGTTCTTCAGGTTGATCAGGGTCATGGCGGGCTCGTTACTGGATCAGTGTTTGGCAGGGGGAGGCTGTTTTGATTAGGCGCGCTGTTTTGGATGGGCGCTAGACCTGTTCTGGCTGTGGTTATAGCAACGGGTACTACCGTCAACAGCACAAAGGCGGGCAGCACAAGTGTGATCAGCGGAGCCAGAAGCAACACGGGTAGCTTGCGAACTCGCTCCTCAGTGTTTCGGCGTACCCTCCGACGCTGAGCATCTGCAAGGCGTTGCAGACTCGGCCCAAGTGGAGCACCTGAGGAAGCCGCCACGATGAGCGTGGTACTGAGCGGTTGCAGTTCCGGACCGAGTCGATCGGGAAGCTTGGCGAGTTCGTCCGTGAGTCGACCCCCACGCTCATAGCGCCGCTGTACTTCTGCAAGGCCCTCAATCACGACCCCTGTGCCAGATCCTGCAACTGCTGCAACAGCAGTGTGTAGGGAGTGACCAGCGCTGACGGCAATATGTAAAAGGTCAATTACCGATGGAATCTCTGCTGCAATCTCACGGTTACTGTGGCGACTGCTGTGACGACTGGGCTTGGCGCTGTGTTGCGCGCGTTTCACTGCTCGGGGCTGCGATTTTTGCAGATCTGCGACGCGCCACGGCCATAAACGTGTGTGACCAAACAGGTGAAGCACAGCCCAACTACTGAAAAGACCAAGGAGCACCGTCACAAAAAGCCAGCTATCAACTGAGTGCAAGCCATCAACTCAGAGCCAGCCATCAACTCAGAGCCGATCGCACCATGCGAGACAGTACCCATGCGCCTAACGCATCTAGACCGAGACCCAAGATTAAGCAGATCCACCCGGCAGCCGTAGTGAACAAGGTTGCGGCTACCGCCGGGTCGAGCACCGAAAACCCAGCTGCGCCCAAAAGCGGAAGGGCAACGAGCACAGCAGCGGAGGATCGGGCTTGGCTAGATAAGGCTCGAGCCTCATCTGCCA
The DNA here is from genome assembly GCA_037141255.1 of Actinomycetes bacterium. GTDB lineage: Bacteria > Actinomycetota > Acidimicrobiia > Acidimicrobiales > Microtrichaceae > IMCC26207. The sequence goes on along the minus strand of JBAXCX010000077.1, from coordinate 12,165 downwards.
CTTCGATTCTATCGAGTAGGGAAACCGCAGCACCATCAAGAGCTGCCGCAAGGTTGCCTCCTTCAACATGACCAAATCTGCAGGCCGCTACAAGCACCTCAACAGAACTGCCCGGACGAGACTGTTGCCAATAACGAAGCGCTGAGTCGAGTGAGCTCCCTCTTCGGACTGCCGCAACGAGAGTAGAGAGATCATCTCCGCAAGGCGCTGGGGCGAGTTTCCCGAGGTCTTCAATTGCTACGAGCAGTGTGGATCCGGCATGAACACTCCGCGCGAGAGCAGCAGCAACCCCAGGAAGTTGTTGATCAAGAATGCGTGCCGAACGTCTTGCGCTCCTTGGCTGTCTTGGCTGTCTTGGCTGTCTTGGCTGTTTCATGGTTGGCAGCCTCTGCGCGAGCGGGTGACTGCGAGCACTGATCCGTCGGCCAAGATCAGCGATTCAAGTTCTCCTGTTGAACTAACTAGGTGAACATCAGTCACCCTTCGAGAACCAGAACTGCTACGAGCTACTCCAACGACCACGTCGATAGCAGCGCTCACCTGCATACGAATTGCTTCGAGCGGAAGGCGTTCAGCACCAAGCAAGGCCATAGTTTCGAGCCGCCGGATGGCATCAGGAGCGCTTGAAGCATGACAGGTAGAGAAGCATCCATCATGGCCAGTAGAGAGCGCCCAGATCATGTCGAGCGCTTCGGCGCCGCGCACCTCACCCACAATGATTCGGTCTGGTCGCAGGCGCAGGGCAGCGCGCACAAGATCACGAATATCCGTTCGACCAACACCTTCAGCGCTTCCCGGCCGCGCCTCAAGTCGCACAATATGCTCTCCCGGTAGACGAAGCTCGGCAATATCTTCGATCGTGATCACTCGCTCGCTTGGCGCAAGGCCCGCCACGAGGGCATTCAAGAGCGAAGTTTTGCCCGCACCCGTTGGTCCATACACCACCAGATTCAGCTGTTCCCGTACGAGCGATTCAAGCAGCCGAACAACAGCAGGTTCGGCAAACGCGCTGAGCGGCATGTGGGCTGCACTGTGTCGTCGAATTGCTAAGACTGGTCCATCCACAGCGAGTGGCGGAAGAATCACTGCTACCCGAGTGCCATCCGGGAGGCGAGCATCCACGATTGGATTACTCCGATCTGCACGCAACCCCAACGGCCCAACGAGGCGTTCAATACTTCTTGCAATCAGGGCTTCATCGGCGATCACCCCGGAACGCTCAAGACGGCCTGACCGTTCAACCCAGACCTCTCCAGGGCCGTTAACGAGCACGTCAGTAACAGCGGGGTCATCGATCAACATCTGAATTGGACCGAGGCCAACAAGTTCGACGGCAAGGGAATGCGCCCGGTTCTGCACTTCTTGTAGGCCCAAAAGTGGAGCCTCGTCAGCAAACAGTTCAACAAGGCGCTCGACTGCATCCACGGTGCCCATATCGGCTGCGAACCGCCGCCGAACGCTGGCCTCTAACGAGTCTGAGTCACCGAGCAAATCGGAGTCATTGAGCAGACTCATGCAACTCCTCGCAGTGATCGCTCGAGTGCTTTATGAGTTCGACGAATCAACAGACCTGCATCTACAGCTCTGGCAATAGCGGGATCAACATCAACTGACGCAACTACTGAAAGATCCAATACCGCAGCCACATCCGCTCCGCTGAGTGCTCGACCAATATCGGCTACAACGATTACGCCGTCAGCTTCCACTCTGGCTGAGGTTGCGCGACGTAATGCCAAGTAACACGGCCGAGTAACAAGAAGCGATCGCCCAGCCGAGGCCAAGCTCCTCCCTACATCCGAGATGAGGCCAGCATCGATGACCACCTCGCAGTCCATATCGATGAGCATTTTTGCTAGTAGGGCCGGCCGGTCTTCGGGCCAACTCTGCGCAGTGCCGCAAGGCAATAGCCATAAGCCTGGTTCTACGGGAAGAAGCAGTCGCTCGAGTGCCTCGGCTGAACCATCAGTACTTGCAAGCCAATCCAGCACGCCTGGACTGCGCGGCTCGGCAAGCCCAAGCGCTGCGGGTTGGTCACCACAAAGATCAACAAGCACCGCTCGACCCGAACGGCGGGCGCACATCGCAGCAGCAACCGCCGCTACTAGCGTCACTCCAGAACCACCCTTGACTGACCACAGCGTATGAAGCATCCCAAACCCCTCTGAGAGCGCGCTGCGCTCCAGACTTTGACAGGGGGAAGAATCAGCTAGGAGAGAGAACTGAGTTCAATGAGAGTAGGCAACGCAGCGCTGGTTGTCAGCGGGGAGCGCTCCCCCAATCAGACCAGGAGCCCTCAATCAGACCAGCAAAAGAGCTGAGGCTCCAATATCCCAAGAAGGGTGACGCAGCTTTGACATCGCCCTGGCCTCAATTTGGCGAATGCGTTCCCGAGTCAGATTGAACTGCTTTCCGACCTCATCCCGGTTGAGTGGTTCGTTTCGATCCAAGCCAAATCGCAGAGTCAGGATGGCGCGTTCACGGTCATCAAGCGGGGTCAGCAGTCGCTCCACTTCATCGGGCAGTAGTGACAGTAAGGCCGCTTCCATTGGTGAACTTGCTTCGCGATCCTCTACTACGTCGCCAAGGTCTCCATCGCCTTCCTCATGAAGCGGTTCAGACAACGACAACGTCTCGGCGGCGTAGCACAACACCTCAATGAGCTTGTCTTCAGAGAGATCAACGTCCAGAGAGAGTTCCTCAATCCTGGCAGGCCGACCCAATTCGACCTCGAGCCGAGCTCGGGCCTTATTCACCCGCGACAACGTGTCAGCAGCGTGTATGGGAAGTCGCACGGTTCGGCCCGTGTTTGCAATTCCACGCGTTATGGCTTGGCGAATCCACCAAGTTGCATAGGTGGAAAACTTGAATCCCTTTCGCCAATCGAACTTCTCGACAGCATGAATGAGTCCGAGGTTGCCTTCTTGGATGAGATCAAGAAGCGGTAGTCCAGAGGCTTGATACCGTTTCGCGATTGAAACCACCAGCCTCAAATTTGACAGCACGAACGAACGCTCTGCCCGTTCACCTGCTCTGACTGCTCGGTTCAGAATTCGTGCTTCGCCCGCACTGAGATCACCTGCTCGCAGACCAAGATTCTGAGCGGCGAGGTTACCTTCTTCAATGGTCATCGAGAGGCGAACTTCATCATCTTTGCTCAGTAAAGGATGCTGGCCGATATCGGTGAGATATAAACGGATCAGATCTTCTTGATCACGGTCTACTCGTTCTTTAGCCATCACTCGTACCGGTCTTTCGCTAAGGAAACTCTTTGTATCCTTAGGGTGAACACTCAAGAGGAGAAAACAATTCAGGTGCCATCAGTCACCGAATCTGCAACGGGTTGAGACCTTGGGATGACTGCCACACTCGTTGAAGTTCGGCTTCTAGATGAGAGCCGCGTTCAAGATCAACGCTTGGATCCAAGATCTCTTGCTGCGTATCTGCAATCACCAACCTCAGCGCTCGACACGATGACGCATCCGCTACTTCGCTCAAGCTTGTTAGCTCTTCCAAATACGTCGTCAGTAACGAAGGTAGCAACACCAATTGCAAACCGATCAACTGCTCGAACGGCGAAGGAGCTGCGCCAACCAAGCTGAGAAACGCGGTGATCTCTGGATTCGGAGCCCGCACAAACTCTTCGGGAAACACCGTCGACAGCACGGGGAGTCTGTCAAAGAAGAGTTCGCTATGCCACCGATGTTTCGAGGACTGCGCATTCACTCTGACTTTTTGTACAGGGTCCTTCAAGCCCATAGCCACAGAGCCGAGCATGGAACTCACCTGAGATTCAGTCCATGCGTATGCGCCGAGTTGAGCCGCCAGTACGAGGAGCCCACGCCAGGGCATTTTCCTCGCCGAATCTAAGGTTTCGAACTGCTTGCTGGAGAAATCCATGATGGCTTAACCATACCGGTTCGCCTAGTTTGCGGGGATCCGGAGACTAGGCAAGAAGCAAACTGTGGAAAGTGGAATAAAATTCCAATGCGGCTGGTAAACGCCGTTTAGGTCGTTTACCCTCCGTTACTATGACTTCTCACGACCTCTCACAAGCTGAACAAATCGTCTGGCGGTCGTTTCTGACCGCGTCTCAGGACCTCATTACGGCGTCAGAAGCGGAACTCACCCTTGAATGCAATTTGTGCCTCTCGGAATATGAGGTTCTTCAGCACCTGACGGAGTCATCAACTCATTCACTGCGTATGACAGAGCTTGCAGTCCTCGCACGACTGTCACCGAGCGGGTTGACGCGCCGATTTGATCTGATGATCAAGCGCGGCTTTGTCACGCGCGAACGTTGCGCGAGTGATCGACGTGGAGTCATCGCCTTAATCACTCCCGAAGGTATGAGGCAAGTAGAGCTAGCTAAACCCGCCTTCAATCGGGTTCAGCAGCAATTGCTCTTTAGCCAACTCTCACCCAGTGCTGCCGCTCAACTGCAGAAGATCTCTGAATCGATTTCTCGAGCATGTGTGAACGAGGAATTGCTCGCAACCGGCTAATCAGTCTGGGGGGAATGGCTCGGCACCCTCGTGAAGCCATTTGTGATCGGAATTCTCCGGTCTCGACCGAAGGCTTTCTGGGAGATTCGGATTCCCGGCGGCGACTGGCGCCGCTTGTACTCGGCACGGTCGATGAGGCCAACGATCTTTGCAACGAGCTCCGCATCGTGACCACGGGATACGAGTTCCTCGGTGCTCAAGTCGTCATCCACGTACCCTTGGATAATCAGATCTAGCACTTCATACGGGGGAAGGCTCTGGTCGTCTCGCTGATCAGGGCGGAGTTCAGCTGACGGGGCTTTGATCAACACCGCTTGGGGGATCACGTCTCGTGACTGCTGAGCGTTTCGCCAAGCGCAGAGTTCGTAGACCATGAGTTTGGGTACATCCTTGATGACCGCCAAACCGCCGGCAGTATCGCCGTACAGCGTGGAATAACCAACCGCCGTCTCGCTCTTATTGCCAGTGGTCAGCACCATCCAACCGAACTTATTGGACAGTGCCATCAGGAGCACGCCACGAATTCTTGATTGCAGATTCTCCTCCGTGAGGTCTGCCTCCCGATCCTTAAACGAGGGTTGGAGGAGGTCCAAGAGGGCGAAGTGGGCAGCCTCGATTGGAATAGTGCGGTGATCGATCCTCAAGTTCAGCGCAAGCTGTTCTGCATCACTCACCGAATGGCTACTCGAATACCTTGATGGCATCAACACCCCGTGCACTGACTCAGCTCCGAGGGCATCGGTTGCAAGTGCTGCAACAATCGATGAATCCACTCCGCCTGACAGGCCAATGACGACCTCGGAAAAGCCGTTCTTGGCAACGTAGTCGTGCAAACCAAGAACCAGAGCCTTCCAAACCTCTGCAGTGGTCCCACCGATCTCCGCTAGCGGTGGCTCGAGATTTGAAATCTCTGGGAGGAGGCCCTCTGCCGAAGCTGAACTCACCCTGGTGACCGGCAGAACTGCTGCAACCTCAGTTACCGGACTCGCGAGAGCGACTTCGACGTCTACGAGAGCGCAAGTTTCTCCGAATCGCAGCAGCCTCGTCAGCAGGGAGCCGTCCGCCGCCATCACTACGGACCCGCCGTCAAAGACCAACTCATCTTGGCCGCCGACCAAATTGAGATACACAATCGGGATTTTGGCCTCAATCGCCCGACGACTGAGCATTGATTCTCGTACTTGCTGCTTGCCGATGTGAAAGGGCGACGCGTTGATGTTGAGCGCAACGGCAGCACCGCCACGAGCTGCAGCCAAAATGGGGCCGCCATCAACCCACACGTCCTCGCATACCGTGACCGAAACGGTTACCCCGGCGATTTCATACAGGGACTGCCCTGCACCGCCTGCAGCGAAGTACCGCTTCTCGTCGAAGACCCCATAATTCGGCAGGGCTTGTTTGCGATAACTGCTCAGGAGATTGGAGTCATGAATCACTGCAGCAGCATTAAACAACTGACCGTTGTCACGCTCGACCCAGCCAAGAATTGCTGTGCAGTGACCCGTTACGCTCAGCGCGAACTGCTGCACTGCTTCTTGAATATCTTCTACAAACCCAGGCTTGAGCAGCAGGTCCTCGGGCGGGTAGCCGCAAACTGCCAATTCTGGGAACAGCGCAATGTCTGCCCCTGCTGCTTCGGCGACCTCGTAGGCCTGACTGAGCGCAGCCATGTTTCCTGCCAGATCCCCAACCCGAAGATTGAGTTGGCACATGGCCACGCGCAGCGTGCTCGGCCTGGTCATTGGCCGTTAATCAGAGCGGAGTGAGAGCAGAGCAGACCGTATTCGTGATCAACCGAGCAACCACATACGGGTCTATGTTGGCATTCGGGCGACGATCCTCGATGTAGCCCTTGCCATCTTGTGCAACCTGCCATGGGATACGAATGGATGCTCCACGGTCAGAAACTCCATAACGGAACTGCGAGAAATGCGCCGTCTCGTGTGACCCAGTCAGTCGATCCTCAATGCCGTGGCCGTAGCCGGCGAGGTGCTCTTCCACCTTGCCGGGGCCGCCGAGTGACTCACAAGCAGTAATGATTGCGTCGTACTCCTCGCGCATGCGATTGGTAGAGAAGTTGGTATGACAACCAGCGCCGTTCCAGTCGCCCTTAATTGGCTTGGCCGAGATTGAAGCATTCACGCCAAAGTCTTCCGCAACTCGGTACAACAAGAAACGAGACATCCAGAGTTGATCAGACACCTCCAGGGGGCCGAGCGGGCCAACCTGATATTCCCACTGTCCCAACATAACTTCTGCGTTGGTTCCGGCAATCGCTAGGCCAGCGAGAAGACAGGCCTCGGTGTGTGCCTCGACAATGTCGCGGCCAGAAATCTCGATAGCGCCAACGCCGCAGTAGTAGGGGCCCTGTGGTGCGGGGTAGTAGTAACCCTCAATTGGCCATCCCAGTGGGCGCCCTTCCTTAAAGAAGGTGTACTCCTGCTCAATACCAAACCAAGGCTCCTGATCGGCGAACTTCTCTGCGATGGGTAGCAAGGTTGCACGAGCGTTGGTGCGGTGTGGCTCAAAGGTTTCTGGCATCAACACCTCATTGAGTACCAGCACATCTCCGTCATTTCGCATCGGGTCAGGGCACATAAACACGGGGCTCAGGACACAGTCCGAGGAGGATCCTTCGGCCTGGTTCGTGGAGGATCCATCAAAGCCCCAGATGCCAGGCTCTTTGCCATCTTCGATAATCTTTGTCTTGGAGCGCATATTTGGAACTGGTTCAGTTCCGTCGATCCAGATGTATTCAGCGCGGTATGGCACGGGTCACCCTTTTACGTCTCGTGTCCAGCGTCCGAGGTGAACTCTGGCAATTCAAACTAGCAACTCAACTAATAAAGCAGAAAAACGGTCCCGCAACGCAATTTCAAGCCCATTTCCCAATTGTAAACTGCGTGTGAACTCCATCTCGTCACTTGCATCTGTCCACGCGGATGACACACTAGGTCCACTATGGATAATCAGCAGGACTACGTGTTGCGCACAGTTGAGGAACGTCGAGTCCGTCTTGTGCGGCTGTGGTTTACAGATGTGCTCGGCCAGATCAAGTCAGTTGCCATCTCGCCAGTCGAACTTGACGCTGCGTTTGAAGAGGGAGTTCAATTCGACGGATCCGCCATCGACGGCTTTAGTCGCGTCCAAGAAAGCGACGTGCTGGCGTTCCCTGATCCGCACTCATTCCAACTCATGCCGGGCGCCGATGGAGAGGAACTGACAGCAAGGATCTTCTGCGATATTGCCAACCTCGACGGCACACCGTTTGAGGGCGATCCGCGACAAGTCCTCAAGCGCAACTTGTCAACGGCAGCGGAACAGGGTTATCAGTTCATGGCCGCACCCGAGGTTGAGTTCTTCTACTTCAAGAACGACGATGCAACAGTCCCACCTCAGCCACTCGATAACGCCAGCTACTTCGACCTCACTACCTACGACGAATGCTCAGACATTCGTCGACGCACTATCCAACGCCTCGAAGCAACCGGTATCCCGGTGGAGTATTCATTCCACGAGGACGCACCATCCCAACACGAGATCGACCTTCGCTACACCGATGGTCTAGCCATGGCAGACAACATCATGGCGTTGCGCATGATTGTTCGGGAGGTAGCGATGGCATCTGGCGTGCACGCAACGTTTATGCCGAAGCCGATGGAGGGAGTGCAGGGCTCAGGAATGCATACCCACCTATCGCTATGGAAAGGCGATGACAACGCCTTTTACGGTGACGGGGAGGAGTTCGGATTATCCATCACAGCGAAGGGATTTATTGCCGGCCTACTTCGGCACGCAGCAGAAATCACTGCAGTAACGAACCAACTCATCAACTCCTACAAGCGCCTCGTTGCCGGCTACGAAGCCCCCGTCCATATCTCTTGGGCTCGCAATAACCGCTCGGCCCTTGTCCGGGTCCCGGTACCGAAACGGGGCAAGGAAGCCCAAGGGACTCGACTGGAATACCGCGCACTCGACCCTGCAGTCAACCCATACTTGGCCTTCTCTGTGCTCCTTGCAGCAGGCCTCAAGGGGATCAAGGAGGGGTACGAACTTCCGGACGAAGCAGCCATCAATTTATTTACATCCTCCGAACCAGACCGCCCAGTGAGCGCTGCCGGGTTGCTGCCCACCAACTTGTCTACAGCGTTAGATGTGATGGAAACCTCGGAGTTAGTCCGTGATGCGTTAGGGGAGCACATCTTTGAGTGGTTCTTGCGAAACAAGCGTGCCGAGTGGGCCGAGTACCGCACACACGTGAGCAGTTACGAACTCCAGCGCTACTTGAAGTTCTGGTAGGCCAAACATGCAACCACTTTTAGTTTGGCCCGATCCCCCCCCACCTGATTTGGTGCGCGTGCTCGATATGGCAGGTCTGGACTGGACTGCGGTGGCAGATGAAAATGCGGCGCGGTCAGGGGTCTGGGCTGGCGCGATTGTTGCTGCTGATGAGCAAGGAGCCGCCGGATTTTCCATGGCAAGATCCCTGCGTCGGGGCGATATCGGTGTGGCGCCGTTGTTGTTGTTGATTCGAGGCACCCAACTTGCAGACCTTGATGGTCGCCACGACACCTTCGATGATTTTTGCGTGACACCGTTTCATCCAGCCGAGGTAGAAGCACGTATCCGTCACCTCTTGGCTTCCGAACCTGGCCTGGAAACCGGGCCAGAAATTGTGCAGTACGAATCCTTGCTGCTGAACCTAGAGACCTACCAAGCCTCGATCAATAATCGCCCGCTCGACCTGACCTACATGGAGTACGAGTTACTCAAATTCTTGTCCTCTAACCCTGGCAGGGTGTTTACCCGTGAAACCCTGCTCTCACGGGTATGGGGTTACGAGTACTACGGCGGTGCGCGAACAGTTGATGTTCACATCAGGCGTCTGCGAGCAAAGCTCGGCGAGGAGTTCGCTGGGTTGATCCAGACGGTCCGCTCGGTGGGATATAAGTTTGGAGAGTCTCGCTGGTCAGTCTGACCCGCCGACTCCTTGGGTTGAGTTTAGTGATTGAGCTCGATGAGTTCACTGCCCTCGTTCATGTACTCGCCCTCTTTGGTCAGTGAGTGGCCGAGGATCACCGAGAGCACTGCACCGATCACAAAAAACGAGACCGGCAGCGCAATGACTAGGGTCAACACAATAAAGATTGGTCCAATCATGGTCATAGTCTGCCTCAGGTGCCGGTGTAAACCCAAGCTTCCATTTCGATGAGCGCACCAAAAGGCAAGCCCGCAACCGCAACTGCAGACCGGGCCGGTCGGTGATCACCAAAGAATGCTGAATAGGCCTCGTTCAACTCGGCATAATCAGCCATATCAGCCAAGAACACCGTGGTCTTCGCAATCTGATCCACGGACAACTCATGCTTTTGCAACAACAGATTGAGGTTGATAAAAAGCTGTTCCGTCTGTGCCGCAAACCCCTCGGCTAGGCCATCCGGAGTGATGCCGAGTTGCCCAGAAATGCAACTCCACTCCCCTGCTCGAAACACTGGCGAATACGGTGGTCCTGACATTTCCTTACCCTAGTCAGCTGAGGCAGTCTGAGAGTGCACCGCGTTTTTCCTAACCCCCGAAGCTTGCGAACTGTGACCTCGCGCAGCGGAGCGGTACCGTTGGCCTCCGTGCAGGACTTTGTTTCAGATAGCGCAGATGGATCCGGGCAACCAGTATCTTTTGATCGGCCGTCCTTTGACCGGCGGAGACTTCTGTTGAGTGGCATCGGAGGGCTTGGCCTTGTTACGGCTGCAGCGTTGAGTTCGGCCTGCAGTAGCGGAGCGACTGATACCACCTCGAATGGAGTAAACCCCGGGCCTAAAGAAACCCTGACAGCACTGTTTCCTCGCAACATTGCCTATCTGGCATCGGGGGTGCCTTCTCGACTCGTCTACACGCTCACTGATGCTGAAGGGGTTCCCGCCTTTGAACTCCCTGGGCCGATGACGTTTTCGGTAGAACGAGATGGGGTTTCGCTTGGCGACCCAGTCAAGGTTGCACCTAGAAGCGATGGAGTGCCACGGCCGTATTTGCCGTTCTACTTCACCTTTCCGGCACCTGGTTTGTATGACATCTTTGCAACCCGCGGATCAACGCGGCTCAACAGTCAAGTGATTGTGTCTCCAGCCTCAGCGGTTGAAAGCCCACAGGTCAACAGCGTGTTGCCTCCGGCAAATACCCCCACCACCACAATGTCTTTTGACGTCGACCCGATCTGCACCAGAGTCCCCCGATGTCCGTTCCATGAGTTCGACTTGCCCTCAGCACTTGGAACAGGTCGGCCAATTGTGGTGCTCCTTGCCACACCGGCTTATTGCCAAACGGCTGCCTGCGGGCCGATTCTTGACTTGCTCGTCGAAGAAGCAGCCTCACTTTCAGAAAATGTGATCGTTATCCACTCTGAGGTCTATCAGAACCCCAAGATGGTTCGCGAACTGAGCGAGGCAGCGCTCGCGCCCCTACCACTGGCCTACAAGTTGGGCTTTGAACCGAGTCTCTTCGTGACGAACGCTGCCAATGTCATCCAAGTTCGCGGAGACATCGCCATAGATCGAGGCGAGATGGCCCAGATGCTCGCCTTAGCGAAGTGAGTGACTCTTGCGTTAGCTAAACGACTGGCCGCAACCGCAGGTGCGCTCCGCGTTTGGATTGGTAATTGCAAAGCCCGACTGATCAAGGCCATCTTTATAGTCAAGCGTTGCTCCAGTTAGCAGTTGCGCACTCGAGGGATCAACGATCACTCGCACGCCGGCCTTCTCGACGGTCACATCGTCGCTTGCTACATCGCTGTCAAAGAACATCTCATACGAGAAGCCGGAACATCCGCCGGGGCGCACCGCAACGCGAAGGGCAAGCGCTTCATCACCTTCAGCGCTAATGAGTTGCTTGACTTTATCTGCTGCAGTATCGGTCAAAGTAATCACGGATTGTCCTCCACAGGTGCTCAACTAGGATTCTATTCTACCGGAGTTTGCCGGGTAAAAGATAGCGCGTTGATTTTCACACCAAGGAACTTCGGCGGCAGAGCGGCGGGCCACCCCGTAGGGTATCCACGGGGAACAATTTCGAACCCCCCAACGAGGAGAGAATATGTCTGAGAACACGACCTACATCGCTTATGCAGCGGCCTATGACGACCCAGATGTGGCAATGGCCGACTTCGCCACTTTGAAAGAGGCTGGCCTGCGGCATATTACTGCAGCCATTGTGCGAAAAGACGAAAAAGGCCGAGTCCACGTGCACGAAAAGACCTATGCAGGCAAGGCGGCCGGCACTGCTGGAATTATTGGTGGCGCAGCAATTGGCGTGATTTTTCCTCCTGCTGGCGCGGCAATTATTGCTGATGCCGTTATCGGTGGCGCAGTTCTTGGCACCATCGGTCACTTTGCAGGCGGTCTCTCACGTCACAATCTGAAGGAACTTGGCAACCTGCTCGACGAAGGTCAAGCCGCAGTTGTGGCTATTGCAGAAGACGCGGTGAGCACAGACATCAACAAGGCGCTCTCACACGCCACAAAGAAGGCCAACCATGCGCTCGATAAGGGCGATGTTGACGGTGCTGTGGCAGAGATCGAGAAAGGCCTGAATAAGGCTGTTTCGGCAGCAGACAAGGACTTGTCCTAGGAAGAGAGACTTGTCCTAGGAAGAGAGACTTGTCCTAGGAAGA
>JBAXCX010000076.1:0-13870 GCA_037141255.1 Actinomycetes bacterium | reverse complement strand
AGTGCTGCAGGCAGCGCTGGAACCCAAATGAACCCGTTGCCAAATGAACCCGTTGTACCGATGAGCCTGCATGACGCAGGAGCAACGCTCGGAGCCCTACTCTGGAGGACGCATGTCTGATCAACCACCTCGCGTATTAAACGATCGCTACGAGATTCATCGTCGTCTAGCCCGTGGCGGCATGGCGCAGGTGTATCTGGCTCGGGACCGATCCCTAGATCGCCCGGTAGCAGTCAAGGAACTCGTTCCCGAGTTTGCCGTTGACCCCTCGTTCGTCGAGCGGTTCCGCCGAGAGGCCCAGGCTGCGGCTGGTCTGTCGAATGCCAACATTGTTGGGGTGTTTGATTGGGGAGAACAAGACGGCACGTACTTCATTGTTATGGAGTACGTGGATGGCCCGTCTCTTGCGCAAGTGTTGCGAGCCGATGGTCCGCTGCATCCCAACCGCGCTGCCGAGATTGCCTCTGAGGTTGCTGGCGGGTTGGGGTTTGCGCACTCACGGGGGGTCGTGCACAGAGATGTCAAACCCGGAAACGTACTCCTCACGAAATCTGGCCAAGCGAAGGTCACTGATTTTGGTATCGCCCGTGCGATGTCGAGTCCAGATGATGACCTGACCCAAGCCGGGTCGGTGATGGGAACGGCTACATATTTCTCTCCAGAACAGGCTCAGGGCCTAGCGGTGGATCCGCGCTCTGATCTCTACTCGCTCGGTGTTGTTCTGTACGAGATGGTCACCGGTCGGCCGCCGTTCGCCGGAGACACGCCGTTAGCGATTGCCTATAAGCACGTTCAGGATCAGCCCGCTGCACCCTCGACGCTGATACCCACCCTGCCACCTGGCCTTGAGGCAATCATCATGAAGTTGCTTCAGAAGAAGCCTGATGATCGCTACGCATCGGCAGAGGATCTACGCGCCGACTTGGGGCGTTTTTTGGGCGGCAACCAAACGGTAGCTGAACGCGATGCCGCCCTTGCTGCTGCTGCGCTCCTCGGAGCCGGCGCCGCAATGGCCACCACGATGCAGCCCGCTACTACGGTCGGGACAGCGGTTCCCCCCGAGGATCCAGAGGCTACAACCGAAGAAGAAGAGGAAGAAAAGAAGCCGAAGACCGCGTTGTTCATCGGGATTCTGGTGGTCCTTCTCCTCCTTCTTGGTGGCCTGCTGTTTTGGTTCATCAACAGTTCTGGCGGAGCTGATGTTGCCGTGCCGAGTCTGATCGGGCTGACTCGAACCGAAGCAGAGAAGCAACTGAAGGAAGCAGACCTTGTTCCTGAGGTGACCACTGAGCCATCGGCAACAATTGCCCTGGACATTGTTATCTCGCAGGATCCTGGCAAAGACGTGGCCATCAAGTCTGGCAGCACAGTCAAATTGGTGGTGTCCTCGGGCATCGAGACTGTTGAGCTTCCTGATGTGACTGGCTTGGCTCAAGCCGACGCGGAGAAGCAACTCATAGCGAAGGGGCTGCTGGTCAAGATCACTCCCCAAGAGAGTGCAGATATTGCCTCGGGAACCGTGATCAGCCAGAGTCCGGCGGCGCTGGTACCAGTGGCTGCCGGGTCTGTGGTTGAGCTGTTCGTATCAAAGGGCGTGGGCGAGGAACTCGTTCCCGATGTGGTCGGGCAGCCACTCGCTCAGGCCCAAGCTGCAATCCAAGCAGCAGGCTTCCGCTTTGCGAACCCCACTCAGGCAGCAAGCGCCACGGTCCCCAACGGCAGTGTGATTAGCACCGACCCGGCTGGAGGAGCCTCAGTAGCGGCGTCCACGCTCATTCGCATCGTGGTCTCGACTGGGCCGGAGCAGGCCAAGGTGCCCACGGTGGTCGGCCAAAGCGAGGCCGACGCAACAACGACGATCAAGTTTGCTGGGCTGAGCGTCCGTGTGGTTCCTCAGACTGTTCCTGCCGCTGACCCGAACGCAGGCAGGGTCATTTCGCAGGACCCTGTTGGTGGAAAGATGGAGGACAAAGGTTCAGCCGTCACCATCACGGTGGGTGTAGCTGCTGCAGCAACAACAACAACAACAACTACCACCACGACGGTGGCCACAACTACTACAGCTTGATGCCTCAAGGCGACTGAGATGACTAAGGTTCGCGGGTTGTTGCCGCTCGTTGCCGCAGTCCTGATCGTCGCTGCTGCCATCGCCCTGCTCGGTTTTTCAGACACGCTGAATCCCCTTGATGCCATCCGTGGTCTTGGTCGAATTGTGACCCTTCCTGACTTTGCTGGCAGTCCGCTACCTCGGGCCAAGGCCGAGGCCGAAAATCTTGGTCTCAAGCCCGATACTCGCAGTGCTTTTAGCTTGACTGCACCGCGCGGAACAATCATTGGTCAAAAGCCAGCGGCCGGTAAAAAGGCTCGCTCGGGCGACCAGATTGAGCTCGTGGTGAGCAGCGGAGTAAACCGCACGCGTATGCCAGCAGCAGTTGGTCGGCCAATTGCCGAGGTAACTCGAGAACTCGGTGATCCGGGGGTGCCGATTGAGATAACTGAAGTTTCTAATGAGACCGTGGCCAACGGAATCGTGGTGGCGCAATCCCCAGAGCCAGATGTCCTAGTTGCACAGGCCGGGTCCGTTCGGCTCGAGGTTTCTTCTGGGCCAGACAGTCGGCCAGTGCCGGACTTAACGGGACTCTCGGTTGAAGGCGCTGCGTATCGCCTAGGAAAGGCAGGGCTGCTCTTTGGGCCCGTTACCTTGGCTGATGATCCGGCTGTGATAGCCGGAGCCGTGATCTCATCTGCTCCCGCTCAGGGAACAAAAGTCCCCAAAGACACAGCAGTGGCACTCACCGTTTCGAACGGGCCGGCGCCGATTGCTGTTCCTGAAGTGACCAACATTCAACAAGGCCCTGCCACGGATCTACTCAAGGCAGCTGGCTTCGTCGTAGATATTGCTGGACAACTCGTCGTGACCGGAGACCCTGGGGTAGGCAATGTATTCGGGCAGAACCCAGTTGCGGGAACCCCGTATCGACCGGGGCAAGTAGTCACGATTGTGGTCGGGCGAGTTCCCCCTCCGCGCCGGTCAGCGACCACAACTACCACCCCATCTTCCTCACCTACTGGGAGTTCAACCACTACAACTGTCAAGGCATCCACACCGACTACCAAGGCGGGTGGCTGAGATGGCAGAAGTCGTGGAGGACCAAGGTGACGGCCCTGTGCGGATTACCGAGATTGGTGATCTGGAGCAGATTGACACTGCGGTGCATCCTGTTGCGATCGCAGTCGGTTTGGCGGCTGTGGTCATCTTGCTCGGGCTGACAATTTTTGCGTTCAGCGCGTCACTCAGAAGCGGCTCATCTTCGGCTCAGGTGGACCAAGTTACGGTGCCGCGGATGGCAGGCCGCAGCCTGACCGAGGCGCAGGCGGAGCTTGAGCGAATGGGCCTTGTCGTTGAAGCCGAGTACAACTCAAACGAAGTCATTCCAGCGGATACCGTCATTGGTCAGGACCCAGTTGCTGGCAGCCGATTAGAAGTTGGTGAGCAAATTCTGCTGCGAGTGAGTGACGGCCTAGCTGGTGTGGACTTGCCCGACTTTGCTGGCATGAAAGGCCCAGAGGCTCTAAAGGTACTCAAGACAATTGGCCTGCTCGGAGAACTCGAGGATGTCTTTGATGAGCAGGTAGCTCAAGGGGTGATCGTTGGTTCGGATCCGGCCGGTGGAACACGAACCCCACCGGGCTCAACCGTCAAGCTCAGGGTCTCCCAGGGGCCCGAACCGCGTACGGTGCCAGAGATTGTTGGCCGTCCAGTAGGCGAAGCCATCGTTGAACTCGCTCGGGCCGAACTCACCGTGGGTGAAATCTCTCGTCAGTTCTCCTCCGATCAGCCGCCAGGCACAGTGCTGTCTTCGGATCCTGCGCCCGCAGCCAAAGCTCCTCGGGATCAACCCATCAATCTGGTTGTGGCCTCGGCCGAACAGCAGGCTGTGGTCCCTGACCTGGTGGGTCTTCGCAGTTCCTCAGCATCAAAGGTGGCCAAAGCCGCAGGGATGACTACCGCTGTTACCAATCTGGCGCTTATTGCAGGAGACCCGCGGATTGGCTTAGTGATCAGCCAGACTCCCATTGCCAACACGCCTAGCCCAGCGGGCACACCGATTCAGATCACCGTTGGAATCTTGTTGCCGGCAACGACTACCACTGTCGCCGGGGCGAGCACCACTACGAGTCAACCGGCCTCTACAACCACCGCTGGCTAAACCAGTTTGCGGGCTGAGTTGCTTGGCAATGCCGACTGCGCCGCGCAGTAGTTCAGAAAATTGCTGATCAACTTGTGACCGCTGCTACTCAATACTGATTCGGGGTGGAACTGCACTCCTTCGATCATGAGCTCGCGATGGCGCAATCCCATAATCAAACCGTCCTGTGTTTGCGCTGTGATTTCAAGCTCATCGGGTAGTGATGATCGCTCAACGATCAACGAGTGATACCGCGTTGCTTCAAGCGGGTTCGGTAGGTCTTCAAATACGCCACGGCCATCGTGTGTGATGAGTGAGGTTTTTCCGTGCACAACCTGTGGGGCTCGAATGACGTTGCCACCAAAAACTTCACCAATGCATTGCAGGCCGAGACACACCCCGAACACTGGCCGTCGGCTGCCCCAGTCGCGAATGAGGTCGTTCGAGAGTCCAGCCTGTGAAGGGTGTCCGGGACCGGGACTAATCAGGATGCCGTCGGGATTGATTGACTCAACATCGCTCAGGCTCAGGGCATCCTCACGATGCACGATTGGCTGCGCGCCAAGCTCACCCAAGTACTGAACCAGGTTGTACACAAAGGAGTCGTAGTTGTCGATCACCAGAATTCGTGGCATCAGACTGCAACAGTAGAACGAGAGAGGAGTTCTTACCGAACGGGTTCGGTCTATTCTGCAGAGATGGCTACTCCGGGAAAGCGCAAAGTTGATGCCGATCAGGCAACGAGTACTTCGTCCTCTAGTTCGACCCCGAGTTCGACGAGCAAGCGGGTGACTCCACCCAAAGCCAAAAAAGATGCGTCCTCAACGGCCCGCTACACGCCCCCGGTCAAGAAGCATCACCATGGGCCAAGCCCCAAATGGGTTCCAATCACGATGTTCGGCGCGTGGGGTTTGGGACTGCTAGTGATCATCTTGAATTACATGCAGGTGCTGCCGGGAACGGAGTCCGGCGGAAACGGTTGGTACCTGGTAGCCGGCCTGGGAGCGATTCTGGCGGGCATCATGGTGGCCACCCAATACCGCTAAATTCGGCGGTTTTGCAGCGTTAGATGAGTGCGAGGTTGCAGCTAGATGACCAACTGGTGCCTAAAAGGTGCCATTCGTGTGACAGTACCCAGCTTTATCCACAGCCTGTGGAAATGGTTAAACGTTGTGGATAAACGATTCCTTGAGACTTATTCCATGATGGGAGCCACAAGTTCCATATCGTCCATGCAATGCCGTGGCGGTTCTGGGTCTTCATCATTTGCAGCAGTCATGCGGACCTCGGTGCCGCAAACGCTGCATCGATAGATCAGCTTGACTTTGCGAAGGGTGCCTGGGTCGGGTGGTGCCGGCGGAGGAGTTGCGAACTGCTGAAGAAAGAAAAAGCCCACCCGCAGAATCAGCGCACCCAAAATGAGTGCGCCAAGCACAGTGCCGCTCGGAATATGAAAAACAGAGTGAATGACGATGCTGCTCAGGACAATGACCGCGGCCCACACGCTCAGACGCATCCACCAAGGGCGACTCTTGTGTGCGGGCTCTGTGGGTTGTTCTTCGATCTCGTCCATAAATAACAAGCGCCTCCGGCACAACTGTACCGGAGGCACTCACCGTTGATCTTCAGCTGGGTCAAGTCCAGGCGACTGGTTCAGCCCAGAAGTTCGATGATGGTGGCGTTCGCTAGCCCGCCGCCCTCGCACATGGTCTGCAACCCGATGCGGCCGCCTGAGCGCTCAAGCTCATTGAGCATGGTTGCCAGCAACTTGGTTCCGGATGCTCCAAGGGGGTGACCAAGTGCAATAGCTCCACCGTTCGGGTTCACGCGGCTCATATCGGCCTTGAGTTCTTGCTCCCATGCCAACACCACCGAAGCAAAAGCCTCGTTGATTTCAATATGGTCGATCTGATCAATGCTCAGGCCAGCCTTGGCTAGTGCCTTTTGGGTGGCCGGCATTGGGCCGGTCAGCATCCGTACGGGGTCGACTCCAGCGAGTGCAAAGCTGCGGAACTTGGCGCGTGGCGTCAGGCCCAATTCTTTTGCCTTCTCGGCGCTCATGATGAGCGCCGCCGAAGCACCGTCACAGATCTGCGAGCTGTTTCCAGCAGTGACCTTGCCGTCTTCCATAAATGCCGGCTTGAGATTCGCAAGGCCCTCGGCAGTGGTTCCTGCACGGATACCTTCATCACGAGTGTGCATGGTGTCGAGCACGGTAACGGCGCCGGTCTCTTTATCGCGGATCTTGGACACGACGGGAATGATCTCGTTATCGAATCGTCCTTGTTCCGTGGCAGCTTCGGCGAGTTGCTGCGAACGAGCACCGAAGGCGTCTAGATCTACGCGGCTCAGCCCAGCTTCATTCGCAATGATTTCAGCAGACAGTCCCTGACCAACTAGGCCCTTATTGCCTTCGAGCAGTTCGACTTCGCTGTAGCGGTCCCATGCTCCACCGAAGGGAAAGCCGATGTTCTTGCCAATCGACCCACCCATAGGAACCAAGCTCATGACCTCGACTCCAGATGCAATCACCACGTCGTACGCTCCAGCCATCACGCCCTGTGCTGCAAAGTGATACGCCTGCTGCGATGACCCACACTGCCGGTCAATCGTGGTTGCTGGAACAGACTCGGGGAACCCAGCGGCGAGTACTGCGTTGCGACCTACGTTGAGCGCCTGAGCCCCGGCCTGCATCACACAACCCATGATGACGTCGTCGATGATCGCTGGATCAAGACTGTTGCGCTCGGCTAGGGCTTTGAGGGCTTCTGCTGCTAGGTCAACAGGATGCCAACCAGCTAGAGCGCCGTTGCGTTTTCCGCCAGCGGTACGAACCACATCGATGATGACTGCTTCAGGCATATCTGCTCCTTGGTCCCCGGAATCAATCAACTTGACTGATCGGTCAAGAGTCTGTTCGGTTCTGCGGCCCGGGTCAAAGCGCGGCGTGCAGAGATCTTGCACATCGCAGTACAGTTCAGCGGCGTGCTTGGCTTTTGTGCCGGGCGGGGAATAAGTTTTTTAATCGTATTAACCAGCTGTTCTAGGGGATCTGATGACTACGCCGACCTTTGAAGAAATAAATGAGCTTGTTGCTGGACGCACGGTGGCAACAGAGTTCCTCGAGACCCTTGCAGCCCATGGAGATCGAACGGCCATGCGATGGATGACCCCGGATCAGACCTGGGATTCGATGACCTTCAACCAGATGGCAGACCGCGCAGCTCGAGCAGCAGCAGGCCTTCGGTCTATCGGGGTAGAGCCAGGGGATCGTGTGCTGCTGATGATGCGCAACATCCCG
Source organism: Actinomycetes bacterium (assembly GCA_037141255.1). Lineage (GTDB taxonomy): Bacteria > Actinomycetota > Acidimicrobiia > Acidimicrobiales > Microtrichaceae > IMCC26207. The sequence goes on along the minus strand of JBAXCX010000076.1, from coordinate 6,379 downwards.
GCCTTCCACTACCTCGACCTTGCCGTGCTGTTCTTGGGTGCGACCCCGGTTTCGATCTATAACTCCTCAGCCCCCGATCAGGTCGCCTACCTTGGCGGCCACTGCGGAGCCAAGGTGGCAATCGTCGAGAACGAAGCCTTCTTGTCGAAGTTCCTCGAAGTGCGAGATGAGCTGTCGAATCTTGAGTGCATCATCACGCTTCAGCCGGCAGCGGAACTGCCAACAGATGTTCTGGGCCCACAAGTCCTGACCGACAGCGAGCCACTCAACCTGGTAGAGGCCGCCAAGATCGGCTCTCCTGATGATCTGGCAACAATCATTTACACCTCAGGAACAACCGGCCCGCCAAAGGGCGTGATGCTCTCGAACTACAACGTGGTGTGGACCATGGAAGCGTTCTTGCCTGTCTACGGCTGGACCCGTGAGGACCTTGTTGGCAAGAAGGTGGTCTCGTATCTGCCCATGGCCCACATTGCGGAGCGGATGGTCTCGCATTACATGTTGCTCGGAGCTGGCATCGAAGTGGCCACCTGCCCCGAGACTTCGCAACTTTCAGCATTTCTTGGTGAGGTGCATCCCAATATTGTTTTTGGTGTGCCACGTGTGTGGGAGAAGCTCTATGCAGGCGTTACTGCTGCGCTTTCTGCTGACCCCGAGAAGGCCGAGAAGTTCAACGAGGCAGTCGAGACTGCGACTCCGATCAGAGAGAAAATCACTTGGGGTACTGCCACCGAGGACGAGATTGCCACCTATCAGTTCCTCGATGACGTGGCCTTTAGTACCGTTCGTCAACTTGTTGGCCTAGATGAGTGCGAGGTTGCCGTAACGGGTGCAGCTCCGATTCCAGCACACTTGCTGACCTGGTTCCGCACCATCGGCGTGCCTCTCGCCGAGGTTTACGGAATGAGCGAGAACACAGGCCCCATGACCTTTGAGCGGTTCAAGGTCAAAGCCGGCACAGTTGGCAAGGCACTGCCCGGAGTGGAGCTCGCAATCTTCCCGGATGGCGAAGTGTGCTGCCGCGGGGGCCTTGTATGCCAAGGGTATTTGAACGACCCCGAGAAGACCGCCGAAGCAATCGACGCCGATGGTTGGTTGCACTCTGGAGACATCGGTGAGATTGACGAGGATGGCTACCTGCGCATTGTTGACCGCAAGAAAGAACTCATCATCACCGCTGGCGGCAAGAATCTGTCTCCTGCCAATCTTGAAGCATCACTCAAGAAGGTGCCGCTGATTGGCCAAGCAGCAGTGATCGGAGATAACCGTCCGTTTGTTTCTGCGCTCGTGGTGATCGACAGCGAAGTAGCCCCTGGGTGGGCTGCGAGCCACGGTATTGAGTTCACCACCCTCGAGGAGTTCGCGGAACGTCCTGAAGTTGTAGATGCCATCAACGCCGGAGTTGCAGAGGAAATGTCGGGCTTTAACGGCGCCGAGTCCGTTAAGCGGGTGAGCATTCTGACCGAGGAGTGGATGCCGGATTCTGAGTTGCTCACGCCTACCTCAAAGCTCAAGCGAAGGGGCATCAACGAGGTGTTCGCCGCACAGATTGAGGCGATGTACGCCAAGTAAAACTGGCCCCCTAACCTACGGGGAGCAGGCCAGGGAAGAGCTTGTTGATGGCTTCTATCAGCGCTGCTGACGCAGCTGTTCCGAGCGAGTCTCCGAGCGCAGCAAGTTGCTCCAGAATCGGGCGTAGGGTTGGGTCAAGGTTTGGATTATCCAAGAGTTGCTGAGCTAGCAGCGGGTTTGAGTTGATCACTGCGCTAAAGAGCAGCGCCAGAATTCCGGCATTGCCTGGATTGGCCAGAATGGGAATTGCGTTGGGGTCAATTTGATCGAACAGTTGTTGCAGGTCAACGGTGACTTCAGGGCTGATCACTAGGCGAAGATCGGCAATCGAGGCGAGCAGCCCCTGAACCAGTGCCCCCACCGCACCGGTGGCCAAGCTGTTGATATCAACGGAACCCAGCAGAAGCCCAAGAAGTGCAGCAGGGTCAATTGATCCGGTTGAGATGGCAGTTTGCACAGATTCCGGACTCGCAAGGGCGGCTTGACCGAGTTGTTCAATCTGCCCGCCTGACAGGCCGAGCTGCTGCAAGGCTGAAACATCAAGCCCAAAGAGCTGCGCCAGACCTGCAGTGTCAAGAGTGGAGACCTTTGTGAGGATCTGCGGGTTAGCAGAGATCTGTCCAAGAATTGCTGCCAAGGTTGCCTGGGCCGACCCCACTGCAGCAGTTGAGGCATTGGTCGCAGATCCTGAACCGACAGGGAGAGCAGTCGTGGTAACGGCGGCCGCCCTCAACATGGTCGAGGTTGGAAGCGCAGCATCGCCTGAAACGTCCTGAGCGGAGACCTGCATGGTATCTGCTGTTTTCGAACATGCCGAGGCCGCCAGGGTGATGGTCAGGATCACAGCGAACAGGCTCAGAACTTTTCGTGAACTCTGCATCGCACCCCTTTCCGTTCTGATAGTTCTGCGCGGCGTTGTCTCAAGGCTACGGAACTCTACGGCCTGCATCAAGGCCCTGTGGTGGGTCAACCTGCCTAGGAACGCTTTGCAGGGCGGTCTCGGTCAGGATCAACGAGCACAAAGCGTGGGTCAACTTCGCCAAAGTTGAGTGGCCGCATGAGCAGGTCAATTGCAGACCACAGGGTGCGTGAGGCCGGGAAAAAGAGCAGCGGTCCAATGCCGGCAATGGCTAACTCAACTGCAATCATCGCCTGGGGAATGGGATCGGGAAAGAGTGCAAACGTCACGGCCATCAGCAAGATCAGCATCGCTGCAGTGATGACCACGGTGTTGACGCCAATTGCGCCAATCCAGTGACCCTCAACTCGCTCAAAGTGCAGCGAACAGCTTGGGCAGCGTTCCACCATCGAAAACCAGCGAGAGAAAATATGGCGATTTCCACAAACGGGACAGCTGCCGATAGTGCCTCGAAGCAGCATGCGCCGCGGCGACACGCCGAGTTGCACAGTGGTTGGTACGACCACTTTTGGCTTTCGGCGAGGTTGCGAGGGAGACATCACCTATGAGTCAAGCCTAATACTGTTGCGAAAGCAGGTCGTCTGGACTCCCAGCGGGAATTATTCCTCGCCCAGAATCAGCTCAAGGTTGGCAATGTCTTGGTCATCGGCGCCAGCGAGCAGCCTCGAGGGGTATTGCGTTGGTGATGCTCCGAGCATGGTACGAACAGACCCATCTTGCAGTTCGAGTTCGAACCATCTCCACGGCCCTGGACGGACTCGTGCCGTTTGAATCTCTGAGCGCTCGATCCGTTGCACGGTGATCCAGCCCACGACGTCGCAGACCTCGGTGTCGGAGATGAGCAGGAAGCACCCGCCAGCTGCGACAAAGCCGCCCAAGCCAACTGCGGCGCTCAGTAGGAATGGCAACCAGAAACTCGGGCCAAGCTGGCCTTGGTTCCATACAGCCCACAGGCCAAGGGCGAGAGCGAATGAGCATCCCATAAGGCCGAGGACAAACAAGGGTGCAGACAACAGCGTGGTCCCTCGGAGCTTCTGCCGGCTTTGACGCATTGAGCCGCTCGGCCTGCTTGACCCTGACCCTGCCTCTGCCTGTGTCATGAGAGGCTGGACTCTTGCTTTGGCCGTTCCTCTGGCTGTTCCTCTGGCTGTCTTAGAAAATGTTCGCAGCAGACCACCAGAACCATGAGACCGGCTAGGACCAGAGTCGCGATCTGACTATCTACGTAGTCCCGCCTTGCGGAGAAGATTCCGAAGACACCACTCAGCGCAGCGGCACCCAGAAAGAACGCACCGGCCTTGCGAGAATTCCTGTCGTTCGCCAAAAACTCGATTGCAGCAAGTGAAATCAAGACCAGGCCAACAGAAAGAACCAACGTCCAGGTGCTATTGGCTTCGTCAGTGTGGCTGGAGTGGGGAAGCACCGCCATGGTTGCCCCAACTGCAATCCCGGCAATCCCAATGTGCAGCGGCAGATGCACAATGGCCCAAAAACGGTGCGCTGTCCGACCGGTGACCTCGCCTTCTGCGGGGACGTTGGCGAAATACAGCCACCAAATACTCAGGACAATCATGATGGCTCCGAGTACGCATTCGATCTCTAGGCCAACAAGGTTTGACTCGGTTGCTGTCAGCGAGGTCTTGACAAAGGATTCCCCCAACATGATGACCGTAAAGATGCCGAGTCGTTCGGCAAGCTTCTTTGTGTCAAGGCCAAGAGGTTCCAGAGGTTGAGTCCGAAAGGCTGGTGAAATCAGAATGATCAGGCCGAACAGCCACAACAGCAGATAGCCGGGGTCGGGGTACCAGGGTGAGAACGCAAATACCAGAGCCGCTGCCACACAGGCCCAAATCCTGATGATGGAAAACGATCTGAGTTCTGGCTTGAGCTGTTGCGCCTTCCAATGGATTCCCGCTAGCAAGAGCAGCGTGACGGAATACAGAGGCCCAGTCACGAGCGTGTGCGCATAGATCCCATCAGCTGCGGACACGGCAGCGATCAGCAACAGAATCTGACCGATGACCAAGGTTCGGATCACTGTCGAGTCTCGGCCTAGCAAGTTGAGTACCAGCGTGGTCGCTACCCAGACGGCCCAGATCAGCGTGAAGACCATTGCGATCCAAGCCAGGTTCGCCAAGGTTGGATCATGGGAATACCCGAACGAGAGTACGACCACCGCAGCAACGAAAAACAGGTCGTAGAGCAACTCAAGAGCCGCAGGTGCCGGAGTTCTGCGCTTCAGCATCAGGCTCTCGTTCCTGCAGCTTGTTTGGCTACCTTGCTCCGGATGGAATTGCTGCCAACCACCGATGAGACCATAAGCACAGCGAGCACCACGCTCAGACCGCGCAGTTCGTTTGAACTAATGGTAACGGTGACAATTGTTGCAACTGGAACAGCTAAACAAGCTGCAGCGAAGATGCCAGCGACTCGCTTTGAGTGAGCCTGCCCAGAGAGAAGCTCAAGCACAATCATTGATATCAGCACTCCACAGAGGGGAAGAGATAAGTAGAGAGCGGCCGATGACGGCACTTCTTTGCCGAAACTGTTTGTGGCGAGTGCTGCGCCAACGGCAACACCCACAATCGATAGGTGTAGCGGTAAGTGGGTCAGCATCCACGTGTTGTGTCCGCCCCTGCCTGCGGTTGGACCAACCGAGGGAGCATTCGAGAAATACAGCCACCAGATAGCAAACACGATCACAAAGTTTGCCAACAGGCTGATAACACTGAGGCCCTTCATGTCATATTCCGTTGCGGTCAGGGCAGTCTTTACGAACGTCTCTCCCAACATGATGACTGTGAAGGCACCGAAGCGCTCAACTAAATGATGGGTTTTTATGGTTTGGCCACCGAGCGGGTCTGATCGAAGCGAGGGTGCTAGAACAATCAAAAATCCAAGCGGCCAAAGTACTAGGTAGGCGTTTTCACCGACCCTCGGTGAGCATGCAATCAGCGCAGCGGCAACTACGAAGTAGCGAATGCGAATCCTGGTGTACCCGGCCATCTTCGGGTTTCCGCGCGCAGAGACAGCGAGCATTGCAGAAACTAAAAGCAGGGTGAGACCCAGCAGAGGCCCGACCAACCTGGAGTGAGTCTCTAGGTCGTCTGCAGCAGAAATGGACAGTAAGACGATGAGCAGCATCTGCCCAAGTACCAGGGCGCGCATGAGGTTGTTCTGCTCTCGATCCAAGTTGAACAGGAGCGAGGTTTGCATCCAAATCAACCAGATCAGGGCAAATACCGAGACCAACCAAAGCAAGTTTTGCGCTGTTGGATGGTGAGAGTAGGAATCTGAAAGCACCACGACGCTTGCCACAAAAATCAGGTCGTAGAACAATTCCAGAGCAATCGGCCCGGGCGCCCCGACAAGACCTGCGATGGTAGAAGGGGCGTTTTGCGCCGGCGGATCTGAGCTCACTGCCACAGATTAGGGCCAGCGCAGGTTGGGCTTGGTATTCCACATTCTGGTGTTGAGTGGTCAGTGGAGTACAGTGACGGAGTACCAACTGGCCGATAACGCGCTCAGAGGCAGCGTTGAAACGGTCCACCGTTCAGAGAAACTGAAGTCAGACGACTTCCACCTCTCGAGCGGTTCGGGCGTCCGGTGCCGGCGCTCGGCCAGTCCACCCCCCGACGGTGTCGCCTCTTCCCGTCGATCCGGCTTCCCCTTCGCGCACTCCCTGTGCGCGGCCCCATTCCGGGGCGTCGAAAAATTTGGAGTAGTAATGAATCCCCCAATCCCCACCGCGTCTGTCGACGCGCAGGACCAAGAAACAGAACAGAATGGCTTTGAGGCAATCGGCGTTCCAGCCGGACTTGCCAAGAGCTTGTTCAAACGCGGCATTACGGCCCCGTTCCCCATCCAGATAGCAACGCTGCCGCCGGC
>JBAXCX010000075.1:0-14761 GCA_037141255.1 Actinomycetes bacterium | reverse complement strand
GAGGACGAGATACGGGCGATCGAATTTCTGTTGACCCACGAACTCAAGGGGCCGGTAAATCTGACTGCACCCGAGCCCGTCACCAACGCCGAGTACACCAAGATCTTGGGTGGAGTTCTTCACCGTCCAACAACGATTCTGCCCATCACCGGCCCTCGACTGCTGTTCGGACGAGAACTGGCTGACTCGCTACTACTCAGCAGTACGCGAGTAGTACCAGCGGCACTCCTGCACGCTGGGTTCAGCTTTGAATACCCTGAACTCACACCGGCTCTCACGGCCCTCCTGGCTTAACGGCCTGCTCCTGTTCAGGGTTGCGCCTCGAAGCCAGCTAGCCCTGGGTCGACTGCTCGATGTTTTCGAACTTCGCTTCAACGGCCTGAGTGCGTCAGGATAGGACCTCATCGGCCCAGCATGACTTGCTGATCCCGAGCAACTTATTGCACAAACTGAGCATGACAGGAACAACACCTTGAGCGAGAACAGCAAACAAGTTTCGGCGAGTCGAGTCATTCCTGCCGACGCACAACGAATCTTCGATGTGGTAGCTGACCCAACTTTGCATCACGTCATCGACGGTTCGGGCAGCGTGCACGGTGCTGCTGGCGGATCTCGCAAGCTGGGCCTAGGAGACAAATTCAGCACCAACATGCGCATTGTGGTTCCGTATCGGATGAGCAACAAGGTGGTGGAATACGCCGACGGGCGCTTGATCGCTTGGTCGCACATCGGTGGCTGGCGCTGGCGTTACGAGTTTGAACCAATCGTTGACGGCTCCGATGCTGGCTCCACCTTGGTGACCGAGACCTTCGACTGGTCAACAACAAAATTTGGCGCCTACGTAGAGTTCACGAAAGCGCCAACGAAGAACGTCAAGCACATGGAGGCAACACTGTCGCGCCTCGACGCCTTCGTCGAAAACACTTCCTCGCCGCTCTAACATCTCTCACGCGTCGAACCCGACCGACAGCAGCTTGACGCATCTCGAGCAGATCTCATATGGGGAACTCAGGTGACTGAACCAGCGAAACGCAAAGTGGCCGCATTTGATTTTGACGGCACCCTCTCCAAACGAGACACCTTGATGCCATTTTTGTTGCGCGTAACTGGCCCATCGCGCTTCGCTCAGATTCTGGCGCAGATTGGATTTTCGGGTATGCGGCGAAGCATACATCTGCGAGATCGAGACGAAGTTAAAGCCGAAATGATTCACCGGGCAATGTGCGGCCGCCGGAAAGAGGACCTGCAGCGGCTCGGCCGACTCTACGCCCGAGACTTGTTGGTGAACGAACTCAACCCCGTGGTTCTTGAGCGACTACAACAGCACCGCGATGCCTGCCATGAACTGCTGTTCGTTTCCGCCTCGCTGACTTATTACCTAGAGCCACTCGCTGAGGCGTTGGGGGTAAACGCCGTGATCGCTGTAGAGCCCACTGTTGAGTCCGGTCTCCTCACCGGGAACATGAACTTTCCGAATGTGCGAGCAGAACAAAAGGCGATCCGGCTTCGGGCCTGGTTGAGCGAAACGGCGATTGATCCAATGAGCAGTGTTGAACTTTGGTCGTACGGCAATTCAAGCGGCGACAACGAACTGCTCAAGATGGCTGATCACGCCTACTGGCTCGGCAAATCATCCAAGTTGCCTGCAGGAGCGCAAGTCATGATTTCAAGTTCCACGCCATTTAGCCTGGACTGAAGTTCACAACCGACGAGTCGCTGCGGGCACTTCACTGGCTTCGGTGTTCCACCACCTTCAAGAACGCAAAGAGTGCAGCGCTGCGAAGGGGCTTCCGATCAGTTGGAGACCTGCTGTTTGGTGGCAGGTCAGCGGATCACTTCGGCTGCATCCGTGTGCCGGTGTCGATGCGCACCGATTCACCATTGATGTAGCCATTGGTAATGAGTTCGATCGCTAGGGAGGCGTACTCGGACGCATAGCCAAGACGCTTTGGGAACAGCGTGTCCTTCATCAGGTGGTCCTTCATTTCTTGATTATCGCCATAGATCGGCGTATCAAAGAAACCAGGAATAATCGTGTTGCAGCGGATTCCGGCGGGCGCAAGGTCACGAGCGATTACCAAGGTCATTCCGACGATGCCAGCTTTGGAAGCGGCGTAAGCAACTTGACCAACCTGGCCTTCAAGAGCAGCAACCGAGGCAGTGTTGACAATTGCGCCACGCGCATTGTCTTCATCGGGGTCGTTCAATGACATGGCCGAGGCCGCAAGGCGAGTCACGTTGAACGTGCCGACCAAGTTGATGTCGATGACCTTGCGGAACAGTTCAAGGTTGTGGGCTGATTCGTAACTGCCGTCACGACCAATCGTCCGTGAAGCCCAGCCAATCCCTGCCGAGTTCACCAAAGCGCGGATCGGGCCGAGTTCTTTGGCGGCCTCCACTGCAGCGATGACTTGCTCCTCGTCGGTCACATCAGCAGCGGCAAAGATGCCGCCGACCTCTTTGGCTAGGGCATCGCCCTTCTCTGCCTGACGGTCAAGGTCAAGAATAACCACCTTGGCACCCTTGGCTGCCAAGGCGCGAACCGAGGCCTCTCCAAGGCCCGAGGCCCCACCGGTGACGATTGCTGATGCATTCTGAAGTTCCAACATTTGCACGACTCTATTGACCGAACGGTCAAGCTGGCCAACCGAAACAGGAAGAAATTTCGAAATAGATTCACAATTCTTTAGTGGCTTCTTTCATCTGCCGAGAATCATGTTGCATGACCTCACAGTGGACCGAGCAAATAAAGGAATCAGACGTGAATACTGCCACGCCCCTCAACACCGAGAACCCCACATTTCAGGCTCTACCGGGGTTATTCGCAGAACCTGACCCTACAGCTGGACCCTATGCAGTCCTCGGCCTCACTCGCGTGGCCACTTGGAAAGAAATCAGCACCGCACACCGCCGCCTGCTGTCTGAGTTGCACCCGGATCGTCATGTTGAGGCTGATCAGGATCTTCGAGACCTCGCTGAACGTCGCGTGCGTGACGTCAACGAGGCCTTCGCAACCATCCGACGTCAGCGCTCAGGCAAAAATCGCTAACTCCGAACAACTCGATCAACGCAGTTGGTCCATCTCTATCTGCCAAACCTCATCACCTAGGGCTTGGCAGAACTTATTAAACTGAAGATCGGCCTCGCCGTTCGCACCATCGGTGACCACCAACGCCCCAATCGACACCGAGCGCAACCAGCCATCTCTGCGACCAAGAGCGGCACGCTTTGCCGCTGCATCAGCGGGAAGCTTCTTCTCAAGAGTGACCAGACTCCTCGCAGCTGAACATGCGACTTCGAATGCGGAACGGGTTGTCTCTGGCCATGACGAGGCCGGGTTGGGGTAGGGCAGGACCACCACATAGGGGAGTCCTGCGTCAGCTGCTGCAAAGGCGGCAATTTGTTCGGCGCCGGGACGGAGCCCGGTGAGTACCACAAGGTCATTGCGAAGTTCAGCCTGAGCGGTCAGTACTTCTGACATGTGTCGTCGCAGTTTTTTGCCCGCCTCGGAGTCGGCAAGATCAGCAGCTCGAATTCCGACCACTGCGTAGGGAGATCCCTCCGGAATACGACCATCTCGAATGGCCGGCCGAGCAACACCGAGGTCTCGTGCCGCGCCTGACTCCGCTGCACCCTCTGCCGATCCTGCCTTCGCGGCACCAAATCCGCTCACTGCGGAGCGCAGCGATGCAGAGCGTGGCCCCACTGAATCAGGTGGGCCCATCTGTTGCTCAGTGGGCGGAACCTCGCCGCTCACATTCTTCATCGACAGTGCGACGGCCACGGCGAGGCGATCCACAACATCGTTCATCGGATCTCCGCTGTGGCCTTTGACCCAGTCGAACGTGGTCTTGCGGTCAAGTGCAAGCTCGATGAACGGTTCCCAGAGATCGCGATTGGCTACCGGCTCCTTCTTTGAATTCTTCCAACCACGTTTCTGCCAGCCACGCCACCAGCCATCACGAAAGCAATTCACCACATACGTGGAATCGCTCACCACGTGCACGGGACCTTCAATCGAACCCACGGCCTGAAACGCCGCCATGATCTCCATTCGCTGATTTGTTGTAGATGGGTCATACCCCGAAGCCCATGCACCTCCAGGAATCGCCCAGGCCCAGCCGCCAGGGCCGGGATTCCCGCGACATGCCCCATCTGTGTAGGCAACAGTGGCACCTGCGGGAACGGCGAAAGGTTCAGGTCGAGACACTGAGCGCACGCTAGTCCGGCGGGCGGTTCAAGAAATGATCATCTCTGAACCGCAACTCCCCGTACGATTCATGACACCTCGGCATCTCGGAGCGATTTATGAACATCGACGGTTTCACGCATCAACTTCCTGACACAGACGCTCAAGAGACTCAGGAGTGGCTTGACTCCCTAACGGCAGTGGTGCAGACCCACGGGCAATCGCGAGCCCGCTACTTGATGGCTCGCCTACTCGAGCGCTCAGAGGAACTCTCCGTTGGTTCACCGGCAAGTATCTCAACCCCCTATATCAACAGCATCCCGACCGTTGACGAAGCTCAGTTTCCTGGAGACACACGCATAGAACGGCGCATTCGGGCCTACATCCGCTGGAACGCCGCAGTGATGGTGATACGGGCCAACATCAACGCAGATGGAATAGGTGGCCACCTCTCCACGTTCGCAAGTTCCGCAGCGCTCTACGAAGTGGGATTCAATCACTTCTTTCGCGGCAAACACGGAGAAGACCCAGGGGACCACGTCTACTTCCAAGGCCACGCGTCTCCTGGTATCTACGCCAGAGCCTTCCTCGAATACCGCCTCGACGAGGGAGACCTCGATCGCTTCCGCCGAGAAGTCACGATGCCCGACTCACCCGCTTCAAAAACGGGGCATGGCCTGTCCTCGTACCCTCATCCACGGCTTATGCCTGATTTTTGGGAATACCCAACCGTGTCGATGGGCTTGGGTCCGATCCTGTCGATCTATCAAGCCCGTTTCAACAAGTACCTACAGAACCGCCAGATTGACGATGCGCTGACCAGCCGAGTCTGGGGATTCATCGGCGACGGCGAAGTGGACGAGCCCGAAACACTCGGTGCCATCTCGCTAGCTTCCCGAGAGAAACTCGACAATCTCACTTGGGTAGTGAACTGCAACCTGCAACGCCTTGACGGCCCAGTTCGCGGAAACGGAAAAGTCATTCAAGAACTTGAGGCCATCTTCCGCGGAAATGGTTGGAACGTGATCAAAGTGATCTGGGGAGGTGCTTGGGACCAACTTCTTGAGAATGACACCGAAGGGGTGCTTCTGAACAAGATGAACTCAACCATCGACGGCGAGTTCCAGCAGTACGCAATCGAATCGGGCAGCTTCATCCGCGAACATTTCTTTGGGCCTGACCCACGGCTTCGAGCGATGGTCGAACACCTCTCCGACGAGGAACTGCAGAACCTGCCTCGTGGCGGCCACGATTATCAGAAGCTCTACGCCGCCTATGCCGCAGCTGTTGAGACCAAGGGTGTTCCCACGGTGATCTTGGCAAAAACCATCAAGGGCTGGACGCTGGGCCCGGGGTTTGAGGGTCGAAACTCCACTCATCAGATCAAGAAGATGAGCCCAAAGCAGCTCCTTGAGCTGCGGGACCGCCTGTACCTGCAGGACGCTTTGCCAGACTCAGCATTCGAAGGGGAACTACCTCCTTATGTTCGCCCCGAACCCGACTCCGAAATTGCTCAGTATTTGCTCGGACGGCGCGCTGAACTGGACGGCCCCCTGCCCTCTCGAGAAGTGAAGACTCGTCGGCGACTCGAATTGCCGAGCGACTCTGTGTTTACCGAACTCCTGCAGGGTTCAGGGACTCAGGCGGTGTCTACCACCGTCGCCTTTACACGGCTGCTCCGCAACCTCTGCCGAGACCAACAAATCGGAAGCAGAATCGTCCCGATCATTCCCGATGAAGCTCGAACCTTTGGCATGGATGCAATGTTTAAAGAGCTCGGGATCTACTCGGCACTGGGACAGAATTACGAGCCCGTAGACCATGACCTGTTGTTGTCATATAAGGAATCTACTGATGGGCAAATTCTTGAAGAAGGTATAACCGAGGCTGGTGGTTTGGCTGATTGGACTGCAGCGGCCACGAGCTACGCACACCGCGGCGTACCCATGGTTCCGTTCTTTACGTTCTATTCAATGTTTGGGTTTCAGCGAGTCGGAGACTTGATTTGGGCTGCTGCAGACGCGAGGGCGCGAGGATTCTTGATGGGCGCGACCGCCGGCCGCACCACCCTCCAAGGCGAGGGCTTGCAACACAATGACGGACAAAGCTTGGTGTTGTCGACCATCGTGCCGGTCTGTCGCTCGTATGACCCAAGCTTTGCGTTTGAAACTGCGCTCATCGTGCGCGATGGGATTCACCGCATGTACCCCGGCGGAGACGCAGAGGCAGGCGAGGACATTTTTTATTACATCACCTTGTACAACGAGAACTACGCAATGCCGACGATGCCAGCCGATGAAGGTGAGCACCGAGTCGGGGATGGCGTCATTAAGGGTCTCTACCGCTACTCCGTCGGCCCAGCAGCCGCAGGCCCCCGAGCAACGATTTTGTTCTCAGGTGCAGCACATACGGAAGCTGCGAAAGCGCAGGCAGAACTCGCTGAACATTACGGAGTCAGCGCCGAGATGTGGTCGGTAACGAGCTACCAGCAACTGCGATCGGAGGCGCTTGGAGTTGATCGTTGGAACTCATTTCACCCCAATGAGCAGCCCCGCGTGCCGTGGGTCACGAGCCAACTTGAACGCTCGCAGGGCCCGATCATTGCGGTGACGGACTTTATGCGACTGGTTCCCGATCAGATCTCTCGTTGGTCACCTCGAGCTTGGAACTCGCTCGGGACCGATGGGTTCGGACGTTCAGATACCCGTGAGACACTTCGGCACTACTTCGAGACGAATGCGCCCAATATTGTGCTCGCAGTCCTCAATCAACTTGTTGCTGACGGCACACTCGTACCCGCTGCGATCGATGACGCACTCAAGCGATACAAGGTTCCCACCGAAGGTCCAGTTCCCTGGCACGGCTAGCCACCACTTCCGTTTTGTTGTGCGCCTGACCCCCATAGGGGGGTCAGGCGCAAGACGAAACGGGGGGTTTTGAGTGGTAAAGGGTCGAGTTGGGTTGTGAGTGAAGCCCGCTGGACTACTACCTTTCTGCTTTATGAACCGTGAATTGATTCGTCACGCCGAGGACGCGCTTGTTGAGCAACGTCGATTGCTGAGCGCCAATGAACTTGCTCAACTCGCCGCACTCGCGCCGGAGCACACGGCCGAGCTCACCGCGCTTGCGCATCAGGTGCGCTTGGCTTGGTGCGGACCCGAGGTTGAAGTTGAGGGAATTCTGTCGGCCAAAACCGGCGGATGCCCCGAGGACTGCCACTTCTGTTCGCAGTCCTCCGCCTTTGATACCCCCGTCAAAGCAACACCATTTCTTGACACGGACGAAGTGATTTCAGCAGCGAAAGAGAACGCAGCGCTTGGTGCCTCTGAGTTTTGCATTGTGTTGGCAATCAAAGGTCCAGACGAGCGCACGCTGAACCGCATTTTGGAATTGATCCCCGTGGTCCAGAAGGAAACCGGTTTGAACGTCGCCATCTCGGCGGGAATCCTCTCTCGGGATCAGGCTCAACGCCTTTCAGAAGGTGGCGTGCACCGCTATAACCACAATCTGGAAACTGCTCGCTCCTTCTTTCCTCAGGTTGCAACTACCCATAGTTGGGAGGAGCGCTGGGATACCTGCCAGCTCGTCAAGGAATTCAACATGGAACTGTGTTGCGGAGCCCTACTCGGCATGGGGGAATCCGATGCGCAACGACTTGAGCTCTTGGGTCAACTCGTCGAGCTCAACCCGACTGAAGTGCCTCTTAACTTCTTGAACCCACGACCAGGAACACCGTTGCAGATTCGTAAACCGATGGGAGCAATGGAGGCGCTGCGCTGGATTGCACTGTTTAGAATTGCGTTGCCATCGGTCATCCTTCGCTACGCCGGCGGTCGAGAGATCACGCTTCGCGAACTCCAAGTCATGGGTATGACCTCGGGCATTAATGCGTTGATCGTTGGCAACTACCTGACCACATTGGGACGTTCCCCAGAAGAAGATTTACAAATGCTCCAGGACCTTCAGATGCCGATTGGCGCACTTACCGGCGTGCTGTGAACAGCCAATCCGGCAACGGAAAATCGGCCAGTGCGGGAGAGTTTTGCGATGGATGCGGCAAGACCCGGACGGCGTGCTCTGGTTGTTTGCCAGCCTTTGACCCACCTCGTTACTGCAGGCACTGCGGCACTTGGATGTCGGTGCGGGTCAGCACCAGCGGATGGTTGGCTCGATGCAAAACCTGCGAGTCTGCCGTGAGATCTCAGAACTGACCTCTACCAACCAACTGAGCTCGCTCCAGATTCAGTTCTCTGGATCGGTCCGAGCGGAGGCATCTCCAGAAGGCTCCGGCCTTGCCTCCTCGCTGTGCTCCGCCATCACTCTGTCGTTCACGGCTTCATCTTCCGCCGCCGCCTGTGCGATTTCAATCTCTGCATCCGTCGGCTGGGCCAGCACGGCAATCTGCTGACGTGACAGCCATCCCAGTAACACCGCTACCGCTCGAGGATCATGGCGAAGTTCGTGGCCGGCACCGTTAATCAGACGGAACTCGGCATCTCCATGCGCACGCGCAAGAGAGCGCCCATCCTCGAGCGGTGTGAGATCATCGCTGTCCCCATGCACAACAAGCAACGGACGTGGGGCTAGGCGCGAGGCGGCTTCAACAGGCTTCACCATCTTGAACCCATTAGCCCAAGAGTCGAAGGAGGATGGAAATTCAGGATCCTTGATCACTTGCACCTCACGGGCATGAAGTAACAGGCGTCGTGGATTGCGTGCCCAGTCATCAAAGTCGGTTGGAGTTGCAAGCGCAGCCACCCCCATGACGGATGGATTCCGCGCCCCTTCGCAGACTGCTAGCGAACCGCCGGTTCCATAGCCCGCCACCCACACACCCGTGACACCAAGCCGGATCAGTTCCGCTACCCCTGCGCCCACATCATCGAGCCACCCGAGCATCGAGTAGTTGCCCTCGGCAGTGCCACAACCCCGAAAGTTCATGGCGAGCACAACCCATCCCAACTCCACTGCAATTCGGTCCGCGAGTTCAGGAAATGACACCCCAGACTGAGGAGACTCACGTCCCCGAACCGGAAAACCGTGGCAAAGCAAGAGTCCCGGGGCGTCGTGCGGACCCTCGGTTGGCTCAGCGAGGTGGCCGCTGAGTACAAGATCTTCCGAGGGGAACTGATAGTCCATAACTGCAGGAGCGGAGTCCTCGGTCCCTCGTTGACTCGTTGGCATCAGGGCCTACCCCTCATCATCAGTGATCAGCTTTCGTGAAGTGCCCGCTGTTTATGAAACAAGTGGTAGCCCCGGTTACGTGCCTCGGGGAGCGTGTCGGGGCCAAAGCACAGATAGGTCTCGGCCAGCATAAGTTCCTCGATCAGCGCTTCATCGTTACCCTCGAGCGCATCCACGTCGTAGACCACCTGAGTTCGTTTATCGCCCACAAATTGATTGTGCTCAAACTTCACTGGACGTTCCATCTCATACTCCTGAACTCGTTCCCGTCCTCGGTATCGTACGGGGAATGAACACAATCGCGCTCAGCGCCAACACTCAAGCCGACGGATCCTGCGGAAGATCCACCATCGGGCCAAAGGCTCCAATGGCTTGGTAATACGCTGACTCGGCATCGAGAATCTGCAGAACCTGCTCGTCATTCAACTGCAGATCAGACTCACTCACCTTGCCAAGCACATAAGCAACAGGTTCATCCTCAGGCACCACCACTAGGGCAGAACCCATGTCCTCTGCAGTTGCGAGGGAAGCCACACCCTTGTCTGCTAAATAATCGCAATGGAACAACAACACAGCGCGCACGTCTTCAAAACTCACCACAGATGTGAGGTCCTCGGGGAGACGCTCAGCAACAAATTCCACGGCCTCGTCGATGTCATACACACTGCGTCGAGGCCGACTCGCGAGGGAACCAGTCACCATTCCAATAGAGACCGTTGCAATCAAGAACGTGCACAAGATTCCTAGGCTGATCCAGAACCACATGTGTCACAGAGTACTGCCGGGTTCGACCTCATCGGGTCAGCCATCAACGAGATAGGAGACTCGTTGCAGGACTGCGACGTAAGCAGTTAAGGGTTGCACCTCCAGGCTTTCGAGCTTCCCTCCGTCGTCCCAGCCTCGCAATCGAACAGCGTTCCTGCTTGCAGGGTTTCGTTCGAACACTCGCAGTTCAGTCATTGTCATTGGCCCGCCCTGAAGCTGCAGGCTGCGAACGGATCCGGCCGAGAGTCCATCGATGTACTCCGGTTTTGTTGCACAGAGATACCGCTTCGCTCGCACATGTAACGCAATTGGGCCAGTGACTGCCGGCGGAAAAAGCCCTGCTAAGTACCGAGCGCCGACAGCCTCATGTGTGAGATCTGCCGCAGGGACTGCCGACTCCCCCTCTGCCCGGCCTTGCTGAATTGCCAGCAAGTGCCCGACATCGTGCAGCAATGCCGCTACGACGAGTTCCTCTGAGGCCTCCGCCCTCACTGCGAGGGCAGCGGTTTGGAGTGCGTGGTCGATCTGGCATAGTTCTTCGTCGTAGCGAAGGTTTCCAAACTCCTCATAGAGCGCAAGGACCTGCTCAGTAGTCGCAGCGCTCTCTGGACGCGGAATTTCGGAGGGGTGGACGTACTCGGCGCTCACTGCACTGACCTGCCCTGAAAGTCTCCGATCAACGAGACTCGCACGCGGCCTTCGGCGGCCTCTCCCGCTTCAAATTCGGCCAGCTTGTGCTCGTAGTACTCGTCTCTCAAGTCGCCTTCAGACAGAGCGTTGTAGGTGGGGTACAAAGCGCGCCGAGACAGAACAGAGTGGTTTGCGCCGCTGCGATGCGGCGTTCGGGAATGAAACCACAGGGTCTGGCCCGCTCTGACCTCTACTGGGTCCCAGTGAAGCGAGTCCACGATCTCTTGAGTTATGCACCCAGAATCATCGGTTTCAAGGATGCTCTGGTGGTGAGAAGAAACCACCTCTAAACAGCCGTTGTCAGATGTTGAATCGTCAATCGCAACCATGCACGAGACATGAGCGTCAATGAATGGATACGCAGGAGCATCTTGATGCGGTGCATAGCCAGCACCGCCGGAAAGTTTGTAGTTGACCTTCTCTTTGTACAACGCCGCTTGCGAGCCGATGAGAGCGGATGCAACCTCAATCAAGGCCCCCTGGGTAAGCAACCCACGAAGACCCTCATGGAACGGAATCAAATTCTCACTGCGGCAAAGTTTGGGACCCTCATCAGTGAGTTCATAATGATGCATCCAGCCATCCCCCTGTTCGGGCCACTCAGCGATCTCATCCATCCAGGATCGCAATTCTTCAACGCCCTCCGCATCAAGCGTGTCGGTCAGCAACCAACCCGTGCGATTGAAATGCTCAATGTCTGCAGGGCTCACAGCGGTTCTGATTCCCGGGGGGTTCTGGCCGGTTCGGTTCGAGTCGTTCACTATCCCAATGGTATGCGCAGAGCGCTTCACCCGCTAAGGGAAACGGAACTGGCTCTTCACAATGGGGCGGAGCCAGCGTAGAAGTGCAAACCTAAAGCAATGAAACATCCTTCATGGACGGTGGCCGATATGGGCGATCAGCGCAACATCATTGTGTTGGTTACGGGGGCAAACAGCGGTTTGGGACTTGCTTCAGCTCGGGCGTTTGCAGGATCGGGAGCACAGGTACTTCTGGCCTGTCGCAATCTTGAGCGAGGCAACGCTGCTCTTGAGCAAGTCAGTTCTGTCGCCACCGGAGCAGAGCCTCAACTCGTCGAGCTTGATCTGGCAGATTTTGAATCCGTAGAGCGGGCTAGTCAGCAGGTCGCCGAATCTGTTGGGCATCTTGATGTGCTGCTGAACAACGCAGGGGTGATGGCACTACCTCTGCGCAGAACCGCTCAAGGCCATGAGATGCAGTTCGGCACCAACCACCTAGGACACTTCGCCCTTACTGCGCGTTTGTTACCGCTCCTGCTCGCATCGCAGAAGGCAAGAGTGGTGACGACTTCCTCGGGCGCACACCGGATCGGAAAGATGCGCTGGCAGGATCTTGACTGGCAGAAGGATTACCAAAAGTGGCCCGCCTACGCTCAGTCAAAGTTGGCCAACTTGATGTTCAGCTTTGAACTCGAGCGGCAGGCTGTTGCGGCGAAAACCACTCTCAGTTCGATGGCGGCACACCCGGGATACGCATCTACGCACCTGCAAGCGGCTGGGCCTGAGTTGGCCGGACAAGCACTCATGGGGCGAGTAATGGCTGCGGGCAACAAAGTATTTGCACAATCTGCAGCCCAAGGGGCGCTTCCTCAACTTTTTGCAGCAACTAGCCCTGAGGCAGTTGGCGGTTGCTACTACGGGCCCAGCGGCCTTGGCGAGATGCGGGGCAACCCTCAGCTTGTACAAGCAACTTCTTCAGCACTCAAGACTGAGGAGTGGGCAAAATTGTGGTCAACTTCCGAGGAACTCACCGGGCTGAGTTTCAACTGGCCAGAGTAAGTTCTCATCGTCTCCGTCTTCTTGATTCGAACGTTTACCTGCCACCGTTTTCACCTCACCAACTAGGAGCCTGCTCACCATGATCGAAAACACTGCATCAACCTCTGCACTCAAGCGGGAGAATTCCTTACCGCCTCAACTTGGCATGGTCGGTCTGGGTCGAATGGGGGCAAATCTGGTGCGCAGACTCGTGAGTGGCGGTGGAAGGTCTGTTGTTTTCGACACTGATCCAGCCGTTGCGGCTGCACTGGCTGAGGAACTTGGCTCGGGTGTGCGAGCAGCCTCAACGCTGGCCGAACTCGTTGCAGCGCTCCCCACCCCCAGAGCAATCTGGGTCATGGTTCCCGCCTCGGTTGCTGGCGCAGTGGTCGCTGAGATTGCGGATCTGATCGACCCAGGGGACGTGATTATCGACGGGGGCAACACCGACTGGCGCGAGGACGGTCCTCGGGGTGCTGCGTTAGCTGAGCGCAAGATCTCGCTTCTTGATGTCGGCACGAGTGGTGGCGTCTGGGGCTTGGAGCGCGGCTACTGCATGATGGTCGGCGGTGCCGAGGAAGCAGTGCTCCAACTCCGGCCCGTGTTTGACATTTTGTCCCCTCCGGCTGATTCAGTGGAACGCACACCGGGCCGCGATGGTGACCTCACCCAGGCAGAGCAAGGCTGGCTGCACTGCGGCCCAACGGGATCCGGGCATTTTGTCAAGATGGTGCATAACGGCATTGAGTACGGATTGATGGGTGCCTACGCAGAGGGCCTGAACCTGCTCGGCCACACTGCCCCCTATGGGTTTGATGTTGACATTCCCGCTGTCACAGAGCTGTGGCGGCGAGGCAGCGTCGTTGGGTCTTGGTTACTCGACCTGACTGCAGCAGCCTTTGTTGCAGACCCAACCCTTGATGGGTTTACAGGCGTTGTGAGCGATAGTGGCGAAGGCCGCTGGTCGCTTGAAGCCGCTGTTGACCTTGGGGTTCCAGCACCGATACTTGCCAGCGCTCTGTTCTCACGGTTCTCCTCTCGTGGCGAAGAAACAATGGCCAACAAAGTTCTGTCAGCTATGCGGAACGAATTTGGCGGCCATGTTGAGAGCTCTGCACCATGAGGGAGCAGAGTCCGCACAAGGTCGATTCAGCCAACACTGGTGATGCCCTAGTCCTATTCGGGATCACCGGAGATTTGGGATTCAAAAAACTCCTACCTGCGCTCTATCACCTTGCCGCTACCGGCCAACTCGATGTGCCAGTTATTGGGGTTGCTTCTTCGGAGTGGACCGTGGAAGACCTCAAAGCTCGCCTGCGCTCCGCCCTAGATGCACAACATGTTGTGCCAGATGTCGAGGTGCTCAACGCACTTGAGTCTCGCTTGTCCTATGTGCAAGGCGACTACGCAAACCCCGCAACCTTCGTTTCACTCAATGAAGCCCTCGATGGGTCCAAGCTGCCCGTGGTGTACCTCGCTATTCCCCCTGTGCTCTTCCCTGAAGTCATTGAGGGCTTAGCTTCAGTTGGCCTAAACGATCGAGCAAGGATCGTTCTTGAAAAGCCTTTTGGCCGGGACCTGACTTCGGCACAAGAACTCAATGCAACTGTTCTCTCGGCCTTCCCAGATGAGCGGGTCTTTCGGATTGATCATTTCTTAGGCAAAGAACCAGTGCTCAACCTTTTGGTCTTCCGCTTTGCCAACACCGTGCTCGAGCCACTTTGGAACCGTCATCAGATCTCTAAAGTCGAAATCACGATGGCCGAGAGTTTTGGGGTCGAAGGGAGAGGCGGCTTTTATGATCGAGTGGGAACGCTTCGCGATGTTGTTCAGAATCACCTGCTACAGATTTTGACCCTGCTCGCCATGGAACCTCCTAGTTCGGAATCACCCGAAGCTCTGCGCGATGAGAAGATCAAGGTGCTGCGCGCCATTGAGACTGTCGATGTGTCAACAGTGGTTCGAGGCCAGTATCAGGGTTACCTAGATGAAGATGGTGTCGCTGAAGGTTCCGACACCGAAACGTTTGTGGCTATGCGTTTCTTCATTAACAACTGGCGCTGGGCGGGTGTGCCTTGGTACGTGCGCTCAGGCAAGGCCATGGCCGCAACATTCACCGAAGCAGTGATTGAGTTCGAGTCAGCCCCCCAACCTC
>JBAXCX010000074.1:0-14962 GCA_037141255.1 Actinomycetes bacterium | reverse complement strand
GTTAGATCGCGTGGATCTGGTCGATGACCTCTTCGAGCAGTCCATCCGCCAAGCCATAGGGGGTATAGATCGCAACTCTGCCGGTGTGCGCTGCATATCGGCGCGCAATCTGAGCAGCGACCTCTTGCGGGGTGCCCCGCACGGCGATCGCATGAAGCAACTCATCATCGATCAACTCGGCTAGGTCCTCCCAGCGACCTTCACGAGTCAAGCTGCGCGCGAGTGGCTGAATATGACCCTTACCCTCAATCTCGAACACTGGCTTATAAGCAGGTGTCGAGGAATAGAAACCCAGCAAAGCGCGACATCCTGCATCTGCAGCATCCTGCTCCTCTGGGGTACGACCCACGCACACAATCAGTTCGGGCAAAATTTCGAACTTTTCAGCAGTCCCGACTGCAGCATCTCGGCGGCCAAGGCCGCTCTGCACTGCAGGAAGCGTCCACTCCGTAAAGAACTGTTCTGATGTGACCGGCATAACGGCAAGACCGTCAGCAACCTCGGCTGCCATGGCACACATTCTTGGTCCTAGGCCACCCACTACAACCAAGGGAGGTCCAAACTCGCTGGGCTGCGGCGAAAAGATCGGAGTCATCAACGTATGGGTCCGATACTGACCGTGGTAGTCAAGCGGAACACCGTCCTGCCAGGACGCAAATACTGCACGCAGTGCGCCCACGGTGTCTCGCATTCGCTCAACCGGGTGGTCAAACTCTTCGCCGAATCTTCGCTCGATATGCGTGCGAATCTGTGTGCCCAGGCCAAGAGTGAATCGGTGCTGCGAGAGTTGCTGCAGGTCCCAAGCGGAATGCGCCATATGCACTGCGTTTCGTGGAAACGCGATGGCCACGTTACTCATGAGCGATAAATCAGATGCGGCCGCGGCAACGGCAAGCGGCAAGAAAACGTCGTGAGGGCCCTCAAAAGTGAACGCGCCGTCTACCCCTGCCGCTTGCAGGCGCTGAGCCTCGGCCCCAGCATCCGTGAGGCCGTAAATGGGTGCAAGAACTTTCACGTGACCTGCCTTCAGACCGGGGCGCACATGTGCGCTGCGTGTCTGAACCTAGCTCTGCGGACCACCTGGGCCGAACTGAGCAAATGCAATCTCGATGTCAGCAGTGAAGTGCAGGTGCCGCGAGAGGTCGTACTCAGTCAGCAGTTCTTGCACCTCGGGCGACACCTCAGTGAGAACAAAGTGCACGCCTTGCGAGCTCACATCAAGACAAAGGTCCTCCAAAACCCCTGATGCAGTGAAGTCAATATCGTCAACCGCTCGGCAATCCACGACAAACAACGTCACCGGGGTCATCGCCTGCTTCAGTAGCTCTCGCACCCGCTCTGCAAACCAGTCGGCATTTTCAAACAGAATTGGGCCGCCGAACCGATAGACAATCGCCCCGTCTACATGGCTTACTCCCAGCCGCGCTGCCACGATTGGATCAATCTGGTCCTCATCAAGGAGCACTTGGTCCACTGGGTGGTACTGACGCCGGAGCCGGTCGACGAGCGAGACAGTGACGGCGACAAACACACCTATCTGCACGCCGATAAAACCCACTGCAATCAATGCCACCATCGCTACGGTGAACTCGCTTCTTCGTTGTCTATAAATCTGTTTCAACTCCTCGGTGCGAATGAGACCCACACCGACAGCAAAGACAATCCCTGCGAGCACACCTTCGGGGATGTAATCAAAGAGCCCCGTGAATCCAATCAACACCACCGCGATGGTGGCAGCCATGACTAGATTCACCACCGGAGTGCTGCCGCCAGCATCCTGCGCTGCTGCCGAGCGAGGTGGGCTGCCGTTCACAGCAAAACCACCGGTGACCGCGCTGGCAGCATTGGCTAGCGAGAAGCCCAGCAGGTCAAGGTTCTCATCATGTTCTTCTTGGTGTTGTCGAGCGTAGAACTTTGCCACGGGAGCGCTCTGAGCCAAGATCACGAGCGAGATCGCAAGCGCTGCAGGGACGAGCAACGTGAACTCTCCCAGCGAAACTAGCGGAAGGCTGAAGCTGGGTAAGCCCGCAGGAACTGCGCCCACTACCTCGATGCCGTGAGCCTCTGCTCCAATCAGCGTGGTCACACCCGTGGCTACTGTCAACGAGATCAGCGCAGCCGGTGCGCGTGGAACAAACCTTGAGAACACAAGCATCAACACCACAGCCAGAGTCGATACAGCGGCGGTCCATAAGTTGGTCTCGTAGAGGTGCGTGAATGTTGCGAGCAGCCGGTGTGACATCGACCCAGAGGTTGAATAACCAAGCATGACAGAGGCCTTCGTGATCATGAGCGAGATGCCGATGCCGCCAAGCATTCCCACCAGAACTGGGCGTGAAATCAGGTTCGCCAAAAACCCCAGGCGGGCAATCGACATCACGAGCAGAACCACAGCGGTCAATAGTCCGAGCGCTCCAATCGCAGCGACGTGATTTGAGTCCCCCTGAATGGCAATCGCCGAAGCCCCCGCAGCGACCATGGCCGCTGTTGCTGAGTCCGCACCCACAACCAGGCGTCGAGTTGATCCGATAAAGGCAAAAACAATTGCAGGGAGCACTGCGCAGTACAGCCCTGTCTCTGGAGGTAGCCCCACAATCACGGCGTAACCGAGCGACTCAGGAATCGCTATTGCGGCCACCGTCAGACCTGCAAGCACGTCGAATCGAAGCCAGCTCTTTTGGTAGCTGCGCAGCCAGTACTGCGCCCAGAAGCTGCCAAGAGTTCCCCGAACTCTGTCGATGCGCACGCCTGATTCTGTCAGGTGGGGCCAACTGGTGGGTCCTTATGAGCAATCTCACCCAATGGGATGAGAGGCGCTTGATCGCCGCGCCGCCTACAGTGACACTTGCTGGGTAAGGCGATCCGGGGAGTTCCGTGAATTTTTTAGGTAAACAAGTTCAAGAGTTTAAGCAGGTATCTGCGCTGCGAGATTCAACTCGGTATTGGCGAAACCGCCTACCGCTGCTAGGAATCCTTCTTGCCGTCGGGGGGATCAGCGCCGCATGTACACCCATGGTTGGCCCCGCTACCACGACCAGCACCACGATTCCCTCAACAACACCCGAGCAGCCAAACATCTTGAGTTTTGCCACCTCGGCAAACATCGGAAGCAGCCCGGCCTTGGTTACTTTTTCTTGGACGGCTAGCGATGCCAACGGTGATCCGTTGACCTGCAAGATTGATGGCAACGGCGACGGTACTGACGATGTAATCATTAGCAACTGCGAGTTTGGAGGCAGTCGAAACGTCACTGTCACCTTGGATGATCCAGCTGTTGCACAGACCATTACAGCCCGATTGATCGTTGAGGATGCGAACACAGCGGCTGTGGTTCGAACCACCAATTTTGATCTGCAGCCTGGGCCGACCGAACCCTTCAATATCACGCTTCGTGGGGCTAGCTCACTACCCCTTGCCGCTCAACCGGCCTTCAATGGCGCAGCAGCTCGATGGGAACAGATTCTGACTGCAGGCGTAGAGGACTTTGGCGAGGTACCAACAAGCTGCCTTCCAGCAGGAACCGCACCCATTGCTTCGGTAGACGACATTGTCATTGATGTCTCGGTCGTGCCGATCGACGGAGTGAACGGAATTCTTGGCCAGGCCGGACCAACCTGCGTGAGTTTGTCCACCGAACTGGGACTGCATGGCACCATTCAGTTTGACTCCGCAGACGTCACGACGATGCTTTCAAACGGCACCTTTTCTTCTGTGGTGCTGCACGAGATGGCTCACGTCTTGGGGTTTGGAACCTTGTGGAATACCACTTCCATCGGAGGAACACGCAACGTCACCCAAGGACTGGGCGGCGCAAATCCACGATTCACCGGCGGGCGAGCCGTAGCGGAATGGTCGCGGCTAGGAGGCCTGAGTGGCGTGCCTCTCGAGAACACTGGCGGAGCAGGGACAGTCGGATCGCACTGGAAGGAATCAACCTTTGGGAATGAGCTCATGACTGGCTACATCAGCCCGAGCACCAACCCACTGAGCCGGCTCACGATTGCGCAGTTTGCTGACCTCGGCTACCACGTGGACTTGACCAAAGCAGATTCCTACTCGGTGCCCGGCTTCGGATTCCTTCGATCGGCCATGCAGCAGGATGCACCCATCGAGGGAGTCATGCTCGCTCCCCCGATCAACACCACTCCCTGATCTAGACAAGCCCTGATCTACACAAGCCCTGCTTCTACACAAGCCCCGAGCTACACAAGTCCCTAGCTGGCGATTCAGGCCACCAAGAAATCAGCCTGGGTTGTTGCCAGCCGTGAGAAACTCTTGAAACCAGCGACCCGAGCCTTTTACTACGCGGGTTTGGGTGGGGTAATCAACGTAAACAAGTCCGAACCTGGGGCCGTACCCGTCGGCCCATTCGAAGTTGTCCATCAATGACCACGCAAAGTATCCCTCCACGGGAGCACCGTCGCGTTTGGCCCGCAGAACCTGCTCAAGATGGTGTTGATAGAAAAGAATCCGCCGTGGGTCATCAACGGAGAGCTTGTCCGCAATGTCAAACGGATTTCCGAGGAGTTGGTCTGGAAACGCTGCGCCGTTTTCGGTGATCACGAGTCGGTCAAATCTGCCGTACGCGTGCATGGCCATGATCACGTTATGAAGCCCGGTTGGATTGACTTCCCAACCAGTTGCAGTGATCTCGTAGTTGCGAAAATCGCGACCAAAGATTGGCAGAGTCCAGAGACCTGGAATGGGGGCGAGTAGCGCCTTGAAGCGGGTGTAGTACTGCACTCCAAGGAAGTCCCAGTCCACTTGGATTGCATCCTCATCGCCGGGCCGCTGGTACTTCTCTATTGGTGCCAAAAACTTGCAGTCTTCGGTGGGGTAACCGAGTCCAAGATTAGGTTCGATATAGGTGCGGTTTATGAATGCATCTGCCGAGCGGACAGCGCGCTGATGCGCGGCCGTACTCCCCGTGGGCACGATGTCTGCAAGATACTGACAAGTTCCGACGACTGGGTTGCTCACCCGCTCTCGAAGCACACGAGCACCCTCGGCTTGGCAGAGGTTCACATGGTGCATGGCTGCTAAGAACTTGCTCTTGCTGCGAATACCAGGAGCGTGCTCCCCGAGCAGATGACCGACGAGTACAAAGCTAAGTGGCTCGTTGAAGACCATCCAGTTGCGCACTCGGTCTCCAAGAGCATCGGCCACAACTGCTACGTATTCACTAAACCAGGCCACGACATCGCGGTTGGCCCATCCGCCCTGATCTTGCAGGGCTTGGGGAAGATCCCAGTGGTACAGAGTCACCCAGGGTTCAAGGCCAAGTTCCAAGCAGGTGTCAACAACCTGAGAGTAAAAATCAAGCCCGGCCTGATTGATTTGACCTGTGCCATTCGGCAGGACTCGCGGCCAAGAAATCGAGAACCTTTTCGCTCCAAATCCCAACTCTGCTGCGAGGGCAAGGTCAGATGGGTAGCGCTCGTAGAACTCGCACGCCTGATCGCCCGTTGATCGGTCACGGATGCGCTCGCGTAGTCCACCGAACCCTCGAGTGTGCGTAAAGGTGTCCCAGATCGACGGTCCCTTGCCATCTGTAGATGCAGCCCCCTCAATCTGATAGCTCGCCGTGGCAACACCCCAGGTGAACTTCTGCCCAAAGTCTGCAGCGGTGAACCTAGCGCTCGATGCGCGGGACTCAGCCGGGGGCACAACAGCGGAGGCAGCCGAAGTTGGAACAGTTGAGTGTGTGGTTGAGGGCAGATCAGCAGAATTCATCTCCCATCGTTTACACCGAATCTCTGCACAGTGTCGGAGTAAGGGAATGAAGATTTGCTCCCGTGCAGAGGCCGGGTGTCAGACGGCACTGCAGAATCATTGCACCCCGTGCGGGGTTGTTCACTAGCGTGGTCGGGGCAGTGGGCAATAACACCGCTTTGTCGTAGTACGAGAAATTCAACAGAAGAGAGAACCCCGTGGGTACGAACGTCGAACAAGAGATCAGTGCATTCGTCAAGGAAGGCCTAGAAGAAATCCGCCGCCTTGTTGGATCAGTCGAGACCGAAGTACGCAGAGCAGTAGAACAGATCGAAGCTGCCGTTCGAGATTTGGCTCAGCGTGCCCCGTCGGCTGCTGCACCCGTCACCAACGCCGCAAGCACCGCTGCAGACTCCGTTTCGGCGGCAGCAACTACTGCAGTTGCTGCGGCATCCACCGCAGCCTCTGCTGTTGTAGATACTGCCAAGAAGGCCGCCCCGCGCAAGAAGGCTCCCGCCAAGTCGCCAGCAGCGAAGAAGCCCGCGGCAAAGAAAGCAGCCTCCAAGACAGCTGCTGCTAAGAAAAAGTCGGGGGCGAAGAAGCCAGGAGCAAAAAAGGCGGCCGCAAAGAAGAAGGCTCCGGCCAAAAAGAAGTCTGCTCCAAAGAAGACCGATTCAGGCCAAACAGTCCCTGAGCAGACATCCCCAGCCGAATCATCCCCAGTTCAAGCACCAACAGAAAACTAAGCGCACCCTGGCCGCAATGCGGTCGGGACCCGCTGCTTCCCGAGGGTTCACTAGTGGTGAACATACAGCTCAATCGCCACGATGCAGAGGCCGATCAGAGTGGCTGCACCGACAAACATCAGCGCGCCAAGAAACGTGCTCTGAGACCGACGAGCAGCAATCAGGCCCGTCCACATCAACGCGAGCACCGCTAGCAGCAATGACGCTCGAGTTGCTGCCACAGCAGAAAACAATCCCAGATCGGCAAGGACAAACATGGCGAGAGCTGGCACAGCAGCCAACATGATGCGCCAAGAGTGACTGAGTTGACTGCCGATCTCACCTCGATGGGCAGGCCGTCTCAAGCGAACATGCAAGGCCATGACAGCCGAAAACGAGTGCGCCAACAGCGTTGCCAACGACACACCGATAATCACTGCAATTTCCTCGCGTGCAACCGGCGGAGCGGATGATCCGCTAATGGCTCCAAGAGCCACCAGCACGGTGATCGTGCCGTACACAAACTCCTGCAGTTCCGAGGCAAAGGTTTCATCGGCCGCTCTTTGCGCTGGGGAACGCTGATCGTCCAACTCTGCTTCGGGGTCCAGTTCGCGTCGAGCCGGTTGCTCATCGCTGTCATTGACGTCACTCATGACTACTAGTGAAGCAGGAGACGATGTTGAACTCTGCTTATCGGGCATTAGCGTGTACACAGCAGAACGATTCAGCTCACAGCTCCAACACCAGCAGTCACGGAACCAACTCCAACAAATGGGAGAACTTCTATGGACCTAACAGTTATTGCGATACCAGGTTTCTTCGCCTCTATGGGATATGAGGCATGGTGGCTTGAGCGACGCGCTCAGACTGAAGGACCCTCTCCCGTGGACTATGAACGCAACGACACGCTCGCTAGCTTGGCCATGGGAACTGGCAGTTTGTTTATTCCCTTGGCTACCAAGAAGTTGGCGCAGAATCTTGCAGTTGGTTCTCACAAGTGGGCAAAACCGCTGCTTGGACTCGCTGGAGCAGCGGCACTGACTGCGGTGGTGGCCGATGCGGTTGGCCGCTCCTATGACCAGAATCCCGGGGAACTCCCCGCCCGAGACGCCCTAGCGAGCGATGCCGGGACCTCAACCAAGGCCCGACTGAGTAAAGAGCCATCGGCGCCAGCTCAACCAAAGCGCAAGTGGGCGCGACGGGCTAAGAAGGTGGCCGGAAACAGCGTGGTGGCAGCCATCGCAGCGGGCGGACTTGTGGCCGCCTCTACTTGGGCCGCGCAAACCTCTGCACAGAAGCTCTTCAAGAAGCGCATACTGCCAGACCTCGGGAATGGGCCACTCGCTCTTGGTGCAGCAGTCCTTGGCTGGGACTTTGTCTACTACTGGAATCATCGCTTCATGCACGAGACCAGATTTATGTGGGCCATCCACTCGGTGCATCACTCGAGTGAGAAGTACAACCTGTCGACTGCCCTTCGCCAAACTTGGGCAGACTCGCTTGGGCTCTTCGTCCCGTATGGGCTGCTGTCGCTGTTGGGAATACGTCCAGAACTTATTGAGACCTCGCGGCAGATCAACCTGATCTACCAATACTGGATTCACACCGATGCAATCCGTTCCATCGGCCCACTCGAAGAGGTGCTCAATACTGCATCCCATCACCGAGTACACCATGGCAAAAACAAGCAGTATCTGGATAGGAACCATGGGAGCATTCTGATTCTTTGGGATCGCCTGTTTGGTACTTTCGAACGCGAAGACGAGCCGGTGATTTATGGACTCACGACCAATATCGACACCTTCAACCCGTTAAAGATTGCCGCTCATGAACACGATCAGATCCGCAAAGATGTAGCCGCTGCAGACAACTGGCATGACCGATTGTCGTTTGTGTTTCGCGGCCCCGGGTGGGCATACGCTCAGCATCGCGGCGTGACAGGAGGAGAAGACTCTCCGGTCGAGGCCACAGCACACCTCGCAACCACTGGTTGAAGTTTGTGCTTGGTGACTGGCCCTGGCTGTCGATCCGCTGCGAGGCCCTGCGAGCGACCGAAGCCCTGCGTCCTGATGCCCTGAGTAAACACCTCGGAGTTTTGTTCTGAGCCCAAGAAGTGCCACTATCTGACGCACTGTCAGATTCGTCCCGAGGAGATTCACATGTCTACCGATGTTGTCATCGTTTCAGCCGCTCGCACACCTATCGCCACCTCATACAAGGGCTCGCTGACTGGCGTTGATGCATTCACGCTGGCCGAGATTGCAATGGGCGCTGCCGTTGAACGTTCTGGTGTTCCGGTTGAACTCATTGAAGACATTGGTTTTGGAGAATCTATGCAGGGCGGCGGCAACATCGGCCGTTATGCCGCAAACCAACTCGGCATGGTCAACCTGCCCGGCGTTGCCATGCAGCGCTGGTGCGCATCGGGAATGGCCGCAACACAGTGGATCGCCGCAAACATCGCCGCCGGCATGATCGACGCCGGAATCGGAGGCGGAGTGGAATCTATGTCCACTGCACCGGGCACCTCAAAGCCAGGCCCCGACGGTCAGCCCACCTTCTGGCTCTCTCCTGCGAACCTCGAGACCGAGGACGCTCCGCCGTTCAATACATCTAAGGGCGTGGGCGACAATGCCGCCCGCATGGCTGGCGTCACCCGCGAAGAGGCTGATGCATGGGCATACCGTTCGCATATGAACGCAATCCGCGCAATCGATGAGGGCCGCTTCGACAACGAGATCGTCCCCGTACCCCTCGCCGATGGCTCACTGTTCAGCGTGGATGAACACCCTCGCCGCACCTCTACTCTTGAGAAGCTCGCCACCCTCCCGCTCCTCAACCCATTTGATGACGGTGCCACCACAACCGCAGGAAACTCCTCTGGGTTAAATGATGCGGCGGCGGCGCTCGTCTTGGTGAGTCGTGACTTTGCCGAGGCGCACGGACTCAGGCCCTTAGCAGTCATCCGCGGATGGGCATCCACCTCACTGTCCCCCGCCGAAACGGGCCTGAGCCCGACAACAGCAATCCCCGCGGCACTCACCAAGGCCGGACTCAGCATCTCAGACATCTCATCGTTTGAGATCAATGAGGCCTTCGCTTCTGTTCCTGTCGCAGCGATCAAGGTGCTCGGATTGAACCCAGAGATTGTTAACGTGAACGGATCGGGTTGTTCACTCGGTCATCCAATTGGCTGCACTGGCGCACGCATGATCGTGACCATGATCAATGAACTCGAGCGGTGTGACGGTCAGTTCGGCGCAGTGGCCATGTGCGCCGCTGGCGGCATGGGCTCTGCCACCATCATCGAGCGGGTCTAGCTCACTAGATCTCTAGAGCCCTAGAGCACGCGCTCCCAATACGTTCCCTCGAGCATCTGCTCGAGAGTGGCTCGATGCATGATCAGGTCATCAATGTCTGCAGGCGTTTCTGCTTGACCGAATCTGATGGCCCGCCGCTGCACTTGGCTCATGATCACACCATGACGAAGGGCCGCATACATGGTGTAAAAATCCATGTCCCGAGGGGCGTACCCGGACTTTGTCTGGTACATCTGCTCGATCTGCGTGCGGTGCATGAACTCGGGCATACCCGGCAGGCCCATCGATGTAGCGATGTCTTCAAAGAAGCGGTGCAGGAAGATCATCCACGCAAGGTCAACCTCCCGAGGGGCGATCCCGGCCATCTCCCAATCCAGAACTGCAATTGGCTCAAAATCTGCGTACATGGTGTTGCCAATACGTGCGTCTCCCCAGCTCAGCCCAGCAGGGCCTTCTTGTTCGGGCCAGTTTGCCTCGAGCCAGTCGAAACACTTCTCAATGAGTGGCGAGCGAGGGCCATCAGTTGTCACCCAGCTGTAGTACCCGCGTAGCTCCGCGATGTGGCGGCGGAGCGGGGTGGAACCCTTGGCGGCGGAAACCAAGAACTCAAAGTTCTTTTCGGCTTCGGGGATTGCATGCAAGGCCACGAGTGCATCAACGGTGGTTTCTTGCAATTTTTGCTGATCTTCGGCCGAGGCATCAAAGAGCCAGTTATCTCCAAAGTCATAGGGCAACACGTCCGGTGGGACTACGCCGTAAGCCCTACTCATGACGAAAAATGGCGCTCCAATATGGGCTGAGTCTTCTTCAAGCCAGAACACCTCGGGCACAGGAACATCTGACAGTTCGCGCACCTTGGCCATTACCCGAAACTGCGAATCGAAGTCGTACTTCTGGAACACGGGCACGGCTGCCTCGTCGGGCGCAATCCGAAACACCAACGGCCGGTCGACTCGCTCGCCGTCTACAACCCAGGATGCGTCGACGAGCACGGTCTCACTCGACATTCCATTTGACTCCGGAACATGCACCTCGTCGACCTCGGGCTCGCTGCCCGCGGGCAACTTGGCGGACAACCAAATTTGAATGTCAACCCTCGTCTGTTCCGGGTCTCGACGAGACAGGTCCGGGCGGGCAGCCTGCGCAGAATCCACGGTCGGCTCTAGTTGTTCTTCCATCAAATTTCCTTCGAGTCTGCGTCAGTGGTGCTTGCTGTCGGTGCGGTTGTTGTTGCTGCACCCTTTCGGGGGTCGATAGTTGTTTAGTCGACTCGGTGGGTAAGCAACCTTCAGTTCAGTCTCATGTGAGCGTCAGCCGACCGTCAGGCCGAGGTCGCTCGAGAGGATGCTGCCGTGCATGTTCTTTCCGTCATTGGAGGAAACGAACGCAAACAGCGAGGCAATGTCGTCCGGGTCGCCCATTCCGCGAAATCCCATATAGGGAATCATCAAATCCACGTCGACTCCCTCGGGAATATGAAACGCATTGGTCAACCCAGTCGTGATCCCACCCGGGGCAATGGCATTCACTCGCAACTTGGTCTTTGCGTATTCCATCGCGAGGCCCTTCGTAAGTTGCACAATCGCGCCTTTGGTCATGGCATAGGCCACGGTATAGGCGGTACCCATCAGGCCGGCATTTGAGGCGATGTTGATGATGTTTCCATCCACCTTGAGGAGGTGAGGAATCGCTGCTTGGCACAAGAAATAAGGGCCGTCGGTATTCACCGCCATCATGCGGCGGTAATGCTCTTCGGACAGGTCGGGAAAATGCTCGGCTCGAGAGACTCCGGCGATATTTCCGAGAACATCCAGGCGCTGAAAATCGGCGACGCACTGCTCAACGGCCGCAAAGCATTCATCACGGTCTGCAATGGAACCTGTGCGAGTGATCACCATTCCACCGGCACCCTCAATTTCTTTCTGCAAGGTCAACAGGCCTGCAGCATCAACATCAACGGCAAACACGCTTGCCCCTTCAGCGGCAAGACGCAGCGCTGTTGCCCGACCGATGCCCGATGCGGCGCCCGTCAGGAACGCAACCTTGTTCGTAAATCTTCCTGAAACTAGCTCGGCCATGTGTTGGTTCTCCTGAGGTTACGAATGGGGATGCGGATTCTGAAGGTGCTGGACGAACTCCAACTCCCTTCGTCTAGTCTCCACGCTGAACGATGACCAATCTGACACATCGTCAGATTCTTTGCCATGAGGGATCAGAATGGGAAGCCAAGAAGTCTCTGCATCAAACGACGCACCAGCTCGGGAGCAGTTCAATCTTGCGCTCGTGAGCGAGGTGGTGGCTGCTGCAGTTCCAGACCGTGAAGCACTCGTCTTTGGAGACCGCCGATTCACCTTTGGTCAGCTTGCGGACCGGACGAGACGCTTGGCCTCGTACCTACATGAACAAGGTCTCGGCTGCCATACAGAGCGCGATCAGCTTGGGCGCCATGAGTCCGGCCAAGACCACGTTGCGCTCTATATGTACAACGGCAACGAGTACATCGAGGGAATGCTCGGCTGCTACAAAGCCAGAGCTGCTCCGTTCAACGTGAACTACCGCTACGTCGAGGAGGAACTTCGTTATCTGCTCGCTGATGCAGATACCAAGGCAGTGATTTATCACGCGGTGTTTGCTCCAGCGATGGCGCAGGTTCTCGAAGACCTGCCGGGTATTCACACTCTCATCCAAGTTGCAGATGCCTCTGGTGAGCCCTTGCTTGAGGGTGCGGTGGATTACGAACAGGTAATCGCAGATTCTGATCCCGCTGGACCACCCGTGGTGCCCTCCCCCGAGGATTTGTACATCGTCTATACGGGTGGAACTACGGGCATGCCCAAAGGCGTGCTCTGGCGTCAGGACGACATCTTCATGAACGCAATGGGCGGCAAAGAGGTTGGTACCTGGATTGAAGTGAGCACTGCTGAGGAGATTGCAGAAAAAGCTCGTAACAACTCCGGGTTCCGACTCATGCCACTTCCCCCACTGATGCATGGGGCTGCGCAATGGGCGGGTTTCATGATGCTCAACGCGGGGTCCACTCTCATCATGACCACGGGTCACAATCTGGATGCGAAAGAGGTGTGGACCACCGTTGCTCGCGAGGGGGTGATGTCAATCGTCGTAGTCGGTGATGCCATGGCTCGGCCACTGCTTGAGGAATTGAAAGTCGGCGAGTACGACGTGAGCAGCATGTTTGTGTTGGGCAACGGCGGCGCTCCACTGAGCGCCGCGATCAAAGAAGAGTTCTTGGAGTTGCTGCCAAATCTGTTGATCAACGATTCGCTCGGATCTTCTGAGACTGGCGCTCAGGCCACGCATCTGTCAGTGAAGGGCGGTGTTTCGACGGGGCAGTTCAAACCAGGCCCCGGGGCAGACGTGGTCTCTGAAGATCTCCGTTCAGTACTTGACGCTGGCCACGAGGGAATCGGCTGGCTCGCGCAGGCGGGCAGTGTGCCTCTGGGCTATCTGGGCGATGCGCCCAAAACGGCTCGCACCTTTCCCACCATCGAAGGCACGCGCTATTCAGTCCCGGGGGATCGCGCAGTGAAGCGTGAAGACGGAGAAATCGACCTGCTCGGCCGTGACTCGCAGTGCATCAACTCAGGGGGAGAAAAAATCTTTGTAGAGGAAGTCGAGATGGCAATCATCTCGCACCCGGCTGTGACCGATGTGCTGGTATGCGGGCGGCCAAGCGAGCGTTGGGGCGCAGAGGTGGTAGCAGTGGTGCAACTCGTTTCGGGTGCTGCTGTCGAGGAATCTGAGCTGTCTGCACACGCAAACTTGTCGGTTGCTCGATACAAGCTGCCCAAAGGCTGGATCTTTGTTGATGCAGTCCAGCGGTCACCCTCCGGCAAGGCCGACTACCGCTGGGCCAAAGAGTTAGCTGCCGAATCGGAGTAGTTCGGCGCTCCCACACACCAGCGCTCCCACACACCAGCGCTCCCACACACCAGCGCTCTGTTTTTGGATTGGGTTGCGTCGCGGTCGCAGATCGACCCCCGTGCAACCCAATAGGGCCGGCTCAGCGCATTTTGGTTATTGGGTTGCGTAGCGGTCGCAGATCGACTCAAGCGCAACCCAATAACTGAATCGACCCCCGAGCAACCCAGTAAGTGAATTGGGTTCGCTCTGAGGGAAGGGGTGGCCTCCCCGCTGACAAATTGGCCACGTGCCTGCAGGCTTCTGTGGTGAATTCCCGTACCGTAGCCAAATCAGGGCCACCTACAAATCCCATGGCTGCGCTACTCAAGAAGGCTGGCACGCAACACGGAGTGTTCACATCTGCTCAGGCAAGGGAGTTTGGGGTCAGTCGCTCGCAGCTGAGAACTGCACTTCTGCACGGCACGGTAGAACAGCCTGCCCGAGGACTCTTTCTGGCGGGCGGCGCGCCTTGGACCTGGGAGCAGGAAGTCATGTTGGCAGTGTGCTCGCTCGGTGGTGTTGCCTCACATCGTTGCGCTGCAAGGTTGCATGGTCTCGACGGATTCGCTCATGCACCAGTTGAGATCACCATGGCCCATTCGGGCAGTCGTCGGAGCCGCACCTTTCTCACCCATCGCTCAAGGCAATTCAACCGAATAACACCCGTAGCCATCAAGGGGATCCCCGCAACCTCGGTTGCGCAAACTCTGGTTGACCTTGGCACAGTTGTGAGTGATGACAAAGTCGAACAAGCGCTTGATGATTCAATTCGCAGGGGGTTCAATCTGCGCTGGATCAGCGAAACACTCGCGCAGTTGCGGCGGCCAGGGGTCACCGGCTGTGGAGCGTTGCTGAGGGTCTTAGCAAGACCAGATCGACGGGGACCGATTCCCGATTCAACCTTTGAACGACTGCTCCAACGAGTCATCAAGGCGAAGGGTCTAGCCGCGCCGGAGCGGCAGATCATCGTGAAGTGTCCCGGACAAAAGAAGGGGTATTCGATTGATTGTGCGTGGCCGGAATTCAAGCTTGGCTTAGAAGCCGATTCAGAATTGTGGCACTGGGGGCCCAGACGCGGACGGGTCGCCCGGCAACGCCACAATCGTTTGACTGCTGCGGGCTGGGAAATGATCTATGCCAGTTGGCAAGACCTTGACGATCCATCGGAACTCATCGAGCAACTTCGAGCAGCGCTGAAAAGGCATTGGGTTGCACAGGGCCCGATATGCGACCCCGCTGCAACCCAATAGCTCAGGACGGGAACGGGGCGGGCTGTGCGGGGGC
>JBAXCX010000073.1:0-15082 GCA_037141255.1 Actinomycetes bacterium | reverse complement strand
CAGTCACTGGCAATAACAGCGCCGCAACCGAGACCACCAACAGCGTTTGTTGCATGGTCTCAAGACCGCCGGTGGCATAGGTCAAGAACGTCATATTCGCGAGCAGAGTCAGCGCAACCAGAAATCCAAAGGACTGACTACTAAACAACCGTCGAGCCAGTCGAAGCGTGACCGCAACAGTGGCCACCATGAGCGCAATACCAATGACTTGGCTAAAGATTGGCGAAGACCACCCCAGCTTCTCGGGGATGACATGCATGAGCGTCCACAAAAAGTTTGTGTAACCCTCTACCCGCTCTCCAGGATTGAAGACCAGGCCATTACCTCGGGCCAGATTGCGCGCATATCGATACGTAATAAAAGCATCGTCTTGCACAAACCGCACGATCCAAGCAGCTACTGCCGCCAAGACATACAGCCCAATCTCGGCCTGCTTCCAGTGCCCCTCAAAGCGGCGATCCAGAATATTCGAGACCCGCTTCACCCCAACAGTCACGCCGGTACTCTCAACGGCAAACTCCGTCTGCGCGTGCCGCTGCAGCACTCGCCACAGCTACCGAACTCGCCACCGCCGGATCAAACACTGATGGGATGATGTGGGTTGGCGACAGGTCCTCAGCGCTGACCGCATCTGCGATTGCCCCAGCCGCAGCCAGCTTCATGTTCTCGGTGATTTTGCGAGCCCCAGCATCGAGTGCGCCGCGGAAGATTCCAGGGAATGCCAACACGTTGTTGATCTGATTCGGAAAGTCCGACCGTCCAGTCGCAATGACTGCGGCAACATCCTGAATAAGCTCGGGACGGATCTCTGGGTCGGGGTTTGCCATCGCAAACACGATCGGATCCTTGGCCATCGAAATCACATCTTCACGAGTAATCAGGTCAGGCCCCGACAAACCAATAAACACATCCGCGCCTGGCATCACCGATGAGAGAGTTCCAGAGAGACTCTCAAGGTTTGTGTTCTCTGCAAACCACTGCTTGGACTTGTTGAGTCCCTCTCGGCCGGTATGAACTGCGCCTTGGCGATCACACCCAATGACGTTGCCCACACCTGCATTGAGCAAGATCTTTGACACAGCAACGCCAGCGGCGCCCACTCCGGCAACAACCACGGTTACCTGCGACATGTCTTTACCAACAATCTTGAGCGCGTTCTCCAACGCTGCTAGCGCAACGATTGCTGTTCCGTGCTGATCGTCATGAAACACCGGAATATCCATCAACTCGACGAGTCGCTCCTCGATCTCGAACGCTCCAGGGGCTGCAATATCTTCCAGATTGATCCCGCCGAAGGTTGGACCCAAGCGCAGAACAGTCTCAACAATCTCGTCTGGGTCAGTAGTTGCCAGACAGATCGGAAACGCATCCACACCAGCAAAGTGCTTAAACAACAGCGCCTTGCCTTCCATGACAGGCATTGCAGCCTCGGGCCCAATATCGCCAAGACCTAACACGGCCGTGCCGTCAGAAACAATGGCCACGGTATTGCGCTTGATCGTGTAGCGATGCGCCAGCTCTGGGTTCTTTGCAATCTCCATGCAGACACGGGCCACACCTGGCGTATAGGCCATCGACAGATCTTCAATATCTCGAACGGGTGCTAAGCCCAGTACCTCGATCTTGCCGCCCTCATGCATATGAAACGTGCGGTCTTCAAACTCAAGGATCTCAATGCCTTCGATCCCCTCGACTGCACCGCGAACCTGATCCTGATGAGCCTCGCTGCGACAGTTCACCACGATGTCTTCGTCAAGGGTTGCGGTCTTGACTTCAAAACCCCGCAAACCAGAAATATTGCCGCCGACGTCGCCAATAGCTACGGCTAGACGCCCCAGCATGCCTGGCTCATTCACCATGCGGACTCGGATGCGGACAGAAAATGCGGGAGTGGGAGTATCGGCCATAACGGCCCCTAACCTAATACCCGCGGGCCCGACTCACGTAGTAGAGACCAGAATTCCAACCCGATTAGGGCGCAGGGTCCCAACCAGTCAGGTCGTATTTTGGAAACTCGCCGATGAAGAAAAACTCGTGCAGACCGTGACCAATTGCCCCAGCGGCAACCCCACCGATCTGTTCAAAGCGGCCGATCTGATCAACCAGCCCGAATAGACGGTCCTTGTCTTGTTCGTAGTCCACCCGTTGCCCCTGCACCACCAGTTCGCCCTGATACATGCCGTGGCGCCAGTCCGGCTCTAGGCCATAGCCCGTCCCTAACATCAGCCAGCAGTCGAGCAGCGCGGTGACTTGAATCTGGAATGCCCCACCGGGCGCATCGGGAAAACTCAGCGTTGAGGACTCAATATGACGTGTGCCCGAAGTGACCACCGCTTGGTGTTCCGGGCGACCGAGGTGCTCCGGGGCACGGTCTGGATCAGCCCAGATCCGCGTTGCTTCTTCCAGGACTCGAGTCCCATCAGCATGCTCGTTCACCATGTACAAAATCGAATGATCATCGAACTGCATCGGCACGTAATTCCAAAAACCCTTCATCTGCCCTTCGGTGCGAATCCCTGCAGGTTCCTCTTCACCAACCGGCCGAACTCCCCAGCTGCGGTCGCGAGTTCCCCACCATGAATCGGGAGTTACCTCAAAGGTGTGCTCCCCGCTCGTGATCGTCCCTGACCAACGACCAGTCTGAGCCAGCCGCGTGGTGTCGAACACCACTCTGCCGTGAGTGCGCAGAAATTGCCGAGGCTCTTCATAGGCTGGCATTGCCCCAACCCAAGTCAGGTCGAAGGACAGATCAAACTCGTTCGGTTCGCAGACAATGCGCAACTCCTCGAGCGGACGTATCACCTCGACCCGTAGCGGACCCACGCGGTTTTCCATGCGATCACCGAGCTCTCGCGAAGCGCGTACTACCCGATGGTCGTTACCCGTCACGACCACTGCAAAGGAATCTTGAACCCCAAGATTTGGGTACTGCCCCAGGCCGAAAATCAAAAAAGCCTTACCGTCGTTGGAGTGGCAGTTGAAGTAATAGCGATCATAAAAATTACGATCACTCGTGGCGGAATGCCGAATGGTCTCAGCAACTTGATGCACGGGGTAGTCATCCCAAGAGGACAGCGAACCATGCGATCGGGGAGCAACAAAGTCTCCGTTGCTCGGGCTGTTGAGAGGGGGGGAACTCATAGGGAATCCTTTACGCCGTGAAACGAACAGCTACGCCGTGAAATGAACAACACCGTGGCCAGAAACCACCGTGCCAATGCTGCGGGCGCGATGACCGCTCGTGCGCAGCACATCGATTGCCTTGTGCGCCACCTTTGCTGGAACCACTGCAACCATGCCGATGCCAAGGTTGAACACCTTGCGCATCTCATCAGTTGAGACCGAGCCGATCTGTTGCATCTCGGTAAAGATTCTTGGCCACTCCCAAGATCCGGGGTCAACCTCTGCATCACAGTGCGACCCAAGTACCCGGTTCAAGTTTCCGGGCATGCCCCCACCCGTAATATGCGCCACAGCGTGAACCTCAACCGAATCAAGCAGTGACCGAATAGCGGGCGCATAAATTACCGAGGGGATCAAGAGTTCATCGCCAACTGTCGGAGCGTGTGGATCATCCCAAGCCGGGTCCGAGACAGTCCGACCAGCGATGTCAAACATCAGTCGCCGCGCAAGGGAGTAGCCATTTGATCGGATCCCCGGCGAGGGCAAACCAATGAGTACATCTCCGGGTTTCACGAGTTGCCCTGTGAGCATGCGTTCGCGCTCCACTACGCCGACTGCAAAGCCAACCAGGTCAAACTCCCCTGGCTCCATAGAACCGGGGTGTTCAGCCATCTCCCCGCCGATCAGAGCACAGCCTGCCTGACGGCATCCATCGGCCACGCCTGCGACGAGTTGCTTGATATGGGTGGGATCAAGGTGACCAACCGAGATGTAATCCAAGAAGAACAGCGGCTCGGCTCCTTGACACACCAGATCGTCAACGCACATTGCAACAAGGTCAACTCCAATGGAATCGAACTTGCCGACTGATCGTGCCACTAAGGCTTTGGTGCCCACTCCGTCAGTAGATGAAACCAGAATCGGATCTTTGTATTTCTTTGGATCAAATCGAAACAAACCACCGAAGCCACCGATGTCCCCAATGACCTCGGGTCGAAACGTGGATCGCACATCGGCCTTGATGGCATCAACTGCGGCTTCGCCAGCGCCGATGGAAACTCCAGCGGCCTCATAGGTTTCACCCATCAGTATCTCGGTCTCCTTGTTGGATCGCAGAACTTGACTCGGCGCTGAGAAGGGCTGCTTCTTCTGCTGGTAGTAACCCTGCTCCAGCGTCTAACAGAGTGAGCGGAGCTTGCGCCTCTCGCACTGGCTCAGGTTCAGGGGTGGGTGCTGCCTGCGAAGACGAACTGTCCACAGAAATCGCCACGGGGTACTCCCCGGTCAGACATGCCGTGCAGAATCCTGCACCGGGCGCACCTACTGCCTCGATCGTTGCATCCAAGGTGAGATACGACAGCGTGTCCACCCCGAGATAGGTGCGGATTTCTTCAACGTCCATATTGGCCGCTAACAACTCGGAACGAGAACCAGTATCCATGCCATAGAAACAGGGCCAACGATACGGCGGAGATGAAATCCGCATATGCACCTCGGCTGCACCGGCTTCACGCAGCATGGCCACCATCGCTCGGGTAGTCGTTCCCCGCACGATGGAATCATCCACGACCACTAGGCGTTGCCCCGCAATGTTCTCCTTGAGCGGATTGAGTTTCATACGCACGCCAAGAGCGCGCATCTCTTGGGTCGGGGCAATAAAGGTGCGTCCGATATAACGGTTCTTCACAAGACCGTGCCCGTATGGCGTACCGGAGAAACGAGCGAAGCCTTCAGCTGCAGGGATTCCAGACTCGGGAACGCCCATGACCATGTCGGCTTCAATCGGTGCCTGTGCTGCGAGCTGCTCACCCATCCGAACTCGAGCCTGATGAACGTTCTTTCCGTAGAGTTGCGAATCGGGGCGAGCGAAATAAACAAACTCAAATAAGCAGAGTTTGGGCTCCACGCGTTCATCATCAAATGGCCTCACCGAACGCACGCCATCTGAATCGATGATCACCATCTCACCCGGGTCGAGCTCGCGCACAAAGTGAGCACCCACCACATCAAGTGCGGGGGTCTCCGAAGCCAGCACCCATCCCGTGTCGAGTTTGCCTAAGCAGAGCGGGCGAAACCCGTGAG
The DNA here is from genome assembly GCA_037141255.1 of Actinomycetes bacterium. Lineage (GTDB taxonomy): Bacteria > Actinomycetota > Acidimicrobiia > Acidimicrobiales > Microtrichaceae > IMCC26207. The sequence goes on along the minus strand of JBAXCX010000073.1, from coordinate 9,877 downwards.
GGTCGCGCACGCCAATGACATGCTCGCGGTCGAGCAGGACCAGCGAAAATGCACCCTTGAATTTGGGTAGTACTTCTACAAGTGCCTGTTCGAGCGTGTCTGACTCACCCTCATTGCCAATGCGTTCACATTCCAAGGCAATGAGTTCAGCCATTGCATCAGTATCGCTGCCCACCGTGCCAGGCAGCATGCCCGCCTGATCGGCTAGCTCAGAGGTATTGACCAAGTTGCCGTTGTGCCCAAGTGCAAACTGCGTATGACCCACATCGCGATATATCGGCTGAGAGTTCTTCCACATGCTTGACCCAGTGGTGGAGTAGCGGGTGTGGCCGATGGCCAAGCTGCCATCTAGGGCGGCCAGCGTTCGGTCATCGAACACGTTGGAAACCAAGCCCATGTCCTTCACAACCGTCAGATGATCACCATCAGAGGTTGCAATTCCTGCAGATTCCTGGCCACGGTGTTGCAGCGCATAGATACCCAGAAAGGTTAGGTGGGCAACAGCGCTACCGGGCGAGAACACCCCAAATACGCCGCAGGCCTCCCCCGGCTTTTCATCGAGTTCTTCACCCTCAGCCAAGCCGGGATCAAAATGCACATCCCCATGTTCGCACATCACCGAGGCTCACCCCGAACGCAGTTCGTTGGGGTCGAAAACCCAAGGCCGAGCAGGGATGTTCTGGGCCGAAAAGCCATTCACAACAGCCTCGGCCGAGACAGGGCTGTCCTGTGGCGTTGCGCCAAGCGAAGATGCCAGATAGCCCAAGACCTGCTGCGGGGTGACCCCAAGGGCTATGAGTTCTTGTAGCCCAACTGCGCCGTGTCGTTTCGATAACCGCTCGCCGTCAAGGCCCAGGACCAGCGGCACATGCAGATAGGTAGGCGTGGGATAACCCAGGAGTCCTTGGAGAAGAACCTGCCTTGGTGTGGTCTCTACCAGGTCATCGCCTCGCACAACCTGGTCAATACCCTGAGCAGCATCATCTACGACGACTGCCAGGTTGTAAGCAGCCACGCCATCGGCTCGTCGGAGCACAAAATCGTCCGTCTGGATCGCAGCCGAACTCCAAGCCGAACCGGTCAGCCTCAAAGCTGGGCGGCGGCCAGCGCGCTCATGCTTGCGCACCTCTGCCTGTGTCAGGCGCGAACAGGTTCCCGGATAGCTGCCTTCGGGTGCGGCCCCGTGTGGTGCCGCTGCGGCTTCTCTTACCTCTCGCCGAGAGCAGTAGCAGTCATAGGTCAGACCAAGCTGTTCGAGTTGGTGGATTGCCTGTGCGTACAACTCGGTTCGCTCGGACTGACAACTCGCCTCGCCATCATGGGTGATCCCCAGAAGGGCTAGGTCCTGTAGTTGTTCAGCTTGAGCTGCCGGGGCAGCACCCGTAGTCAGATCCTCGAACCGGAGCAAAAACTCTGCACCGCTTTCTCGCGCCACGAGCCAAGCAGCAAGGGCCGTTCGCAGGTTACCCAGATGCAGGCTTCCCGACGGGCTCGGCGCAAAGCGTCCGGCCGACATCTGACTTATCCCTGAACAGTCCCTGATCCGAGTGCATCTGGCAAGTGGTCCCGCCAGCGAGCAGCCACCTCGTCTAGGCCCAGATCGAACTGCCCCTTCACGCTCATGTGGTTGCCGCCAGCAACCCCGATGCGAGAATGCTCAATTCCGCGCTCCTCAAGTAGGTCAAGAACCTCGCGAAGCTTTTCGGGGTCGATGCACAACACGGCGCGTCCCGAGGATTCAGCAAAAAGATCCGAGTGATCAGCCAAGCGTGCAGCAGTGAATCCGACTCCGGAACGAACAGCCATCTCTGCAAGCGCTACAGCAGTTCCACCCGAGGAGACATCGTGTGCTCCTTGCACCAAGCCAGCAATAACCAAGTCCCTGACAGCATCGGCCACGCTCGCCACAGCTTCAAGGTCGACCTCGGGCAGGCGCCCACGGCCGCGATGACCATGCAGCGCAGCCCATGCCGAGCCCGAAAGCTCTGGTTCGGTGTGACCAAGCAGTAGCAGGCGACTCCCCTCAACCAAGCGCACGCCTGGCGGTGGAGACTCAAGCGCATCAACCACACCGAGCAGACCGATGACTGCAGTGGGGTCAATATCAGTGCCGCGGCTCTCGTTATACAGGCTGACGTTGCCGCCCACGCAAGGTATTCCAAAGGCCAAGAGTGCCTCGGATAACCCATCAATAGATTCGGACAATTGCCACATGACCTCGGGGTGTTCTGGGTTTCCGAAGTTCAGACAATTCACCAGTGCTAGTGGCCGAGCGCCAACTACTGCCAGATTCATAACCGACTCAGCGACGGTCATCACTCCGCCCCGATACGGGTCCACCGCACCCCATAGGTGGTTTCCATCGGTGGTCAGCGCAAGGCCACGCCCAGTATCCAAGCCCGTAGACGGGTGCTTCAGACGAAGAACCGCTGCATCGCCACCGGGGCCTTCAACCGTGTTGAGAAACAGCATATGGTCGTACTGCGAAGACACCCACGAGGTGTCGCCCAACATCGCAATCAGGTCGGCTCCCGGGTCAGATGGCGCGTCCAGGGAGTTCGCAGAGTCAGCCTGTCGTTGGTCAAGATCTGCCGGAGCACTGCGCGGACGGTCGTACAGGGGTGCATCCTGTTCGAGTGCCTTTGCAGGCACATCTGCAAGGACTTCACCGTTCGCTTGGTCAAGCACGCGAAGCCGGCCGGTGTCGGTGACGATTCCAATGACATTCGCTCGAATCTCCCAGCGCTCAGCAATTGCGAGCACAGCTTCTAGATTTCCTGGCTCCACAATGGCAAGCATGCGCTCCTGCGACTCCGAGGTCATCACCTCGAAGGGCTGCATGCCTGGCTCGCGCTGAGGAATCGGCGCAACCATCACGTCCATGCCGGCTCCGCCTTTGGCTGCAGTCTCGGCCGTTGCACAGGTAATCCCCGCACCGCCTAGGTCCTGCACACCAGCGGCCAGATTCGAGTCCAAGAGCTCGAGACAGGCCTCAATCAGACGCTTCTCCTCGAACGGATCACCTACTTGCACACTCGGTCGCTTATCTGCGTCCGAGGCTTCGTCAGAGAATCCTGCCGAGGCCAACACTGACACTCCGCCGATGCCATCGCGCCCGGTGGTCGACCCCAACAGCACTGCAAGGTTGCCGACCCCTTCGGCTCGTCCGAGCACGAGGCGCTCAACAGGTAGCACGCCCAAGCACAACACATTCACTAGCGGGTTCCCTGCGTAACACTCATCAAACACCGTCTCGCCGCCCACGGTAGGAACGCCTACAGAGTTGCCATACCCAGAGATACCCGAGACCACTCCCTCGGCAATCCAGCGCGAGCGGGGGTCATCGAGTGGGCCAAATCGAAGCGGGTCCATGAGTGCAATCGGGCGGGCACCCATCGAAAAAATATCTCGAAGAATTCCACCGGCCCCTGTCGCCGCACCCTGATAGGGCTCAATCGCCGATGGGTGATTATGACTCTCGATTCGAATCGCAGCGCCGATCCCATCGCCTACATCAACCACGCCGGCACCCTCACCCGGGCCCACCAGTACCCATGGGGCCTCGGTCGGGAATCGCTTCAGGTGTATTCGCGAACTCTTGTAGGAGCAGTGCTCGGACCACATCACCGAGAACATCGCCAATTCCAAGTGATTGGGTTTGCGATCCAAGATGGAACAGATTCGCTCGTATTCTTCGTCGGTCAACCCCAACTCGCGATGGGGTGACTCCTCAAGTCCTTGCTCGGCCATATGCGGACGCTATCGCAGCGCCGATCGGTTCCGCGACTCCCGAAGGGGATCAAATAGGGTGACTTGAAATAATTGAGCAGATGATGTGAAATATATCTATGGCAAAACGAGGACCTAAATCACTTTCACCAGAACATAAGGCCGCAATGGCAGAAGGAAGAACCGAAAGCAGGATAATTAAGGGATACCTCGAGGCTATTCGGCGCACAAAGCCAACAGCTGGTCGGCCTAAAACTGCGGATTCGGTCAATAACAGACTCGCAAAGATTAACCACCTCTTGGAGACAAAGCTCGACCCGCTCAAGCGCCTCAGTCTGCTTCAAGAGCGAATTGAGTTGGCACAGGAACTCAAAAAGATCGAAGAGAATTCCACTGATTTGGTGGCTGAAATTGAGCCAGAGTTTATTGCAGTAGCAAAGAGCTACGGCCAGCGAAAAGGCATTTCCTACGCTGCATGGCGAGAATTTGGTGTCCCAGCAGCAGTACTCAAGGCTGCTGGAATCTCTCGAGTTGCTTCGGCCTAATGAGGCACGGCAGCGTTTAAGCCGGCTGCACCTAAGAGTGAACTCATTAGGACAATGCCGTCCCGAGATCCAAGCAGCTCATGGCATGCTCGTTCAGGGTGAGGCATCAAGCCCACCACATTTCGGCCCTCGTTACAGATTCCAGCAATGTCATCCACTGAACCATTCGGGTTGGTGACGTAACGAAACAAGACCCGATCCTCTCCCTGGAGTTCAGCCAGAGTTTCAGAAGAGCAGGTGTAATTCCCTTCGAAATGATTGATGGGAATTGACAAGATATCGCCCGCTTGAGCCTCAGAAGTGAGCACCGAGTTTGAGTTCTCAACCCTCAGGTCAGTAAATCCACAACGGAACTTCAGACTTGCATTCTTTTGCAGTGCACCGGGCAAAAGATTTGCCTCAGTCAAGACTTGAAACCCATTACAGATTCCAACCACTGGCCCGCCTGACTTTGCAAACGAGGCGACAGCTTCCATCACGGGTGAGAATCTTGCTATTGCGCCGGGGCGCAAGTAATCGCCATGCGCAAAGCCTCCGGCAATGACCACTGCGTCCGCGCTACCCAAGCTTGGCTCATCATGAAACACAATCTGGGCTTGAGCTCCCAATTGCTGCACAACTTCGACTACGTCGAACTCGCAATTGGTACCGGGGAATCTAATGACTGCGACATTGGTAGCCATTGTTAGTGCGCAGCTACTTCTGCAGGATGAAGAGAAATTTCTGAGTCCTCAATGACTGGGTTGGTCAGAAAGCGGTGACAGAGGTCGGTGACTGCCGCCTGAGCTGCAGATTCGTCTGCGGCCTGCAGACTAAAGCGAATGCTCTTGCCAACAGACACCCCGGTAACTCCGTCAAATCCAAGCGCCGGCAGAGCACGCTCAATCGTTGCCCCCTGAGGGTCAGCAATTCCTGCTCGCAGACGGACTTCCACTACCACGTCGAACATCATCTGCTGATTCTCTCACACCGAAGGAATCGCTCCGGTCACGCCGGGCCAATCCTCAAACGCCAGCCCGCAAATCTGCTCATAGGCCTGCTGGTACCGGTCCGCTGTGGCCTGAACAACCGCTGGGGGTAGGGCCGGAGGTGGCGGTGTCTTGTTCCAAATGAGCGTCTCAAGAAAGTCACGAACGGGTTGTTTATCGAAACCTTGAGGAGTGGAACCGGGATGCCAGTCCTGCATGAGCCAGAACCGTGAGGAGTCGGGGGTAAGCACCTCATCGGCAACCACCAGGTTCTTCTTGCCGTTCGAATCTGCGATCAGGCCCAACTCAAACTTCGTATCGGCAAGAAAAAATCCAGCAGCCTCGGCCTTGGCTGCAGCAACCGAGTACATCTGCAAACTCAGGCTCCTTGCCTGTTCCGCCAAATCGCCGCCGATCAGTTCTACTGCAGCGTCAAAGCTGATGTTCTCGTCATGGTCACCAACTGCAGCTTTGGTAGAAGGGGTAAACATTGGTTCATCAAGCCGATCGGCCTCGGCCATCCCGGCAGGTACTGCCATGGAATGAATGGTTCCGTTCTGGCTGTATTCCTTCCACGCAGAACCAGCGACAAACCCCCGCACGATGCATTCGATGGGCAACATCTCTGCTCGCCTACACAACATGATTCGACCCGCGAGTTCGGGAAGTTGCGCCGAAGGAGGAAGAGAATCTAGCGAGGTCGAGATCAGATGATTACCAATAATCTGGCTGAGTTCATCAAACCAAAACGCAGACATGGCGGTCAGCACACGCCCCTTATTAGGAACTGCTTCGTTCATCACGACATCAAATGCCGAGAGTCGGTCCGAGGCCACCATCAACAACTGGCCCTGGCCGGCATCAAAAAGATCACGCACTTTGCCGCTATGTACATGCGGCAAGCCCAAGTCAGGAACTACCGACAGGCTGCTCACAGAATCTCTTCCCCTTGATACTGCGCCGCCTCGGGGTACTTGGCCGCGAGTTGCTCCACAGCGAGCACAAACGCCGCCGTCTGCGGGACTGCATTGCCAACAAACTCAAGAGGCGCACCCAGCGCCGCGTTCAGCGCATCTAGGTCAAGGCCTAAGCGGGGGTCTGCAGCAAGGCGGTTGATCAGGTCGTTGCCCTCGCTTCCCTGCTCACGCATCTCGAGTGCTACTGCCACGGCGTGTTCTTTGATTGCCTCATGAGCAACTTCTCGTCCAACCCCGGCCCGCACCGATGCCATCAGGACTTTGGTTGTTGCCAAGAACGGCAGATAGCGCTGCAACTCTCGCTCAATTACTGCGGGGTAGGCACCAAATCCGCCTAGTACGTCGAGCAGGGTCTGAAAGGCGCCGTCAGTGGCAAAGAACGCATCGGGAATCAACACACGTCGCACAACCGAACAGGAGACATCGCCTTCGTTCCACTGCTCGCCGGCCAACCCGGCAGCCATCGTCACATGCCCATTCAAAATAATGCGAAACCCATTGATACGTTCACAGCTACGAGCGTTCATCTTGTGCGGCATAGCCGAGGAACCGACTTGGCCGGCACGGAATCCCTCGGTGACCAGTTCGTTTCCGGCCATCAACCTCAGCGTCATTGCCAACGAGGATGGCCCAGCTACCAGTTGCACCAGAGCAGAAACAACCTCGAGATCAAGCGACCGTGGATAGATCTGACCCACGTTCGAAAGTGTTCGATCGAATCCAAGATGTGTCGCAAACGCAGTTTCAAGTTCCTGCATGCGCTCGCTGTCACCGTCGAGCAGATCTAGCTGATCTTGCTGCGTGCCAACCGGACCTTTTAACCCGCGCAGCGGATAGTTTGCCAGCAGGTCTTCAAGTCGCCGTACTGCGATCAGCAGTTCCTCACCTGCGTTGGCGAACCGCTTCCCTAACGTGGTGGCCTGAGCAGCAACATTATGGCTTCGGCCCACGATGACTGTTTGGTCAAATTCGCTCGCAAGCGCTGCCAAACGCATCAGCGCCGCAACACTGCTCTTGAGCAACATCTGCAACCCCAGGCGAACCTGAAGCTGCTCAACGTTTTCGGTCAGATCCCGCGAGGTCATTCCCTTATGCGCGTGTTCGTAACCGGCTAGGTCGGAGAACTCCTCGAGGCGTGCTTTCACATCGTGGCGAGTGACTCGCTCGCGCTCGTTCATGGAATCCAGGTCAACTTGAGTGATCACCGATTCATAGGCTGCAATCGCCTGCTCGGGGATCTCGATCCCGAGATCTCGCTGCGCCTTCATCACTGCAACCCAGAGTTGTCGCTCCAAGATCACCTTGTGTTCGGCGGAGAACAACTCGGCCATGTCAGAGCTGGCATAACGGGCAGCAAGGATGTTGGGAACGTCAGTCACCGCCATATTCTCGCTCAGGAAGACTACTCAGGCCACCCGAACAGCAGAGTTCCTCAAGCTTGTGCGGATTCTGGTCGATAACAGTGATCCATGTCGTACTCATGTGTAAAGCACCCGATGTCATCCGGTGAGCACATCTGCCGAGTTTGCGGCAGCCAGTACTGCCCCGAGTGCGTTGTGTTTCCGTATGGGGCATCTCGAGGTGCGGTGTGCATTGCTTGTGCACTTGAACTCGGTGGGGTGCAGCGCCAACACAGCAACCATCCAAAGCTGTCACGCAGAGCTATTCGTAAACGCATTGCCGCTCAGCAAGCAGAGCAACCCGTTGCTACCGATAGCGCGGAGGAACTCGCCCTTCCAGAGATCATCGAGTGGCTTGATGACGCTGATGAAGGTTCTGATCTGCCTGGTGGATGGAAGCAGAGCTACCCCTAATTCCTCACCGGTCTGGCTCAGCGCTCAGTCCTCAGCGCTCGGCGGCGATCTTTCGCCAGAGCGCCGAGGGAATATTGGTGAACACTGCAAAAAGCGGGCCCAGTTTCCTAGGAATCCAGATCAACTCTTTCGAGTGTTTCTTGCCTAGCTCGCGTGCCGCATACACGGCCACCTGCCTCGGGTCAGAGGCGAACGGTGCTGGCTCAAGTCCCGTGGTCATTCGAGATCTCACAAACCCTGGGCGTAGCACCATGACGCGCACCCCGGTACCAACTAGAGCATCCCCCAAACCACGGGCAAACGAGTCAAGGCCTGCTTTGGTGGAGCCATAGACAAAATTCGATTTTCTTGGTCGCGCTGCGGCTACCGATGACAACACCAGCAGGGTCGATTCTTGGGAGCGATCAGCCTTGTTCTGCTCGACTAGGAACTCTGCTGCAGCAGACAGGGCACTCGCTGGCCCAGCAAAGTTTGTTTGCACCATGAGCCCGATTGCTTCCTGGGTCATGCCACGACCAGCGTGATGCCCGAGCATTCCTACTGCACAGACCACGAGGTCAATCCGCCCCAGAGTCCTTCCCGCCTCGGCAACCATCTGTGCGCTGTCACTGGCATCGGTTGCATCCCAGGTGCAGACGGCTAGGTCTAATCCAGGTAGCAGCGAGTCCAGTAGCGGCTCGATTTCTTGGGGGCTCCGCACAGCAAGAACCGCACGCTGTAGGCCCTGTGGTTTGAGTTCGAGAAGTATCGCTTGGGCAATCTCGCTGCTGCCACCAAGCACCAGTGCAGTCTTGATCATTCAGTCTTGATCATTCGCTGACTGGGCGCTGCTGCAACTCTGCATCCTGCGAGATCGCAAGCTGCTCAAGTGCCTCTTGATCCTGGTTTAAGAGTTCAGCTAGGCGATCATCGCTCAGGGCCAGAATCCTCAGGGCAAACAAGCCTGCATTGCGAGCACCACCAATTGCCATGGTCGCCACGGGTACGCCACTTGGCATCTGTACGATGGAATGCAAGGAGTCCACGCCACCGAGGTGTTTGGTGGGAACTGGCACGCCAATCACCGGCAGCGTAGTGAGCGAGGCCACCATCCCAGGCAGATGCGCAGCGCCACCGGCGCCTGCGATGATCACTCGCAAGCCCCGGGCCTTGGCACTGCTCGCATACTCCACCATCTTCTTTGGGCTTCGATGGGCGGAAATCACGCGGACCTCGTGACCCACACCGAACTCGCTCAGCACTTGTGCTGCAGCTTCCATAATCCCCGAGTCAGAGGAACTGCCCATGATGATTCCGACTTGCTGCTCGCTAGTAGTCATGTAGTGATCCTTCCTGCAGACAATGCTGCCGCAGCTAGCGCTGCAGATGTTCGACACTGCTCAAGACTCTCACCTGTCACGGTCACATGACCGATCTTTCTTGCAGGTCGAGAAGCCTTTCCATAGAGATGCAGATGTGCTTCGGGCACTGCCCTCAGCGCGGCAGCTTGATGATCCCGCGGGTCTCCAGTTTCGGCCCCGACCACATTGACCATGACTGCTGCCGGCTGCAGCGAGTGGGTTGGCCCGAGCGGCCAATCCAGAATCGCTCGCAGGTGCTGCGAGAACTGCGAGGTGGCGGAAGCCTCAATCGTGACGTGGCCCGAGTTATGCACCCGAGGGGCGATTTCATTAATCAATAGTTCGCCCGAGGACACAAAGAGTTCCACAGCAAATACCCCAACTGCTTCGAGCAACTCTGCAATCTGCCGGCCGATCTGCTCCGCTTGGGCAGCCAGATCCTCGCTGATTCTTGCGGGTAGGAACACTTCGGCACACATGCCGTCAACTTGGACGGTTTCCAGC
>JBAXCX010000072.1:0-15162 GCA_037141255.1 Actinomycetes bacterium | reverse complement strand
ACAGTGAACGTATTCAAAAGTTGAATTCTACAATCCCGAAAACGCGAGTCCCCCTCGAGGGCCGCAAGGTCAATGACCGCCATCAAGGCCGAGTGGTCTTTCCAAAAATCTAGAAACGCACCGGCGACTGCCTCGCAGGTCAGATACGCATTCTCGCTCCGCCAGTCGGCTCCACGGAGCGGCCGAACCAGACGCTCACCACCCTCCCCCACCAGCCGATCAGCTAGTGCCAACAGCGCCGATTCCGCATCGGGAAAATACTGATAAAAAGTCGCCGGAGAGGTGCCTGCTTCTCTCGCAATATCCACCACTTTGAGATCACGATATGAAGTTGTCTCGAGTAGATCACTCGTGCATTCCAGGAGTCGTTGCCGCGTCGCCATGCCGCGACGGCCTGGAACTCGGCCATCGACTGCCCGAAGATCGGGATTCTCTGAGGACTCCGCCGCGTTACTCACAGCCCATAAGCTAGAAGAGTCGAGAGAAAAACCAAACCAAGACTGCAATTGCCGCAAACCAAGTCATCACGACGAAGAGCAGTCCCAGCAGCACCACAGCAATCATCAGCGACAGCACTGCAAGCGATGACCTTCGAGTTGCCCTGCGGTCGGCTAGGTCACGTTCGATCAAAACCACGTTACGAATGTTCGCTTTGTAGACCATGTCGAAGAGGGCACCAACAAAGGGGATCAGTCCCACGAGTGCCTCAATCCCCACGTTCACAAGCATCCTGAGCAACGTTGGAACACTGACTCCAGCAGCAACTCCCGCAACGCACACCGACATCGAAAGAGCAATTCCAGCGGCGTCACCCACCACGGGAATAAGCGTGAGCAGACCATCGATACCTACTCGCCGGTCACTCGTACCAGGAACTCGAAAGACGCTATCGAGGATCCATGCGAGTCGTTCCACCCAACTCGGTAATGGGCGCGAATTTGGGCGACCCGTGCGCCCAGCAGAACGGATCTGTTCTAGCGCCTCGCTAAATTCAGCCTGAGACTGTGGAACCTCGCGGCCCTCGATGGGGCCAACATCACGCGGCTCAGAATTCACTCACACATCTTGTCAGTGAATGGAGCGATCAGTTAATAAAGCGCTCACCGTATGCAGCGATCATCTCTTCGGCACGGCTCACCTCGGGTGCGGTCATCCCACCCGAGATCCACGAAGAAGTCAGGATTGACGTCACTCCGGCAGCGGCAAGTTCCTCGAGTAAGTCAGACTTGGGTGCCGCCATGGGTGACGCAATGATCTCGAAGGGCTTGTCAGCAGTCCCAGCATCTTCTCGGGCTTGTTGCAATACCGTGCAGTAGTTCAGTAACTCTTCAGGTGAATAGTGCACACCAAGCCAGCCATCGCCGATTGTGGCTGCTCTACGGAACGCAATATCGGAGTGACCACCAACATAAATTGGAATCTGCGCTGGCGGGCAGGGTCGCATCTGCACGGGAGGAAAATCATAAAATTCCCCGTGGTGTTCAACCATCTCGCCCGTCCAGAGAGCTTTCATGACCTGAATCATTTCTTCCATGCGTTTGCCGCGTTTCGAAAATGGTTGTTCAAGCAGATCAAACTCTTCTCGCATCCACCCGGCACCGACCCCTAACCCAACCCGACCTTCTGACAGGTACGCGGCTGTGCCAATTGACTTGGCTGCAAGGAACGGGTTGCGAGAGGGCAGCACAAACACGTTGGTAATAAATCGAAGCGTGGTAGTCACCGCTGCCATTGATGCAATCGCTACCCAAGCATCTGGCCAGTCCTCATCTGGGCTGAACAACGGCGTGCCGTCGGGCGTGTAGGGATACTTAGATTCGAGCGTGGCAGGAAAGAGCACATGATCCGATACTGCGACTGAATCGAACCCGGCGGCCTCACAAGCCCGTGCGAGTCGGTTCCACTCCTTTGGAGGAGCACCGATGAGACCATGACAAAACTTCATACTTACTACTCCTAGGACTCAATTGATCGAAGCGCACGGTCGCGCAACTCGAACTTCAACACCTTGCCACTCGCATTGAGAGGTAGCTCGTCAACAACCTCGACATATTTAGGTGCCTTAAAGTTCGCCATGTTCTCTCGAGCCCAAGAAATAATCTCGGCCGAGTCGGGAACGGTCCCGCTGGTTGCAATCACGTAGGCATAGCCCGCTTCACCCAAGCGTTCGTCGGGTACGCCAATAACTGCTACCTGGGCAATCTCTGGGTGTAGCAGCAAGAGGCGCTCAATCTCTGCCGGATAAGCATTGAACCCGCCAACGATAAACATGTCCTTGATGCGGTCCGTGATGCGCAGGTAGCCATTGACGTCCATCACCCCGACATCGCCAGTATGGAACCAACCATCAGAGTCAATGGACTCGGCAGTCTTGGCAGGGTCTTCGAAATAGCCGCTCATGACGTTGTACCCGCGAACGAGCACCTCTCCTGGTTCGGATGCGGGTAGTTCTGCACCAGTCTCATCGACCACTCGCACTTCCACCCCTGGATAGGCGCGACCCGAGGTGCTTGCAATGAGTGCAGCGGCGTCTTCGCGACGACAAGTCGTCGCAATTCCCGATGCTTCGGTCATTCCGTATGCAGTGACCACTGTTGCAAACCCCAGCGTGTCTCTCATCTGCTCAACCAGTTCGACAGGAACTACCGCTGCGCCGGTAACCGCCAGACGAAGCGATGTCGTTCGCTTGGGATCAAACCCAGGATGATTGAGCAAGCCCTGATAAATCGTCGGAGGTCCGGGAAGCACAGAGATGTTCTCAGACTCAATGAGATCAAGGACCACATCGAGATCAAACACAGATACCGGAACCAGCGTTGCACCTGAAATCAACGAGGAGATGATGCCCGCCTTATATCCAAAGGCATGAAAGAAAGGATTGATGACCAGATAGCGATCGGTATCTTGTAGGCCAACAATTTGAGCCCAGTCGCCGAACGCTCGCAGAGTCTGCGCGTGGGTCAGCATGACACCCTTGGGCTGGCCAGTGGTGCCAGAGGTGAACAACAGATCAGACAAATCTTCTCCGGAGATCTGTGCAACCCGGGCCGTCACGGCGCTTTGATCAGCCGCTTCTGCATGCTCTGCCATGAATTCATCCAGGGTGCAGGTTTGCTCAGGACGTAGCCCCGCATCTCGCAACAGGATAATTCTCTCTAACGCCGGCAGATCGCCTTCAGTCGCTCGGATCATCGATACGTACTCGTTGCCAAGAAACCCTTCAACCGTAAAGAGCATGCGAGCGTGACTTCGACGCAGGATGTCCGCCGCCTCTAGGCCTTTGTAGCGAGTGTTGAGCGGAACCAGAACTGCACCGGCAGATTGCAGCCCCAACAGGGCCACGATCCACTCCCAGCAGTTCGGTGCCCAGATAGCAATGCGATCGCCCTGTTGCACTCCCTCGCTGATGAGCGCTGCGGCAAGTTTGTTCACCCGGTCGAGTAACTCCGCATAATTCATCCTCATCACTGGCTCGCAGGAGTGATCTACCACCACTTCCGCAGCGGAACGGTCCTGGGCCACAGAACGGAGCAGCGCAGGAATCGTCGCATACTGAAGGTCAACACGGGACCCTTCCTCGAGCATTCCCGGCAGTTCAGTCATCTGCCTTCACCGAGTGCTCCGGCCTGACGCAGAGCAGCCACTTTCTCTGCGGTGTAGCCGAGCACCTCTTTGAGGACCTCATCATTGTGCTGGCCTGCAGTTGGTGCGGGCGTGGGATCAACGGGATCCTCGCCCAAGAACTTCACCGGGTACGGGATCATGTCTGCGCCATGAGTCTCATATGGCATGAACCCAAGCCGGTCGATGAACTGTGGGTCCTGTGCCAGAGTCTCGGGTGTGTTGACGGGCGCAATTGTGGTGTTGTGCTCCCCGGACCAAATCACCCATTCAGCAGTGGTCTTCGTCTTAAAGATCTCGGCCAGAATTTTGCGCAACTCCATATTGTCTTTTGCGTGATCACCGAACTTTGATCCTGGCCACTTGTCGAACAGGTCCATCCGGTCAACGCCTGCACAGAAGTTCTTCCAGAACTCTTGCTCCGAGGCCATAAACAAAATGTGGGAGTCAGAGGATTCGTAGATCTGATAGCGAACGCCTGTTGTCATGCCAGCAGTTCCTGGTGCTCGGCGCTCGTAGTTATCGGCCTTGTTTCCGGTGACTTCTGATTCTGGTCTCTCGTAAGCCTTGAACGTCTCGCTGCGGAGCCAGTCCATCGCAGCAGATGCATCTGATTGAGCAACTTCCAAGAAGCAACCTTGGCCGGTTTCACGGGCACGGGTCACTCCAGCTAACACACCAAAGGCGGCAAATAGGGGGCCGGCATGAATCCCTACCGATGGGTGTTCAGGGATAAACGGAAGGCCATCCTCGGTGTAGCCCGGCTTGACCAATCCTGCCCACGTGTCATAGGCGATCCCGTGACTCGGAAGATCGGCGTAGGGCCCAGTCATTCCGTAACCAGAGATGGTGCAAAAAACAATCCGAGGATTGATTTCTTTCAGGTCCTCAAAACCAAGCCCGCGCTTCGCCAGCGCTCCCGGACGCATGGCCTCGATTACTACGTCGGCATCTCGAACCAAATCACGAAATACGTCTTTGGCTTCTTCTGTCTTCAAATCCAACGTGAGAGAGCGCTTGCCACGATGGATATGCCAATGCAAGAGCGAGGAGTCCTCGATGATGGGCCAGGTCATCTGCCGGATGTAGTCACCCTGAGGCGATTCCACCTTGATGACATCTGCACCAAGGTCGGCCAGATGAAGCCCAACGGCGCCGGGCCCTAGGAGTGAAAACTCAATTACTCGAAGGCCCGCTAGCGGTGCTCCGGGTGCTGCTGACTCCATGACTACTCCTGTTTCAGTTCAGTTGTTTCTGACGGGTCGTCAGATAGTAGGCGCAGTCAGCCAATTAGAGAACCCAGCGACCACCATCAGTGGGTCGCTTCCAACCAGAGGAGGCAAGAGTTCCGCCATCCACGTGCACAGTGGTGCCGGTTACGAACTTACTCATCGGACCAGCCAGCCAAACCGCTGCAGCGGCAACATCGCCAGCGTGGCCCTCTTCTGGCCACGGAGTCTTAGCCCAAGTCGTTCCAGTCAACGCTTCGGAATCCTGAATGAGCCAACCATCGCCGGGGGTTGGGATCATGTCAGGCGCGATTGCATTCACTCTGATTTTCTGTGTCGCAAGTTCCAAAGCCAAGGTTTGAGTCATATTGGCAACTGCTGCCTTCATGGCTGAGTAAATGCCAAACCCCGGGCCGGCGCGATGAGCCTCGACCGAGGTGATGTTGATGATCGACGCCCCACCTGCAGCCGGTCCGCCCGCTGCTGCACCCGCTGCAAGTAGGGGAACGCAACAGCGCGTCACTTCGACAACCTGTGTGAAGTTCTCTGCAATCAGGGCCGCTTGACCTTTGGTATTCACATCCATGACCGGTGCATAAAAACCGCCGCCGGCGTTATTGACCAGGATGTCGAGGTGGTCCCATTGCTCACCCAGATCCTGCACCCAGGCCTCGACCACCTCGGTATCTCGAACGTCAAGCACGGCGCTCGGCGCAAGCTTGCCGAGCGCAACAATCTCGGCAACGGTCTCTGCAAGTTCCTCGCCTAGGCGATCACACACAGCAACATCTGCCCCAAAACGAGCTAGGGCCAGCGCGGTAGCACGACCGATTCCTCTTGCGGCGCCCGTGACTAGTGCAGTGCGGCCAGTGAGAAGAATGGACTGAGGATTTGGTTCCATAGGCTCTGGACCATAGCGGGAGACGCCGTTGCAAAGGGCCGGTGCCCTACGATCAGGGCCGTGCTCAGTGAGATCGCCCGTGAGGCCGGCCAACGCTTTGGCGACCGAGCAGTGGTTGTCGCAGCGGACGGGGTCCTGACGTATGAAGAACTCGACCGTGCTGCTGATGCGCTTGCAGTACAACTTTCACAGCGTGGAGTTGCCCTCGGAGACCGTGTTGGATTGCTACTTCCCTCTGGCGGCGATTGGGTCGTGGCCGCAGTGGCAGTTTCAAGACTTGGTGCAGTTTTTGCGGGAATCAGTCCGACCTTGTCCGTGCCTGAACGGGCAACTTTGATCTCGCTGCTCGGGGCGCGTCTGACGCTGACCGACCCGACGTTGCTCGACGGACTACCCCTTCGGGCAGAGATCGCAGTGATGAAACCTGGATCACGCGCAGTTGAGCCGACCGCAGGCGAGCCAACCGCAAGCGGGATTTCTAGGCCAGCAGAAGATGATGATGCAGCAGTGATCTGCTTTACCTCGGGCACGACTGGTCAACCCAAGGCCGCTGTGTATTGCATTTCGCAGCTTCGAGGCATTCAGAGTATTGATCTTGGGCCGGGGGCTGAGCAACGCTGGGGTGGCGGATCACCCATGTTGGCCTCAACTCAGTTTGCGCATGTCGGGATGTCCACCAAGTTGCCTTGGTACCTGCGCTTGGGCAATACCTTGCACGTGATGCCGAGGTGGAGGGCAGAGGATGCGCTTCAGCTTGTGGCCCAGCACCGCATCTCCACACTGGGAGTGGTTGCACCTCAGCTTGCGCTCATGCTGCGCTCACCACTGATGGATTCGCTTGACCTCAGTTGCGTGACATCGATTATTGCTGGCGGCGCCGCTTCTGCACCCTCACTAGTTCGTGAGGCAAGAGAGCGCTTTGGTGCCGGCTACTCGATTCGTTACTCCTCTACAGAATCGGGCGGGGTCGGCATAGCAACTGCCTTTGACTCCCCCGAAGAGGACGGGTTGCAAACAGTTGGCATTGCCCGGCCTGGGGTTGAGGTACGCATTGCCGACGAGCAGGATTCACCCCTGCAAACCGGTGAAGTTGGCGAGTTGCAGCTCCGATCGGCTGCAGTCATGCAGCGCTACTGGAACGACCCAAGCGCAACTCATTCTGCGCTCACAGCAGATCGATGGTTGCGAACCGGAGACCTTGGCAGCATGGATTCCGCGGGCCGGGTCATGCTGGCCGGCCGAAGAAGCGAGATGTACATCCGTGGTGGGTACAACGTGTTTCCAGCCGAAGTTGAAGCTGCGCTTCTGGAGCACCCGGGAGTGATTTCGGCAGTTGTGATTCCGTACCCCGATGAGATTTTGGGCGAGCTTGGACTCGCAATGCTCTGCGTTGAAGACCCCGAGCGGCCGCCCACGCTCGAGGAACTGCGAGAGCATGGCAGCCACCTGATCGCAAAGTACAAGCTACCCGACATGGTGGTCATCGCTCAGAGTTTGCCGTTGACTACAGCCCAGAAAATTGACCGAGCAGCAGCAGGTGCTTTGGCCAAGAAGTTGCTTGAGGCCTAATGCAACTCATTGCGGTGGCCGTCTGCGGAGTTGTCATTGCTTGGTTGATGACGCTGCCGCTTCACCGGTTCAAGGAACTGCGACCGCTCACGCCTCGTGACGTTGGCTCCGAGGATGGCACGGCGACAACGCCGGCGGTGAAAATCCGTGCGGTCTATCGACAAGCCATCTGCTCGAGGTGTCATCGAGTCTGCACCCCTGTAGACACCATTCCTGGGCTGAGTTGGATTCGGGGCTGCACGAGCTGCGGTAGGAAGTTTCCCTTCACGGTTCCGCTTCTTCAGATTGGAGTTCCTGCGGCGCTCGTGCTGACGTTGTGGTTGCTAGATGACAGCTGGGTAGCCGTGCCCTACCTGTGGCTGGTTTTAGTCCTTGCGGCAATCTCTGTTGTGGATCTGCGAATCTGGCTGATCCCGTATTGGATGCCATGGCTTGGGGCCGCGATCGGATTGGTTCTGATCAGCGCAGTCTCTATTGGACTCGGTGATCCGAGCCAAATTTTGTATGCGCTAGGGGGAGCCGCCGGAGCCTTTTTACTGTTCTTTCTGCTCTGGCTGATCGCCCCCGGCAAGCTGGGCTTCGGAGATGTTCGCATGGCGCTGCTGTTAGGGATGTTCTTGGCCTGGCTCCACCCACTCCTACCCATCTACGGACTGCTCTTTGGCAGCCTCTTTGGATTACTCATGGGCGTGGTCGCTCTGCTGACCCGCAAGGACAGTCGTTTTCCGTTTGGGCCAGCGTTGGCTCTGGGTGCCATGTGCGCCATCTGGTTTCACGAGGCGCTTGTGCAGAGTCTGCTCTAAGCGCACCAGTTTTTGCACTGACCTAGTTCTTGGGTTTTGCCGTGGTCGAGGGAACCGTCATCGGAGGAAGGGTGCTTCGGGTGGAGGAGCCGGTCGTGGATCCATAGAGCCCCGTCAAGGTCGGGACTAGGTCCTGCAGCACGCGATTCATACACTTCACGCTCAGATGCACGCCATCGCCGGCATAGCATCGAGCAGTGCTTCCGTCCGGCAAGGTGATGTAGTCCGCAAAGCCGCCATCAGGGCCCGCAACACGTTTGGCCACATCGAAATACGACACCCAAGGTCGAGTCTTGGCTTCTTCTTGGGCGATGCGGTTGCCGGTCTGCACTGCCTGCTGAATGTCAGGATTACTGACGTTGGGTTCGCCGATCCATATCAGGCGCCGGCCCTGGCCTTGATTGAGGTCCATGATTCCTGCGATGCGCGCTCGGTACTGTTCTTCCCATTCGGCAGATCCATATTGAGCAACCACGGTGCCGTCACCTTCAAGAATGGACTGACCGTCGTTCGCGCCCACCATAAAGAGCGTCACTTCGGGAGCATCCGTTGCAACGATCTCTTGCATCCGAGCACCCCAGTTGAAATAGTCGAAGCGAGCCAAGCCAGTAGAGACTTTGCCGTAATTCGTGATCTTGAGTTCAGGAATGTCTGTCACTTCTGACTTCAACATATCGCCAAGGCCTTTTGCCGTGGAGTCTCCTGCCACGACCACGTTGAGTGGCTCGGCGGCAGTGGGCACACGAACGGGCGGAAGCGTGGTGGTTGTAGCAGTGGCTTCCGGAGCAGGCTCTTCAGTTGCCCGGAACTCAAAGTCTGCATTTTTTTGCTCCACGCCAAGTTGCTGTGCCGCCCAGTCATAGGGGCGATTCAGTGAAACCAGGTTGGTCAACCGGTCGATGACCCCAGAGGTTGCAACAGCCACTGAACGCTGCCAGCCCAGCGGCATGCCCTCGGCTGATGCAACCATGTTTCCCGAAGCAAGAACTACAAAAACGATCAGGGCGATGACGAGACCCTTCCAAACAGTCTCTGCTGATTGGGTGCGGCGAACGCGACGGGGTCGCCGCCGCGGATTCTGAGTTGATCTCTGTTGGTTTGATCGCTGCTGGTTTGATCGCTGTTGAGTCATTAGAAATTGAAATAGATGAACGGGGCAACACCCTGCGGGCCAAGCAGGTTGATTACCAAAAGGAATATTCCGATCCCGATAGCCATCACGATGGGCGGGAGTTGAGAGGCTCGATACTCCAGGGCATCGCCAATTCGACGGGGAATGAACTGTCCGATCATGCCAACAAATATTGCCAGCAAAACCATCGGGGTAACCAGAGTTCCGACTCCCCAATTACTTATCAGGCTCCAGAAGTACTCCAGAGCCCCGGTGACAGAGGTGGCTCGGAAAAAGATCCAGCCCACCACAACAAAGTGAAACACCAAGAGTCGAGCCAACCACGGGTTCATGGTTTCGGTAGACACAACGGTCGGAGTTGCTCGCTGCATCACTTGAGTCTCGTCGGGGTTGTCAGCTACTTGAATACCAGGGTCAGCGGAACCAAGTGCCAAGGCTTCAAGGCGAACTGCATGACGACGCTCGAGCACAAGCCCAATGCCCTGGTACGCGCCCCAGATAATGAAGGTCCAGCTCGCACCGTGCCAAAGTCCCCCAAAGAGCATGGTCAGGAACAAATTCCGGTACTCGGCGCGTGGGCCGCCACGGTTGCCACCGAGTGGAATGTAGAGATAGTCACGGAGCCATCTCGACAGTGTCATATGCCAGCGCCGCCAAAAATCCTGAATGCTTCGAGCCGAGTAGGGCTGATCGAAATTGTCGGGAAATTTCACGCCCATGAGCAGGGCGATGCCGATTGCAATATCGGTATAGCCAGAAAAGTCCGCGTAGATCTGAACCGCGTACGCCCAAGCACCGACGAGCAGTTCCCAGTTTCGGAACTGTCCCGGAGCGACAAAGACTGGATCAACAATGGCGGTTGCCAAAAAGTTGGCGATCACCACCTTCTTGAAGAGTCCCCGGCAAATCAACCGGGCGGCACGGGTGACATCTACGGTCTGCCCACTCGGGCGGTGATTCATTTGTGGGACAAATTCCGATACTCGAACAATCGGTCCAGCTACGAGGTGCGGAAAGAATGAGAGGTAGACCGCAAAGTCGAGCAAGGCGACTGTGTCCTGGTGGCGACGAAACACGTCCACCACGTAACTGATTGCGCAGAAAGTAAAGAAGGACACTCCGATGGGAAGTGCCACTTTGATGAGCATGGGGGTAGCCGCAAGCCCAAGGGGTTCGAGCACGGTGAGCGCTGATTCCACAAAGAAGCCGTAGTACTTGAAGAAACCCAAAACAATCAGGTTTAACCCAACCGCACAGAGCATCCAGCGCTTACGATTCACATCATTGCGAGCCCGAAACACTGCTTGGGCAAGTACCCAGTTGCCAACGGTTGACCCTGCCAGCAAAAAGCAGAACCTCCAGTCAGCCCAGCCGTAGAACACGTAGCTGGCACCCAGAACAAACAGTTTCCAGTCTGTGGGGCGATCATTCAGCTTCCAGCTCACACCCAGCACGACGACGAAGAACAACGCGAACGTCATCGTTGGAAAGAGCACCGCTAGCGCCTCCTCGGCACAAGTTCACTAGGTTCCTAGCGCACTGGACTTGGCAGGACTCCCCCAGAGGAACCTCGCTGCTGAACATTGAACCCTACTGAACTGGCCAACTGGCTGATACCAACGGAGTTTTGGCCGCTGTGGTATGTCGATTCCTGCGAGCCGCCAAGGAGTTGGGAGTAGCTTGGAAGATCTCAGCGATCTCCGAAATTTCGTCTGGCTCCAAGACATAATAAACGGGGTCCAAGACAACTCATAGCGGCGTTATCTACGTCAGAGGAGAAGCAATCGTGACTATCGGGACCAAGGAAGATCCATGGAAGTTGACCACTCCGCCGGGCAGCTCTGCGTACGAGATGTATCGGGATCAAGATGCAGATCCAAACGAATTGGTATGCCAGGTGGGGTCGACAAAGCTCCTCTACTTGTGGCGAGCAGTTGACGATCTGCATGCATGGCTCATTGCGCAGGGTGACTGGGTGCCACTCGGCGCTGCGGATGAAAAGAAGGAGCCAGCGACTGGCACCGTCGAAGCATTTGGACGAGCAACCGACAATCCGGTTGGCGGCTGGTACGGACTTCGAAACGGCTATCGGGGCAGGTTTGGAATGTACCTTCCTCCCTTGTTAGAAGTCCTTGGCCTCGCCGAACTCACTCACGAGGCACGTAACAACAGCATGCGCGGAGTGTCATGATCGAAACTCGCGTGATCCGCTACAAGACAACGTCCGAATGCAGCGACAAGCGGCCGGACATGTAATGGGACTCTGTTCGAACCCCTGAAGAAGCCTCGTAGGTTCGCCACCTTGTCATCTAGGTCGATACCCGTTCGAGCAACAACGAGAGCATAATGAAGGTTGGTACTGACTCGCTCCGAGTCATGCACGACATTGAGACCGGCACGTTCATGATGACCACCCTGTGAGAGAAACTGATGAATTATTTTGCTAATAAGACCGTTGTGGTACTGGGCGCTACAGGCATCCTCGGCCAACTTACGGCCCACGATCTGAGTCAGCGTGGTGCAGACGTGAGGCTCATAGTTCGAAGTCCCAATTCACTGGCTGCTGCTCTGCGTGACCTTCCCGTAGCGGTTGCTGACATCACAAAGCGGGGTGAAGTCGCAGCGGCCTTGACCGCTGTTTCACAGGGGCAATCCGTGGACGGAATCATCAATTGCACGGGCGTCGTAGCTTTCGGCAACTTCAGTGAACTTTCCGATGAGGTTGCGCAAGAAGTGATGGCTGTTAACGCTCTCGGAGTGATAAACGTCATCTCGCTCGCTACCACGAGTCTCAACCCTGAGGGTTTCCTTGCCTCATTTACTGGTGTCGCCGCCGATATGACGATTGCCGGCATGGGGGCTTACTGCGCGTCGAAGGTCGCAGCCAAAACGGCAATGGGTGTGGCCGCGCGAGAACTACGGAGACAAAAGATCAGGGTGCTTGACATTCGGGCGCCACACACCGAAACGGGACTCATAACCCGTGCCCTTGAGGGCACGGCCCCAAAGATGCCCGAGGGCCTGCAGCCACAAGCAGTGATTGACCGAGTACTCGAGGCAATAGCCATGGGCGAAAAGGACCTGCCGGCAGAGGCGTTTGCTGCGCAGAGCAATTGATGCAGCAAGAATGAACTGTGTGGGGACTTGCTCGGGAGGGCGAGACCTAGCAGTCGCTCATCATTCGAAGTGCATGGCATATTTCGGTAGCCCGAATACCGAGTTCACCGATCTTGGCGGTCAGTGCTGCACGTTGAATACGTTGGAGGCTGTCGAAGTTGGCGACGCACTCCGTGGTCAGGCCTTCCTCGGTGCCGAGTTGGATCTCCGTTGGGATTGAACGGATGGTCCTCGTGACAGGTGCGACCACTACGCCAGTCAAAACCGAGACCGCTTCTGAGCGCGTGACCACCAATACTGGGCGGCGAGCAGATTCGATTTCTGCCCACCAAATGTCTCCTTGTTGGGGGATCGTCACCAAGGCTCCTCGTTGATCAAACTCCTCGTGGCGACATCTAGCCCGCTGAGTTCAGCAGGCGTCTCCGGGCTTCGTCGATACGCCTCGGCGATCTGACGCCCAGTTCTCTGCCTGCGGTGTTCATCAATGATCCGCTCCAGTCCCATTCTGACGAGGTCAGATCGGCTAGATGCTGCCCCTTGGGCAACGAGTTCATCAACTTTGCGCATCAGCGCTTCATCTACACGAGTGACGAGTTGGGCCATACAAAAAGTATACCAATATGTATAGCAAATTACTATACACGTGGAAGCGGATCGCACTGAATCCCCCGCCGTATCTGGCGAGCCAGGTCAATATCTGCAAGCCGCCTCAGCAGATGGAGGGCCATGTCACTACCTGCGGAAACCCCCGCAGAGCTGATGATGTCTCCGCCCTCAACAAAGGGTTCGTCATGTTTGACATCAACGGTTAGGTCGAGTCGATCTGACAACAGTTCTGCAAGTTATAGGGCTCTGTCCGAACCCCGGTCCATTGCTAGACCGGGGTTCGAATGAGGACCTTTTGGTGGAGGTGATGAGAATCGAACTCACGACCTCTTCGATGCGACCGAAGCGCTCTAGCCAACTGAGCTACACCCCCAGGAAAGGAACCTTGACACTAGCCGGGGAAGGGCTTACCCAAGAAGCCGGCAAGGCTGGTGTTAGTTTGCGACTCGTCGCGGGGCTGGAGTTGCACGGCCGACGGTTGAAGTCTGCAGGCTGCTCGGAAGTGAGGAGGCAGGCACCAGGCCACTTCGTTGGGCTCTCTGCTGCACCATTCCGGCGGACTGATTTGCCTGATTGAGCAGGAAGACATAGCCAACAAGTAAAGCTGCCGACAGCAGAAACGGAACAAGGAAGACACTTCCGAAGGCAACGGTGCAGAGAAGAGTCAGCACTGCGATTGCGCTCAGGACCACCAGTACATCCTGCCGACGGCGGCGCACCGAAGGAGAGATCTTCGCCGGAGAAGTCTGAGCCCCAGCAGCGTTGGACCGATCTCGAAGATCAATCACATTGTTAGAAGAATTACGGGCGCCAGTGGAATTACGGCTGACTGGGCGAGGCATTCCTGGCAAGTCTGCGCCGCGACGGTTACCCGACCGATGGAGGACCGAAAGCTGATGATTAAACGAGCGGATGGAGTCAGTGCGGCGACCCACCGAGAGTTTGCGAAGGACCTCTGGAAGTAACACGATGGCCCAAACAACTGCGAGACCTAAGAAGATCAACGTAGAGACATTCATTGAATGTTTCAGTCCTTTTCTTGAACCGAGGGCTCCGGCGGGAACAATCGATTCAGCGAGTTGTGCGAAATGTAGCTCTGAGCGAGCTAGGTGTATTCAACGCAAACAACACTTTACGGTTTCAGGCTCAATGTTACAAGTAGCTTACGGATTACATCAGTGTTATTCGAGCTACTGAGCAGAAAACCCTTGCTTTTAGGCGTCTTCGCCGGCCTCACCGACGAGTTCTGATTGCCGCCGGAATGTTCCAGAACGGCCGCCGGTCTTCTCCCACAGGGCAATCTCGCCAATGACCATCGCGCGATCTACTGACTTGCACATGTCATAAATCGTGAGGCAAGCAACCGTGACGGCAGTAAGAGCTTCCATCTCGACGCCAGTGCGGTCCACGGTTTCTACCTGAGCCTCCACCTCGATAAACGAGTCCTCGATGCGAAAATTCACCAGCATGGCGCCCATCAGCACGGGGTGACAGAGCGGAATCAGATCAGAGGCGCGTTTCGCAGCCTGGATCCCCGCAACGCGAGCGACCGACAACACATCGCCCTTGTTGATCGCTCCACGTGCAACCAACGAGGTGGTGTCGGTTGTCATGTACACCCGGCCACGTGCGATAGCTCGTCGGTGAGTGGGTTCCTTTGGAGTCACATCAACCATGCGTGCACGGCCGAGCGGATCAAGATGGGTCAAGCCCCGGTCTGACATAGGCGCAGCTTAGTTGCCGCGCCTATCTCATGACACAGTCAGGTGAACACAGCACAGGTGAACACAGCACAGGTGAACACAGCACAGGTGAACTCAGCACAGGCCTTCACGGTGAGCGACCTCTGTTAGGAAGGCACGGAACTCTGGTCCCAGGTCTTCACGACGAAGCGCAAGTTCGACAGTGGCCCGCAGGTAATCGATCTTTTTGCCAATATCGAACCGGCCCTCGCTAAACACATACCCAAACACGGGGCTCTTTCCGAGCAGCGCCGCAATGGCATCAGTCAACTGGATCTCGCCGCCAACTCCTGGCTGCACGTCTCCGAGTACATCAAAAATCTCTGGAGTGAACAGATAGCGGCCCATGACTGCAAGGTTTGAGGGGGCATCGGCAGGGTCAGGCTTCTCGACGATCTCGGTGATTTCACAAAGTGCACCATGGCAGTTTGAAACACCAGCA
>JBAXCX010000071.1:0-15395 GCA_037141255.1 Actinomycetes bacterium | reverse complement strand
GTCCGAATGCTGTTGTCCAATCAACGCAATGCCCACGCACATCAGCAGGCTGACCTACCCCCCCCTCAACTCGTTTCGTCTTGCGCCTGACCCCCTATAGAGGGTCGCTCGCATAACAGAGCGGGGCATTGCGTGCGGAGCGCCAGAGACCCACCCTGTTAGAGGGAGTCTTCTGGGCGGTCTCGAAGAAACTCCTGAAGCTCCTCGGCTAGCTCGTCGCCACTTGGCAGATCATCGAAACCAAAAGTTGGGGCTTCGTCTGGTCCTCCGAGGCCTTGGTCCATCATCTCTTCGAGTTGCGTGACCATGGTTTCATGCTGGGGATTTTCGGCTACGAGTTCGTCGAGTCGCAGGCGAGTTGCTCGGGCGTCGGTGGGAAGTTGCCCAGTCTCGATGCGAAGGTCTGCAACATCTTTTAGGCCCTCGAGGAGAGCAACGCTGGCCGCCGGGTAGGCCATAGAGGACACGTAGTGTGGCACCTGTGCCCACAGGCCAAGGGCAGGGATTCCAGCCTCATTGCAGGCAACATCAAGGACAGCATGAATCCCACCAGGAACGTCCAATGTGCCGCGAACATAACCGTGCAGGGTCGAGGAGAGTTCCGCCGAGGAAGTGGTGACGGACAAGGAGGTTTCGCGAGTGTGGGCAACCGGAGCGGGGTACGCACCGAGTCCAACCACCATGCGGCATTCGAAAGTTTCTGCAAGTTCGACCACAGTTTGTGCAAAAGCTCGCCATTCAAAGTCAGGTTCGGCTCCAAGCAGCAACAGAATGTCGTTGCCGTCGGCGTCGGTTCCTGCCCGCAGGTCGATCTCGGGCCAGCTCATATGTGTAATCAAGCCATTGACTAAGTGCATGACTGGCCTGCGCGCTCGATGGTCCAGTAGGCGGTCAGCGTTGAACTCTGCAACGGGGTCGGTCCCCGCTGAGCCGAGCAACACCGACATGGCGTTCGCAGCGCCCATCCCAGCGTCGATCCAGCCCTCTAGGGCAACGATCATGACTGGCTCATGCAATTCGGGGGTGAACATCACTTCAACGAGTGGGTCATCATTCATGAAACGGACTCCTCTGCCATCTCTGCAAGGCGCTCTACCATCTGACGGAAACCCGCAATGGTTTCTTGTGTTACGTCGCCCATTGCTCCGCCGGCATAGCGGGCGTATACGCCGGCAATAATGCAGGTCAGCTTCCAGTAACCAAAGCCGACGTAGTAGTCCAAGTCGGCCAAGTCACGACCCGAAACCTGGGCGTAACGCTGCATCATTTCTCGTTTACGAAAAAAGCCATCCAGCGCCGTCGGCGATGCCTGAGGCATGACTGCATCTTCGTCAGGGTCTGACCAGTAGACCCAGAGCAGGCCAAGGTCTGCCATCGGGTCGCCAAGTGTGCAGATCTCCCAATCGAGCACAGCCACAACTGAGCCGTCAGGGCCCAGCATGCAGTTATCTAGTCGGTAGTCCCCGTGAACAATGCTGGCTGGGCCTTGAGCGGGGATCTTCTCTGACAGCGCAGCGTGGACTCGATGCACTGCGTCCAAGTTGAGGCCACCTTCGACCTGTGCCTCGCTCTTTTGGAACTGTCCGTACCACCGCTTGAGTTGTCGGGCGATGTAGTTCTCTTTCGGACCAAGCTCGCCGAGGCCAATGGCATCAACGTCAACAGCATGTAAAGCCGCAAGGACATCAATGATGGACTCGCTTGCGCGCCGGCGTGCAGTCAGATCAAGCGAGGTGGCCTGTTCAGTGCTGCGAATGACGAGGCCCTCAACAAACTCCATGACATAAAACGGTGCGCCGTTGACATCATCGCCAGCGCTGAGCCCCAGGGTCTTTGGCACGGGAAGGTCGCTTTGTTGCAGTGCCGAGATAATGCGGTGCTCTCTACCTACGTCATGCGCTGTTGCAAGGACCTGCCCGAGGGGTGGTCGCCGCAGTACCCACTTTCTGCCCGGACTGCCATCTGCCGCTGCGGGTTCTGAGACTGCGAACGTAAGATTGGAATGCCCGCCCGGGATGAAATCAAAACTCAGCGGCTGGCGAAGATCACTGACCTCTTGCTGGAACCATTCACTGACGGCCTCTGGCTCGATTCCATCAATGTGCTCGGTCACTGTGTTCTTTCGGGTTGTGAGTCGGTAGGGACTCAATCTAGTGCTGCCTCCGAGGCTTCCACACTCTCGTACACTGTGCAGATGGTTGATGTCACAGATGCAACATTTCAGCAGGCAGTGATTGAACGCTCGGCGATTGTTCCAGTTGTCGTGGACTTGTGGGCTGAATGGTGCGGACCATGCAAACAGCTTGGACCCATTCTGGAAAAGGTCATCGCCGAGACCCAGGGCAAGGTTGATCTGGCCAAGGTCGATGTTGACGCCAATCCGCAAATTGCTCAGGCGTTCAAGGTGCAGTCCATTCCCGCAGTGTTTGCGCTCGTGAATGGGCAACCGGTTGATCAGTTCATGGGTGCGTTGCCAGAGTCCGAGGTTGCGGCATTCGTGAACAAGCTCCTGCCTGCTGAGGAAGAGACAGAGCTTTCGCGGCTGATGTCGGCTGGTGATGAGTCATCGCTACGGGTTGCACTCGAGCTTGAACCGGGCAACGCCGAGGTGATTGTTGCACTTGCAGAGTTGCTCGTTACCGAACAACAGCCACAAGAAGCACTTGCTCTACTCGAAAAGATTCCAGAGTCGCCCGCTACGCGCCGAGTGGCTGCCTTGGCCCGAACCGGCTCAGTAGGCGCCGAGCAGGTTGCAGCGCAGCTCACACAATTGCTCGATACTGCCAAGGACAATGAGGCCGATCGGCAGCAGTTCGTCGACCTGCTTGAGTTGATGGATGACGAGGACCCCGCCAAGGCGCAATGGCGACGAAAGCTCACTGCCAAACTGTTCTGAGCTACAGGGCTACAGGGCTACAGGGCTACAGGGCTACAGGGCTACAGGGCTACAGGGCTACGAGGCTGCGGACTGACCCTGACCAAACTCAAACTCAGCTTCGGTGCTGTCTGCTGTCGGTCCGACTTCGGTCGGCCCATTCGCTGTCGAGGTTTGTGCTGCGAGGCGGTCCATGGTTTCACTCAGACGTGCCCGGATCTGCCGGTCGATTGCTCGGGCAAGTTCAGCGTCGACAACTTGCTCGGCTAGGGGCCTGAGGCGAGTCACCAACTCGGTCAGCCGGGGGAGTTCATCGGTCGGGATGGGCTCGCCAAGAGGGTCGATAATCTCAGCTTTCACTAGGTCGACGAAACGTTCGGCAATTCGCTCAATATCGGTTCGAAGCGCAAGTGCGTGACCCACTACTGCCGGCACCGTCACCCCCGCAGCTACGAGCGCCGCACCGGCCTCGAGTAGGCGTGGGCTCTTCACTCGAACCTGCTCCCCATCGAATTCGAAGAGTTCTAGTTGCTCAACCTCGCTCAGCGTGTCGACCTGTACAAGGTCACCAAAGCGCTCGCTCAGTTCCTCAAGGCTGAGCGTCACTTCGGCTTCGGTAGTCCAAGGAGCAGCGAGGGCAGCTTCGAATCCAAGCAACTCGCCGATATCGTGCCCTTGCTCCCAGGCCTGAAAGAGTTCGCCAATGTTCGACAGCGAATAACCACGGTCGAGCATGCTCGAAATCAGTCGAAGCCGAGCTAGGTGCTCAGAGGAGTACAGCCCAACGCGCCCCAATCGCTGGGGTGGGGGAATCAGGCCTCGGTCTTGGTAGGCGCGCACATTGCGCACGGTGGTATCGGCCAATGCAGCTAGATCATCGATCCGGTAGCTCACGGATTCGGTTGTTTCCGCTCCCAAAGCAAGTCCTTTGCTGCTGCGTGTCAGTTCCTGAGATTCCACAAGCAAAAGAGTATCATTGACGAATGTCACAGTAGCAACTGTGACATTATCTGTTGACCTTTACAGTGGACACTGTAAAGATTCGGCCTATGGATACACCGGCAAACCTCATGGGCACCGATTCTTCAGCGAGGTTGATCGCAGGTCTCGACCTGCCGAGCGAAGCGAGCCCGCCCAAGACCACTTCCACCTTTGACTCCCTCGTGGCTCGCCTGAGTCGGCAATCCGTGGACAAGCACCATGATGCCTATGAAGATGTCGCCTGGGACACGCCCGAGATGGCCATCGATCCCCATGACAAACGCTTCAAGTTGCCGGACTGGGAGTGCGTGGCTCGAACCGACTGGTATCAGTCCCAGACGCCCGAAGTGCAATCGGCATTTGGTCTTGCTCGATACGCCACAGCAATGAAAGTGGGGGGAGAGTTCGAGAATGTTCTGCAGCGCGGATTGCTCACTCACGCCTTCTGGCTGCCCAATGGTTCTTCTGAGTTTCGCTATATGCATCACGAGGTCATTGAAGAGTCACAGCACACGCTGATGTTCCAAGAGTTCATCAATCGTTCCGGTACCAATGTCAAGGGACTGCGCCGTGATGAAAAACTGGGTTCGGGTTTCGCATTGCGTTGTTCCAGAACTCGCCCGGCGCTGTTTTTCATGTTCGTTCTTGGTGGGGAAGATCCAGTTGATTACCTACAGCGGCGGAGCTTGGCGGGCAATGAGATGCACCCGCTGATTGAACGCATTACCAGAATTCACCTGACTGAGGAAGCACGCCACCTCTCCTTCGCTCGCAACTACCTCAAGCAGACCGTCCCCAAGTTGTCGCCAACTCGAAGGCATGCGCTCGCACTGTTCGCTCCGCTGCTCTACGGGTCGATGGCAAGAATGATGGTGTATCCGCGGCCCAGCTTGCTGAAAGCTTATGGAGTGCCGCGCCAGCAGGTTCGCCAAGCCCTCCGGCATCCCCAGCAGCGAGCGGTTCTGGCTGAGTCGGTAGCCAAGACGCGACGCACTTGTACCGAGCTTGGACTCATGACCCCAGCAGCAAAACTCTTGTGGAAAGCCTGCGGCGTCTGGGCTGATGTCAGTGTGAAGCCAGCCAGTCGTCGCCAAGCTTGAACTCCATCTCAAGCTGATCAGTCACGATTCCCTTTGAGAAGTTGGCGATCTTCCCACCGATGAGCGGGACGTTTACCGACAGTTCGATGCGCACCTCGTACAGGGTATTTGTGGCCGATTTCTTGCCTGCTGCCTGTGCAAGGGCAGTGCTGCCAGTGATCTGAATCGGCACCCCCTTCGTAACAAGTTCAAAGCTGCCGGTGCAACTGCCATCCTCGCTGCGATGCCACTCGTCAGTTGATCTCAAGGTGTTGGTGGGTTTGATGATCCGCTTTGCGAACCCCGGGACTTCTACATCTACAAGCCGATCGATGACGATGCGCAACGAGGTCTCTGTTTCATCGCAACTGATGACTTCTAAATCTCGGTGGCCCATGGCAATGAACTTGGACTCGTGACTTGCTGGGTCATGAAACATCTCCCAGCAGGCTTCGATCGGTGCAGCAAATGTGTGTTGGCAAAAAATTTCCATGTGTGAAGTTTGGCCGATTCCGCTCATGGGGGAGTGGTACCCCCTAGTTGAACTTCCGCTGTTGTGTCTCGAGTCGGTAGGTTCTCAACCCTTCCCCCTTGTTGCCCAGCACGCCACTGCGAGGACCCATGTCAACAAGGTCGACTTCCCGCGCATCTGAGGTTCTCGACGCCCTAGCTCGGGAGCAAACACGCAGGCCCATGTACCGCCGCTCCCAGCCATCCGACTCAAGCGCCTCGCAGCAGCGCGAACTTTGGGGACCCGATGCGGGGCAATCCGAATCGCAGATGCAGGCCGAGGCAGGCCTGACCGGGCTCGGAGCAACCTCTGCTCAGCCGGACGAGGGGTATCTCGCTGATGCTGTGCACCCTAGGGTTTCTCGCCAAGGCTCTGGCATTCACGTTGCACCGTTGGTGTCGTGGTTGCCCGACTGGATTCCGCAAATTGAGATGCGCAAGCTTGGCGCAGTGGTGTCGGTGCTTGGCCTCGTGGCGCTTGGAGTCGGTTGGACATCAATGAGAAGGCCAGCTTCGTTAGATGAGCGGCTCCCCATTGCGAGTTCAGCCGGAGCCGCAGAATCTCGTAGCTCAAACCCCAACGGCGGTGCTTCGGCTGGCTCTGCTACAAACTCCACCTCCTCGCAATCGGACTTGCCTGCCGCTCAAGCGGCGGCGTCAGGTGCGGACACAGCGGCGGGAACGGGGCCCGTGTTTGTGCACGTTGCTGGGGCAGTGGTGTCGGTTGGCGTGGTGCAACTCCCGGCTGGTTCACGCGTGGTTGACGCAGTGGCTGCGGCGGGTGGTTTGCGCCCCGATGCTGATTCGGATCGGGTGAACTTGGCTGCGCCCTTGCTTGACGGTTCTCAGGTCATGATTCCCATCCGAGGTCAACCCACCCCGGTGCAAGTACCCGTGACCCCAGCGGCTGTATCTGCATCTGGGGTGGGAGCTCCCTCAGCTGGCTCTAGCTCGCCGAATGCACTCTCTTCGGGTCCGGTGAATCTCAATACCGCAACGGTGGAACAACTTGATGCGCTCCCAGGTGTTGGCCCAGCTACTGCGCAAGCGATTCTCTCATTCCGAGAAAAAGAAGGCAGATTCGGCTCCGTTGAGGCGTTGCTGGATGTGCGCGGGATTGGTGATGCCAAGTTTGAGGCACTGCGTGAACTTGTCACGGTGTGAGGAGGAGGTACGCCCATGACGGACCGCTGGATGGTTGTGACCGCTGGCCTTGTTTGTCTGGTTGCGTTCCTCGCCCCGCCGGTGGGACTGATAGTTGCGGGCATAGCACTTCTGATCGGATTGATTCTGCGCCAGCCAGTGCTGTTGTCCCTAGGCGTTGTGCTGATCGTGGGAAGTAGGAGCAGCAGTTCGATTTACGCGCTCCAGGCGCCTCTCTCTCGGCAGGTCACCGGCGTGGCCCAGCTGATGAGCGATCCAGAGCCTCAGATGTTTGGGACTCAACTTGTCCTCAGCCTTGACGGTCGTCGTTACCTCACGACTGTCTCGATGAAAGATTCCGCAGTCGTGCGGCCTTTGATGATGGGTGAGCACATTCGGGTATCGGGCCGGGCGGCTGAACTTCATGGAGCACCCGCTGGGTGGGTCAAAGCGCGGCATCTCGCAGGCCGCCTTCAGCTGAGCAGCGTCAGCAAAGTTGAGGGCACTGCGCCCTGGTACCGGTTGGCAAACCTGTTGCATCGCACCCTGTCAGCCGGGGCGGACTCCTTGGCGGAAAAGGACCGTGCGCTCTATCTGGGCCTAGTTATGGGCGATGATCGCGGCCAAACAGACCTTATGAGATTTCGCTTTCAAGCTTCAGGTCTGAGTCACCTTCTGGCTGTGTCTGGGCAGAATGTTGCGTTCTTGCTCGCAGTTGCTAGCCCCTTGCTGCGCAGGATGCCTCAGCGCCTTCAGTTCGTTGGGGGCTTGTTCCTGCTCTCGATATTTGCGCTGGTAACGCGTGGTGAGCCCTCGGTGCTGCGTGCCGCAGTCATGGCGGGAATCGTGATGCTCTCGGTAGCGACGGGGCGCCTCGCGACCGGCACGCGAATCTTGTCGAGCAGCGTGATCATTCTGGTTCTCATCGATCCGTTACTGGTGAACTCAATCGGGTTTCAACTCTCGATTTCAGCCACGGCGGGTCTGTTGCTCATGGCCCGACCGTTGGCCGATCGTCTGCCGGGGCCCGACTGGCTCAGGTTGCCGCTCGCCGTCACGCTTGCGGCTCAACTCGCCACTGCTCCTGTGCTCATCAAGCTTGCGGGTGGAATTCCTGCAGCGGCTACTCCTGCCAATCTGCTGGCCGTGCCGGCAGCGGGCATCGTCATGATGCTCGGGGTCACGGTCGGACTTTTCGCAGGGCTGCTGCGCGATCCGATTGCGCATTTCATCCAGATCCCCTCAGAACTGCTCACTCGCTGGATTGGTTGGGTTGCAAGAATGGGATCACAATCTGCACTGCCGCTACTGAGGCCAGTTCAGCTCATACTGATCACTGCTGGAGTGCTCCTTGCGCTACTCCTCACTTCGGCCCGGGTGACTACGGCCTCGGGCCAGTCCACTTCTGTTCGCGCCCTGAGGGCCGTAGCGAGTATTGCGGCGGTAGGACTCCTCCTGCTCCCGTGCCGACCTACCAGCACTGCGGTCGGAGTGGATGAACTTGCCGAGGGTGCAACGCTATGGGTGAGCGACTGTGGCGGCCGGGTTCTGCTTGTCGGAGCCGTAACCAACAATGGCGACCTGCTCCAGGGATTGTGGGCGCGAGGAGTGCGCGAACTCGACATCGTCGTGGTCGGGTCCGGGAGCCGAGCAGGCCGATCGGCACTGTTGGTGGTCGAGCAGTTTGCTGTTCGTCGGGTGCTTGTTACGGGCAATAGAAGCCCACCGGGTATGTCTGCGTTAGGTAGCTCCAGTTGGCAAGTTGGTGGGGTCCAAGTCACGGCAACGAACTCGCTCAAAGGCGGTCAGGCCAAGGGCGCACAACAGACTCGGGGGAACGCATCGGTACCGCGAGTCGCTCTGTCCGCTAGCGCGTGTAGCTTCTGAAACATGATTCTGGAGCTCGGAGCGACCTACTCCTTCGACATCACCTATCGAGCTTTAGTTATGGGAATCCTGAATCGAACCCCCGACTCGTTTTTTGATGGCGGGCAATATTTTGATTTTGATGGATTCCTAGAAAAGGCCGATGGCCTTGTGCGCGATGGGGCAGATTTTTTAGATGTTGGAGGGGTTAAGGCCGGCCCTGGCCCCGAGGTAGATACCGAAGAAGAACTTGAGCGGGTGGTTCCAGCCATAGAGGCCCTTCGCTCGCGATTTGATGTTCCTATTTCGGTAGACACTTGGAACCCACTGGTGCTGCGCCAAGCACTCACGGCTGGGGCGTCGGTTGGCAATGATATTTCTGGGTTTGCGCATCCGGACTACTTGCCGATCTGCGCAGAGTTCGATGCCAGCGTGGTGGCCACGCATATACGCCTCGGCCCACGTATTCCTGATCCAGAACCGGTCTACGAAAATCTGCAGGTAGAGGTACGGGCATTTCTTCAGGGTCGTGCTCAGGCAGCGCTAGCGGCTGGCATTCCGCATCAACGAATCATGGTCGATGACGGCATGGATCTTGGCAAGACCGAGCCACAGTCGCTGGAGCTGTTGCGTTCTTCTGAGCGGCTTGCGGCGCTTGGCTACGCCACGTTCCTGTCCGCTTCCAACAAGCGCTTCTTGGGAGCGTTGCTGGGCCTCGAGGTGACTGATCGCCGCCAGGCAAGCCACGCTGCTCATGCACTTGGAATTTCTAAGGGTTGCCGCGTGCTTCGGGCACACGATGTGGTTGGGGCTCGAAGAACAGCAGACATTCTGGCTGCTCTCCTGCAGGTTCGAGCCGAGGAAGTGGCCCGAAGCAACAACCCCGAACTGCGGGTCTCGTGATGTCTCTCCCTGCGGCGGCCAACTCTGCGATCTACCTCCTCAAAGGAGGCGACGAGGTTCTCCTCGGCACTGCTGCGACCGAACTGATTGATCGTCTGATCGGATCGGGTGATCGAACTGAACTGCTCGACACCTTCAGCGGTGACGAGTACCCGATGAGTCAGGTCATCATGGCGGCCACCACCATGTCGATGTTTGGGTCTCGCGTGGTGGTAGCTCGAAACTGCGCAAGATTCTCCACCGATGAGCTCGAACCCGTGCTCGCGTATCTTGAAAATCCAGTTCCTGAGTCAACGGTGGTGCTGATCTGGGAGAAGGCCGTAGCTCCGGGCACTCGAACCTCGCCGCTTCCCAAGAAACTCAGCCAAGCAATCAAGGCTGCGGGCGGTGAAATTCATGATTGTGGGCTACCCGGCGGTAAGGGCCGATCAATGTGGATTGATGACCAACTCGCGTTGTCTCCCGTGAGCTTGAATAGCGCCGCGAAGCGTGTGCTGGTGGAGCAACTTGGCGAAGACCTCAGTCGCTTGTCGGGAATTTTGAGTGTGCTCCAAGCCACCTTTGGTAGCGAGGAAATCGGCCCGGATGAACTTGAGCCGTACCTTGGCACTGCAGGAGCCGTGCCGCCATGGGAACTCACCGATGCGATCGACGGTGGTCGAGTTGCCGAGGCAGTAGAAAAACTTCAGCGAATGCTCTCTGGCGGTGACCGTCACCCACTCCAGATCATGGTGACATTGCAGACTCACGTTGAGCGCATGCTCCGCCTCGACGGGAGCGGGGTTCGAGATGAGCAACAAGCTGCAGCATTGCTCGGCATGAAGGGGTCCACCTTCCCGGCCAAGAAAGCCATGGCCCAGGCGCGCAAGCTTGGTTCAGTCAAGTTGGCTAGGTCGATCAAGCTGGTGGCAGCAACCGATGTTGATCTTCGCGGCCGCACCGATCAGTCGGGTGAGTTACTCCTCGAGACGCTCGTTGCTCGACTTGCGGCGATGTCTGCACCGAGCAAGAAAGCTCGCTAAATCCGCGTTGGGATACCTGCGCCGCTTATGGGGCTCCGCTCGGGCTCAAGCAGGAATGAGTTGCGTAGCTTGCGGTTGTTCAGCTCGCCACTGACTCTGCGCGGGTGCGCGTCAGGCGTGACTTACGGCGGGCTGCAGCATTCTTGTGAAACACGCCCTTCGACGCTGCCTTATCAATTGCGCGAACTGCAACCTTGGTCAACTCTTCGGCGTTTTCGGCACCTTCAGCAATGGCCAACTCAGCATGCTTGACGCGAGTTTTGACCTCGGAGCGAACGGCCTTATTGCGCTCACGCGCTGCTTCGTTGGTGCGGTTACGTTTGATCTGGCTTTTGATGTTGGCCATGAGGGTCTATCTCTATTCGATTCTCTAGTGAGGGTGTGCCTGCAACTAGGGTTCTGTTGCAGTCCCAAGCAGCAGTCGTGCTGGCCATTCGGGAACCTGTAGAGGATAGCCACCTGAGCCGCCGGAGTCATCTTCGCGAGAAGGAAACTCGCGCTGTGATGCAGAACATGTGCTCGGATGCGGCCAGAATAGACAGATCGTGACCGATCTTCCTCGCCTCCGAAACATCTCGATCATCGCCCACATTGATCACGGCAAGTCCACGTTGGCTGACCGCATGCTCGAGATTTGTGGCGCCGTTGACCCCCGAGACATGCGAGCGCAGTACCTAGATTCTATGGATATTGAGCGTGAGCGTGGCATCACGATCAAACTCCAGTCGGTACGCCTTGAGCACAATGAACATGTCATCAACCTGATTGATACACCGGGTCACGTGGACTTTGGCTACGAAGTTTCTCGTTCGTTAGCGGCTTGCGAGGGGGTCATTCTGGTGGTGGACGCATCACAGGGGATCGAGGCGCAGACGTTGGCCAACTGTTATCTCGCCCTAGAAAACGACCTTGAAATCGTGGCGGTGTTGAACAAGATTGATCTGCCTGCTGCAGACCCCGATACCTATGCGGCCGAGATCGAGCAGGTACTCGGGATTCCAGCCACCGAAATTCTGCGCATTTCTGCCAAGACTGGCGAAGGTGTCACGGAACTTCTTGACGCAGTGGTGGAGCGCATCCCCGCACCTCAGGGGCAAGCGGACGCGCCGTTGCAAGGCTTGATCTTTGATTCTCATTTTGATCAGTACCGAGGCGTGGTGAGTTCGATACGAGTGATGAACGGTCGGCTCAAGACCCACGCCAAGCTTCGCTTCATGCAGGTGGGCTCAACCTACGAGGCACTTGAAGTGGGAGTGCGCACGCCTGATAACGAACCAGTTTCTGAACTCGGCCCCGGCGAGGTTGGCTATCTGATTGCTGGCATTAAAGATGTTGGAGAGGCCCGCTCCGGCGAGACGGTGACCGAGGCTGCGCGTCAGGCTGCAGATCCACTCGACGGGTACCAAGATCCAAAGCCAATGGTGTTTTGCGGTTTGTACCCGGTAGAGGGAGATGAGTTTGAGGACTTGCGCGAATCCCTAGAAAAGCTGCGCCTCAATGACAGCTCATTTACCTACGAGCCAGAAACTTCTGGTGCGCTGGGCTTTGGGTTCCGATGCGGGTTCCTTGGCTTGTTGCATATGGAGATTGTGCGCGAGCGACTTGAACGCGAATACGACTTGAATCTGATCGCGACTGCGCCCTCTGTTGAGTACCGAGTGCTCCGCACGGATGGCATTGAGATCTCGATCGATAATCCTGCTGACCTGCCAGACCCATCCTCGATTCAGAAAGTGCTTGAGCCCTACTTGAAGGTGACCATCATTACGCCCTCGGGTTTTACCGGCACGATCATGGATCTCTGCCAAACCCGGCGCGGTGAAATGGTCAAGATGGAATACCTGTCGCCTGAGCGCCTTGAGATTCAGTACCGGATGCCCTTGGGTGAGGTCGTGACCGACTTCTTTGATCAGATGAAGAGCCGATCTCAGGGCTATGCCAGCTTGGACTATGAGCCCATTGGTTACGAACCCGGAGACCTTGTCAAAGTCGACATCCTCATTGCCGGCGAGCCGATTGATGCATTTAGCTCCATCATTCACCGCTCAAAGTCCTATGACTACGGCAAGAAGATGGCCGACAAGCTGAAGGAACTTATCCCGCGTCAACAGTTTGATGTGCCGATTCAGGCAGCAATTGGCTCTAAAATATTGAGCCGGCAAACTATTAAGGCCTATCGCAAAGATGTCACGGCCAAGTTGTATGGCGGAGACGTTTCTCGAAAGCGCAAGCTGCTCGAGAAGCAAAAGAAGGGCAAGAAGCGCATGAAGAGCCTGGGTCGAGTCGAGGTGCCCTCGGAAGCCTTTACTTCTGCGTTGCAGTTAGAGGACTGACTGCCCCCGATCGCAGTTCGATGCTGGCACTCGCGTAGACTGACTGCCAATGCTCGACGACCGAAAGTCTGCAATCCTGCGTGCCGTGGTCCAGCAGTACATCGAGACGGCCCAGCCGGTGGGTTCGTCCACGGTGTCTGCTCGATCCGAGGTTGCGGTGTCTTCTGCAACGGTTCGCAACGATATGACTCAACTCGAGCGTGAGGGCTATCTGGTGCAGCCACATACCAGCGCCGGTAGAATTCCGACCGAGAAGGGGTATCGCTTTTTTGTTGACACCCTGACTGGTCCGGGGTCACTCAGTCCGACCAACGTTCGGTTGGTCCGTGATTTTTTTGCCACGACTCATGGTGAGCTCGAGCAGATGCTCGCCGAGACGAGCCGCTTACTGTCAGATGTGACCGGAACAGCTGCCGTGGTCGTCGGCGAGGCCAACGAGGTCTCAACCGTTCGGTCTGTGCAGTTGGTGGATTTGTCTCCCCGCACCATTTTGGCCGTGATGGTGATGAGTAACGGTGCCATCGTGAAACGCACGATGGAGTTAGACCAAGACGTAACTCCCACAGAGCTCAGCGCAGCACACGTCTTGGTCAATGACCGCATGGTTGGATCCTCTCTGCAGGCACCGACTCCCAAACTCGCCGCATCCCAACAACAAGGCACGGGCCTAGCCGCAGCGGCAGTGAGCGCTCTGCGAGAGGCTGCCGAAGCCGAGGGTCAGCACATGTTTGTTGATGGGCGCTCGCGAATCGCTGGGTCATTTGATGCGCGCGAAACCATTGAGGCCGTGCTCGGTATTCTGGAACAGCAGTTTGTGGTGGTCAGCCTGCTCAAGGAACTCGTTGACGGCGGGCTTGCCGTCTCAATTGGATCCGAGAGTGGCGTTGCGCCGTTAGCAGACTGTTCACTCGTGGTTGCGCCCTACCAAGTGGGCGGAGAATCTGTAGGGGCCATTGCGGTACTTGGCCCCACTCGAATGAACTACCCCGAGACCCTCTCGGCCGTTGCTTTAGTGAGTCAGCGGTTGAGTCGTCTACTGACCGAAGGCTGAGCGTGGCTGATCTATATGAAATTCTCGAAGTGGGGCGCGATGCCACCCCCGAAGAGATCAAGAAGTCGTATCGAAGTCTGGCTCGGGAGTCTCATCCCGACGCCAACCCCGACGATCCAGAAGCCGAAACCCGCTTCAAAGAACTGTCGGCTGCTTATGAGGTCCTATCCGATCCCGCTAAGCGTGATCGCTATGACCGCTACGGAAGCTCAAATGGGTTCGATATGTCGGATCCGTTCGGCAGCGGAGCTGGCGGCCTCGGCGACCTGTTCGACTCATTCTTCGGTGGCAACAACCCCTTCGGCGGTGGAGGCGGCCGCAGCCGCGGCCCAGCAGGACCGCCTCCAGGTGAAGACCTTGACGTGCAGACTGTTCTTGAGTTCACTGACGCAGTGTTCGGCTGCCAATGCGATGTGACCGTGCGAACGGCAGTGCCCTGCCAGGACTGCGACTCCTCAGGAGCCCAGTCAGGTAGTTCGGCCACTCAATGCAGCGACTGTGGAGGCGCAGGCGAGGTACGCATCGTGCGCCAGACTGTGCTCGGTCAGATCGTGTCGGCCTCGGTGTGTCGCCGATGCGGCGGTCAAGGCCAAGTCATTGCGTCACCTTGTCAGGCCTGTGGCGGTGCGGGTCGCCTCATTGAAGAGAAGACCTACACCGTGGATGTGCCCGCTGGCGTTGATGAGGGTTCTACTCTGCGGCTCACCGGCCGAGGTGCAGTGGGAATGCGCGGTGGTCCTGCAGGCGACCTGTATGTGCGCTTGCGTGTCAAGCCCCATGAGCGCTTTGTGCGCCATGGTGATGACCTCGTTGAGGAGTTGGACATCTCGATGGTGCAGGCAACTCTTGGTGCAAATATCGCGCTCGAAACCCTTGATGGGGTAGAAGAACTTGTCGTTCCTCGCGGAACACAAGTGGGCAAGGTCTTCAAGATGAAGGGGCGTGGCGTTCCCCGCCTGCATGGAAATGGGCGAGGAGACCTGTTGGTCCGGGTTGGAGTCGAGATTCCGCGCAAGCTTGAACTCGAAGAAGAAGACCTGCTGCGCCGCTTTGCCGAGGTGCGCGGTGAAGAAGTAGCTGATGCAGATGAGGGTTTCTTTAGTCGGTTCAAGACAGCGTTCAAGAACTAAGGCTGAACGTGGAGTCTGTAGCCGGGCTCACGCCGTGGAGGTCTGCCGCCGCTCAGGTCCTAGTGAGCAACCTGAATTCGCCCGAGCTTGAACCCGATGATCTGCATCATCTGCAGCGGGTACTCCGCCTGCGAGTTGGTCAGGAGGTGTGCGCTACCAACGGCGCGGGAGGCTGGCGGTCTTGCGCATTTTCGGCAAGCCATGCGCTAGAGGCGCTTGGCGAGACGCATCAAGAACTAGCTCCGGAGTATCCGGTGACGGTGGGGTTTGCCGTGGTCAAAGGGGAGCGGCCCGAGTTGATTGTGCAAAAACTGACCGAGCTTGGGGTGGACCGGATTTGGCCATTTATGGCCCAACGCTCAGTAGTGCGCTGGGACGAGGAGAAAACTGCGAAGCAGCTCGAGCGATTGCGGCGCGTTGCTCGAGAGTCCTGTGCTCAGAGTCGAAGGCTGTGGCTTCCAGAAGTTGGGTTTGCTCTGGATGGGGCTGCTGCGGGTGGGGC
>JBAXCX010000070.1:0-15602 GCA_037141255.1 Actinomycetes bacterium | reverse complement strand
GCTTTCGGTCGTGCAGAAGAGGGCGCAGAAATGGTGGGCCAGGTCAGCCGTCGATATGGCGAAGCGACCATGGACGTGTTGCGAACGGCGTTTCAGACCTCACTCATGATGGAGTGGGCGGCCACTGCGGCAACAGCGCTCGTAGCCGTTGAGATTAGTTTTCGGTTGATTCGCGGGGACGTCTCGTTTGATCTTGCCTTAGCGGTCCTGATGTTGACGCCAGAGTTCTTCGCTCCTTTGCGGCGGTTCGCTCTTGAGTACCATGCCGGTCAAGAAGGAAACGCCGCCTTAGAACGAATTGCGGAACTCAACGAGTTGCAGCCGCAGCGAGTTCGCAGCTTGGCCACCGCTAGTGCGAGCGGCAGTGCAAGCTCTCACGAGCAGGTGCCCGTTATTCACTTACAGAGCCTGGAGTTCCGAGGAGTTGGGTATAGCTATCCGGGAGCGAACTCGCCAGCACTTGATCAGGTGAGCTTTGTAGTCGAGCGCGGCGAAACCGTTGCTCTGATCGGCCCGAGTGGGGCCGGAAAGTCCACCCTTGCCAAGTTACTCATGCAGTTCATGCAGCCAGATCACGGCCAAATTCTGCTGAATGACACGCCCACCGAAAGCATCGCTCTGAACGATTGGCGAGGAGTCATCTCGTGGGTACCTCAACAGCCTGCGCTCTTTGCTGGCACGGTTGGAGAGAACATCGCTCTGGGCAAACCGGGTGCCTCCTCGGCACAGATTCAAGATGCCGCTCGGGTGGCCGTAGCCGATGAATTCATCGAAGCATTGCCAGATGGGTATGACACCGTGCTCGGCGAGCATGGGTTGCGACTGAGCGGGGGCCAACGACAGCGGCTCGCCATTGCTCGGGCAGCGATCATGGACACGCCCCTTGTGCTACTCGATGAGTTCACCGCTCACCTAGACGAAGAAACCGAGGCCCTCGTCCTGGCCGCAATGACTGCTCTGATGCAGGACCGCACTGCAATCGTCATTGCTCACCGGGCAGCCACTATTGCTTCAGCTCAGCGAGTGATTCGCCTTGAGCATGGCCGCGTGATCGAGGCCCCCAATGAGTAAGGCGAGCACCCGTAGCACGCGCAGAATCGTTCGCGAAGTCGGCGGCTATCAGAAGTGGATTCTGGCGGCAGCGCTCCTCAGCTTTGTCACACTCGGGGCGGGCATCGGATTACTCGCCATGTCTGCCTATCTGATCTCCAAGTCCGCCCTCGTCGACACCACCATCACCTTGGCCCTGACCATTTTGGGTGTGCGTGTCTTTGCGATGACCCGCGCAGTCTCTCGCTATGCAGAGCGTTATGTGGGCCATCTTGGCACCTTCAAAATCCTGACCAGAATCCGAATCTGGTTCTTCCAAGGCCTTGAGCCACTTGCTCCTGCGGTGCTCACTCGGCACCGAAGCGGCGACCTGCTCACGCGCATTCTTGCCGACATCGACACACTGCAAGATCTGTACTTGCGGGTGCTGGTGCCACCCGTTGCTGCAGCGCTGGCCGTGAGCCTCGGATGCATTCTGCTGGCCGGTTTTAATCCCTTACTCGGAATCGTTCTGTTGTTCTTCGTGATTCTCTGCGGCGTGTTCATCCCACTCGGCATGCATGCCCTGACCCGCAGTACTTCTTCGGCACTTCTCCTCGGGCAGGCAGACCTCAATGCCGTTCTCGTTGAAGGTATGAGTGGCGTGGCCGACCTGATTGCATTTGGCCGGGAAGACCTGCTCCTGGTTCGGTGCGCGGGCATCACCGCAGGGCAGCAGCCTGCGCGCAAGCGATTGGCACAGGCTCGTGGCATCGCAGCCGGGCTCACGGCATTGCTGGTAGGTCTTGCCGCACTAAGCATTGTGGGAATCGGAATCTCGCTAGTGAGTACGGGGAAGATTGACGGTGTGTACCTAGCAGTTCTTCCACTCGTTGCGATCGCCAGTTTTGAAGCAGTTGGACCACTCAGCGCGGCCTATGAACATCTTGACCGCAGCCGAGCCGCTTCGGCGCGGCTGACCGAACTGGTGGACAGCAGTCCAACAGTGTGCGAGCCAACCGAACCTGCCACTCTCAGCCTTACTCAACACAGCTCTCCCGACCTACGTGTGACTGATCTGAGCTTTCGCTATTCGCAGCAGGAACCGCTCGTGTTGAATCACGCAAATCTAGAAGTTTCGGCGGGCAGCTTTGCGCTCATCACGGGAGCGAGCGGATCTGGAAAGTCCACTCTGGCGAACCTGCTGTTGAGGTTCTGGGATTACTCAGAAGGCGCAATCCAATTCAATGAGCTCGAACTCAAGCAGATGGCGCTACGGGAGGCACGGTCTGTTGTTGCGCTCGTAGCCCAGCATGACCACTTGTTTGACACAACTGTTCGAGACAACCTGCTCCTCGGTGACGCTCATGGCGATGACCAGCGCTTGTTGGAAGTGTGCGAAGCCGTAAGCCTGAGCCACTGGGTTCAAGCACTCCCAGCAGGGCTCGATGAGCGCTCCGGCGAGAACGGCAACCGCTTCAGCGGTGGAGAGCGGCAACGCCTGATGATTGCGCGGGCCCTGCTCACCGATGCCCCGCTGCTGATTCTTGATGAGGCCACCGAGCATCTCGATGCAGAGATGCAAGTAGAGGTGCTCCGCGGAGTCCTGAACTGGCGGTCTGGCCTGACCACCATTCTCATCTCGCACGAAACCCCCACACTGGCCGGGATTGACCTGCATCTGCATTGCGAGAACGGTGCGTTTAGCGAACGCTAACAACAGAACTCGTTGCTGCACCGCAACCGGGATGCTGCAACACTGCTCTGACGAGCCACGGCCAAGTCTCTGGAGGTTGCAGTGAACCGAACCACTTGTCAGCAACGAGCCAAAGCAACTCTATGACGGGCTTTGTGCCGCGCTCGGCAGAGGGATGGCGTGACCCGTTCACTATGTATGCCGACTTGCGAGATAACGATCCGGCACACCATGTTGTGGGGGGCAACTACTGGGTGTTATCGCGCCATGCCGATGTGATTGAAGCCGCTCGCGACACCGAGACTTTTTCCTCAGCGCAGGGCCTGACCTTTACCTACGACGACTTGGCCTCTGTGGGCCTCGACGAGATTGCGCCCATGGTGTTTCTGGATCCACCTGATCACACCGAATTTCGACGCCTAGTCGCTCGCGGTTTTACTCCTCGGCAAGTAACCAGCATTGAGCCAGAGGTACGTGAGTTTGTGATCTCACGCATCGATGCGCTCCGCGCTAGCAGCGAAGGCGGCGGGAGCGAAGGCAAAGGCAACTGCGACATTGTGGCTGAACTTCTCAAGCCCCTGCCCACCATGGTGGTCGGGCACTATTTGGGAGTTCCCGTCGAGGACCGAAGCCGCTTTGATGGTTGGGTAGAGCAGATCGTCAGCGCTAGCGCTACAGGAAATATTTTTGATGCCATGGAAACGGTCGCTCAAGTGATCGAATATTTCACGGCGCTTGTAGAGACCCGGCGAGTGTCACCTGGCGAGGATGTCATCTCTGCGTTGGTGCAGGCCGGGGATGGCGCCGCAGTTGACCCCATGAGAATCCTTGGTTTTGCATTCACCATGATGACGGGCGGGAACGATACCTCAACGGGAATGCTGAGTGTCGGCCTTGAGTTACTTTCGCAGCAGCGCGATCAGTGGGACTTACTTGTGGATCAGCCCGATCTGATTCCCAATGCTGTCACCGAGTTGCTTCGCCTGAGTAGTCCCGTGCAGGGCCTTGCTCGCACGACCACTCGTGATGTTGAGCTGCACGACAAGGTGATACCCGCACAGACCAAAGTCATGCTTCTGTATGCCTCGGCGAACCGGGATCCACGGCAGTTTGGACTCACTGCGGCCGATCTTGATGTCACTCGCCCGCCGGGCCCCATCCTTACCTTTGGCCATGGAGCGCACTATTGCTTGGGTGCAGCAGCAGCTCGCCTGATGGGTCGCGTGGTGCTCGAAGAACTCACTGCCCGATGCCCCAATTTCACCGTTGACGGTACCAACGGCAGGTTCTCGGCCGGCAACTTTGTTCGCTGGTTCGACTCGCTGCCATTCGACCCGCAGCGAAACTAAGCAGCGGGCTTCACCAACCCAGATTCTGCGTAGAGCG
The DNA here is from genome assembly GCA_037141255.1 of Actinomycetes bacterium. Classification (GTDB taxonomy): domain Bacteria; phylum Actinomycetota; class Acidimicrobiia; order Acidimicrobiales; family Microtrichaceae; genus IMCC26207. The sequence continues at coordinate 11,491 of JBAXCX010000070.1, read as the reverse complement.
CGTCAATAAGTCGCTCATGACGGCCCGCCATCAGGTCTGCAATCGGGTCGCTGCTGTACTCAAGCAGGTGATCAACGGGCAGGTTGAACACGGCTCGCATCGCAAGGATTCGTTCTCGCTCAGGGCTCGGCTCCCCCGCTAGGAACTGTCCGGCAAGACTCATCTGGCGAATCCCTCGCACCCGGTCAGGCAGAGTCAGGCCTACCAGAAGAATCGCAGGAATGAGAAAGGTCAGCAGCCCAATCAGGAGTGCTGTGCGATGAATTGCCTCGGCTCCCTGGGCGCCTAGGTCTGCAACGTTTCCGCCCGTTGCTTCGCCTGAACTTTGCAGCGCGCTCGCCAGGTTGTCGCCGAACACGGGCACTGACTCAACAGCTCCGGCAACGGCACCAAAGCCGCTTTGCACCGACTCCCCCGCACTGCTCACCCCGGTTGCAAGGACGGTAATGCTGTCGATGCGTTGGTAGACCGAACGTCCCATCCAGATAAGAAAGAGCAGCATCAGCAGCACTGCTACATCTCGAATAACTCGCTCGCGGCGTCGATCAGGAACATCGGGGTAGAGCTTCAGGGTCATCAGTCCTCCAGGGTGAGGGACTCATTCTTGCTGAGTTCCTCGCCTTAGGCGGAGACAACTCCAAGCCAGCCCGTGGTTGGGGAGAACCTCGGGAAGGTGGCGTTGAGCACGGCGCTACTCGCACCAAGGCGCCGAGACAATAACTCCGATAACACCGTGCGGTAATCGGTGGTGACGCGAACGTCACCCTGATCGAGACCTTGTGTACTCAGCCCTTGAAAGTCTCCATAGACTCCGCCGGTGACTCCCCCGCCGATCACCATCATGGGAAATGCTCGACCGTGATCGCAACCGCCCGAGGAATTCTCATAGGCGCGTCGGCCGAACTCGCTGACTACGGCAATAGTTACCTTTGACCCTGCGTCGCCCAGATAGTCGAAGAACGCACCAATGGCTGTATCAAGTTCGCTCACCTGTGTGTACATGCGCGCCGTGGTGGTCGTAGCTGATCCCATTGCATCGTGGGTGTCCCAGTCATGCATTTCTGCATGCGCGAGGTCAACCGGAAAGCCTGCCTGGAGCAGACGAGCGATGGGCCAGAGATTGCGTGAGATTTCGCTATCCGGAAACGAAGCTGGCCGATCTGGCGTTCCAACTGTTGAGATCTCTGCAATGGTGCCAACCGTGGGTGCGGCCCAAGGGGTGAGAGCCGGGTGGACTCCAGCTCGCTGATACAGGTCGTTGGTGCTTTCCGTAACCGTCTCTACTGATGGCCCCCAAGGCAGCAGCGAGAGCGAACTGAACCCCGAAGCCGCAACCGCTGACCCACCCCTGAGAGAAGCGGGAAGCCCACCGCCGATCGCTAGTCCACGAAGGGGATGATCTGCGGTTGCGGCAGTGGTACCCATCCAACGTCCAGCCCAGCCGGTAGGTGAGATATTGCTGTCAACGACCCCGCCCTCGAGAAAGGACTGAGCATCGAAATGTGAGCGAGAGGAGTTCATCACTCCTGCGGCGTTCACCAGAGCAAGGCTTCCTTGGTTGTACAACCCTGACAAGCGAACTGCAGCAGGATGCAAAGCAAAGCGTGAGTCGCTTTTGGCGCCACCAAGAGCCAAGGCCGCTTGCTGAGGAACCGCTATCGAAGGCCGAAGCGTGTAGTACTCGGGGCTAGCCACCGGGGCGAGCAAAGAAAGCCCGTCCATTCCACCTCGGCAGAAGATCACGAGCAGCGTGTTTCCTGACCGAGCTGTGGTACCCAACCGAGCCGTGTTGCCAGAGGTGTACACACTTGCAGCGCCTGCTCCTTGAGCGTGGAGCAACGAGGCAGAACCCGCTGCAGCGAAGGCCAAGCCAGAGTTCCGAAGAAAGCGCCGACGGGTCAGAGGCCGGCGGGGAGGTGTTGTTTGAGTGAGCGAGTTCTGGTTCATGCTGCTCCGAATCAAGCCGTCTGGAACTGTGGTTGTTGCATGAGTTGGCCGAGCAACTTGGGTGCGACCCAGCGGTTACCACTAGCGGTGATTGGTGTGGACGCAACCCGACCAACAGAGACCAGCATCCGCTGCTTGCCGGCAGCATCTAGGGGAACGCCCAGTCGCTGCGCTGCAGCGTCAAGCCACTCGCCCACGGTTGATCCAGTCACAGGTCCGCCCGCAGGTCCGGCCACCCAGGCGGGAATCGTGGACCAGTCCCGGACAAAGCCCGGAATGTTTCCGTTGCCCATAAAAGTCGCAAGATTCCAACGGCTGATCATGGAACCAACGCTGACCCAGGCTGCATCTTTGTCTGGGTAACCGTCGGGGGTTGGCCAGTGATGCGGCATCGCGTTCAGCGCGTTGAGCATTCCGTGGAAGCTCCATTTGGTGTCTTCTGCAGTGCTGGCGTTAAAGGGAAGATCCGAAGTGGCGCGAAGCCCAGCAGCGAGAACCTCAAGTGGTCGTCGAATTCTTTTATCGGCTGAGTTCGCAAACTCGGCCGAGGTCAGGATCGAACGAAGAGTAGGAGAAATAGCTGTGTCATTTGCCAAGTACACATCCCGAGCGTTTATGACCACGGAGTCATTCCTGCCGATGTGTTCACCGATGAAGCGAACACAAAGTTTGTGTGCAATTCGTTGAGCAGCAACTTGATGACGCGCAAGGTGTCGGAGAAAAGACTCGCCTGCCGCTACTCCCGTGAGCGATCCGCGGGTCCAGCCCAGCACGCTGGTGGATGCTTGGGTGAACGGCCCAAGACTGTGACGAGCCGCGTTGAACGTAAAGGTTCCGTTCCAGACGTTGCTCAACGTCCACCCGGAGAACAAATATGACACAGCGACTACGTCAGCTTCCCTGTAACCACCATCAACTCCAACGGTGTGAAGTTCCATGAGTTCTCTGGCATAGTTCTCGTTGGGAACACGGCCGCCGTCGGCACGGCTACTCGCCTGATCGAGGTAGTTCAACATCGCACCAGACTTGGCAGATGCAAGAAGTAGGTCCGAGAACTTGCCAAGCGCGTTGGCTCGAATCACGTCGGTGTCGTAGCTCGGGCAATGATTCTGAGCGGCGTTGCTATTGACGTCCACGTTCAGGTGATCCCACCAAAACCCAACCGTTCGTTCAAAGAGTTGCCGCTCAGACAGCACGGCCCTCAAAGCAGTCGAGAGCGGCAGATCAACCACCACTCGCCACTCTTGGCCTTTGTTCACAATCTCTGCTGCGCTACCTCGAGACCACTCATAAAATGCTGTTGCTGCTGCGACTGTTGGATCAGGAATCGATGTGTAGTTGAGTTGTTTGTCAATCCATGCAGTGGTACCGAGAGCGGAAATCTGCGCAACAACGCTTGGAGTCGGGCCGAATGTCAGCCTTTTAGCCACATGCCAGACCGCCGGTGAAGCCCAGGTTCCCGGCCACGTGGGAAGGCTCGCTGCCGAACCCGTCGGTGGCACAGCAGTAGTGGGCACAGCAGTAGTGGGCACAGCAGTAGTTGGCACAGCAGTAGTTGGGCCTGTACGGAGTCTTGCCGGGCGCGCAGCCTCGGTAACCGCATCAGAAGGCGCTGAGGGAGCGCAAGCACTGACAAGTAGAGCTGCACCAGCAGCCATGCCGCCGAGCAATGCGCCGCGACGAGAGGGCGAGACGGTTGAGGGTTGATCACATTCAGCTGTAGACACTCACAGGGTTTCGGCAGTCATGCGAACTCGCTTGAGTTACCCAAAGTGAATTCTTGAAGAGAGCAAGACCCGAGTTGGCAATAGCCCTGCGTCGCGGGTTCAGACTGTGCTCAAACCAGCTGCCTTGAGGGTCTTATCAACAAATGAATGTAAGTCGCTCCGGATCAAATGGCCTAGGTGTCCACCCGGATACCAGAGTATTTCTGGGCGATCCCAATGCTCCCAGAGGGGTGCAACTTGGTCGACTGGGTCAATGAGTTTGTCGGCGAGTCCACCGACGATTGCACGAGCGTTCACGGGGGTACTTGGGGTAAAGCTCAGCGGCGAGACAACCGAGTGGATCAGGCGAGAATCCTCTAAGAAATTCTCCATTTGTTGGCGCAAAGTTGGTGGCGACTGCTGAACAAACAAGCTGGGAAAGTCCGAGGCGGGGATAATCGGCAGCACACATTGGAGGGGCTCGCGTTCGAGGCCTGCCACGAGCGCAGCTATGTAGCCGCCTAGCGACACCCCGAGAACGCCAATTCCTGCGGGCTCTTGGGTGCGAATCCAACCAAGCAGCCGCCGAACATCCCAAGCGGCTTGAGCAATGCCGTTAACATTGTCGAGCACATCAAGGGTCGGAAACCTAGCGTCAACACCTTTTGGAGCCTGACGCGGTCCATGTAAGGGCAGAATTGCCAGCACTACATTGCAGCCAAGCTCGGCATAGATATGCCTAGCTCTGAACGATCGCAGGTCGGTGTCTGCGCCTTGGCCTGTGCCGTGAATACACATCACCCATGGTCGAGCTCCCGAGCTATGCCGCAAAACAGTGGCGCGGCCCAAAGTATTTGCTTGATACTGCATCCAGCGCTGACGGCCGGGCACCCCAGCGGGCGGTTTCCACCCGCTCGGGAACTTCAGTCGCTCAACGCTCATGCCCGCGGCTCGGCTCGGCCGGATGATGGGGTCGAGTAAGGGGGGTGGCGGTGGGTGATAAGAGCCTGGGTCATCAATCCACCCTTTGTCTTGGAATACCATCGCAGCGCGATGTGTCTCAGTCGAGATGCGTCGCAGGTGCTCTGCATCTGGCGGGTTTCGGAGCCGACCGAAGGCTGCGAGTGCTAGCCGATCGGCGGCAGCATGAGCCCGAAGGCTTGCGGTGACTCGAACCCTGGGCACTCCAGCGCTCTCTCTGCGGCCACCCTCTGGGGGTTCCACGACGCGATCCTCCTCACCCTGATCCGAGGAGTCGGTAGCCGTCATGGTAAACGCAGTTTACCTGAGTCCTTCACCCAATCCGTATCAGCCGCAGCGCCTTTGGGTGAGCAATTTTACCAGTCCCTCACACTCTAAAAGCGCCGAGGGTCCCAAGTCGTCAAGCGGGCCAACCATCTCGCCGCGACGCACCACATGCCCATTTGGTTGAGTACCCATATCTGCCAAATCCGTCGAGCACCAGATTCCAGACAGCTCACAACCTGCAACGGAATCGATTGGCCGCCACACCGCCCAGCGGTCCAAATGATCGACATCAAGACCCGTATCGGTAGAAATTCCCAGCGTGACCGGAACGGTGTGATCGGCCACGAGCCAGGGTCGAGCCTGACGATCAGTCCGAACAAGAAGGTGCTGTGCACGTCCCTCAGCAACAGTTACCGAGCCCACGATGTCATTGGCAATGCGCATGTCGACGAAGTAGTCCTCATCAAACGAGACTGCCAGCAACCGTGCGTCAGCCGGAAGCGAGATACGGCCAGTCCCAACTTGGTACGGAAAGCTCGGCGCAAAAAGCACCGACCACATCGTGGTGCTGCCCCAACCGCGTTCGTGAGCAAGCTGCATCATCCGCGGTGTCATGCCGCCGCCCCAGCTATGCCCAACAAAGCCAGCTCGGGATGTGTCGGCTCGAGGCGTTGCTGCAATTCCAGCGACAAACCCAGCATTGACCGCCTTGTATTGCTGCGGCGGATCAAACGCAATTTGAAACCCCGGGTAGATCACGATGAATCCATTGCTGACCAGATGATTCATGAGCGCGGTATAGCCCTCACTGAAGCTAGCCGTGTAGCCGTGAGCAAAGAAGATGACGGGTCGCGCCCCATCGCTACAGCTGCCCCCTGTGAATGGCGTCGCCGAGCCGGAGGGTTCAAATACGTGAACGGGTAGTTGCCACTCGGCGGGGTTCGCAACGGCACGTCGAGGCAAAACCGAACAAGGACCATCCGAACCTGGCAGGTCAGCAGGGATTGGTGGCGGGGGCGCAGTCGCGCAGGCTGCAATGCCCAGACTCAGGACAGAGAAAACAACTGCAACCAGAAGTGTCCTTGTCACAGCCAACGACTTTGGAATGGTTCCAAACATCTCGGTACCCCCGCTCAGAAGGTAGCCGCTTGTTGCAGTTCGGTGCACAGCAGAGTCACGAAGCACTACCAGCAGGAGATGTAGGGCAAGTACAGTCCTCAGATGCCAAGCGACGTACTTCTCAAAGCAATGAACGGGGCTCACCGAGTGATACTCAAAATGAGCGGCGGCAAAATTGGGTGGAATGCTTCATCCATGCCCGTGATTGAACTCACCACGATTGGCCGCAAGAGTGGCCAAGAACGCGCCGTACTCCTGACATCCCCGATCCAAGAGGGCGACACACTTGTGGTGGTCGCTTCACGAGGTGGTGACGACCATCACCCGGCTTGGTACTTGAACCTGGTGAAGAACCCGCAGGTCGGCGTGGTGTTAAAGGGCCAGCCCAAACAGCAGATGAATGCCCGGGTCGCAACTTCGGCCGAGCGAGAAAGAATGTGGCCAACAGTCACAGCTACCTACAAGGGCTACGCCGGATACCAGTCCAAGACCGACCGAGAAATTCCACTGGTCCTACTCGAACCAATCAGTTGAGCTGCTCGGACCGGAACTACTGATCGAGCTTTAGGTCGCCTTCTGCAAATGCAATGAGCCAGCCGGTCCGAACCTGCTGAGTGATGAGTTGCCCAACCTGCGCTGAGCGGCTTCTGGTTGCTGTAAGCAAGCTTCCGATGGTGTTCATGTGGTCTCCCCTGATGCCTGGAACGCGCTCTGCACAAGCTCTGCAGCGTGGCGTTGTTCTTGCTCTTTCCTGTCGGCATCCGTGGCAGACACATAAGGAGTTCGCAGAACATTTCTGCGGTGCGTCATGCCCTCACCAAATCCTGAACCTGTTCTTACCTTGTTCAAACCTTTGTTCAACAAAGTGTCGCCTAGGAACGAGCCGTAAGGCCGCCGTAGGAAATGACAAGTTCGGAGCAGACCAAGATGGATCAAGCAAAGAGTGCAAAGCAGACCTTGACTCGGCGGGCATTTGTGCGCGGCACAGGACTGAGCGCTGGGGTGCTCGTTACCGCTGCTGCATGCACACCGGGCACCCCTCCCGCTGGACCCGGACCAAATCAGTCAACCCCGACGGGACTGACGGGACCGACTCCAGAGCTGCAACTCAGCAACATCCAGGGCAACATTTTGGCAGGGTTCAACAAAGACCATCAGCGGATGCTCTTCTTCACGTTTCCCTCAGGCCTCGCTGCGAAGCAACTGCTGTCAACGCTTCAACAGCAGGTTGCAAACTCCGAAGAGGTACTCGCTTTCAACAGCAGTTACAAAGCTGCTGCAAGCTCCAATAGCCCCCTTCCCACTGCCACTTGGTTGAACCTGGCCCTCACCCATGCAGGGTTGACCGCACTCGGAGTTTCTCGGTCTGACCTGCAAGCGTTTCCCGACTCGTTCCGCCAAGGGATGCGCGCACGCTCAGGCTTGATTGGCGATTCTGGACCCTCTGCCCCGAGCAATTGGATAACGAGTAATGCCGATCACGCAGTGGTGATTCTTGCCGCCGACCGCCTGAGCGATCTCTCTGATGCCGCTCGAACTGCAACCTCCCAGATCAAAAACGCGGGAGGAACCATTACCTTTGACCAAACGGGAGCAGCGCGAGAAGACGAACCCGGCCACGAGCATTTTGGGTTCAAAGACGGTGTCTCACAACCCGGGATTCGCGGGGTGACCACACCGAACAATCCGGATGATCCAAATCAAGGAGTGCCCGGGCAGGACTTGTTGTGGCCAGGGGAGTTTGTGCTCGGCTACCCCACCCAGATTCCGACAGGCGATGGCCTCAACGTACAGCCTGGGCCGCTAGCTGTATCCGGCCCGGCATGGACCACCGATGGAAGCTATCTGGTATTTCGGCGGCTTCAGCAAGATGTTGCTGGGTTCCAAAGCTTCATTAGCGGCACTGCTGCAACTGCAGGAATGAGCGAAGACTTATTCGGAGCCAAGTTGGTGGGACGATACAAATCTGGCTGCCCGCTCGAGCGCACCGAGGACCAACCTGTGGGCCTTGACACTCAACTTGCTGACCCCTCGATCCTAGACCCGTCTATCCTTCAAGAGGACAAGATCAACCATTTTGAATTTGGCGATGACGTGAACGGAAACGTCTGCCCTAGGTCGGCACATGTTCGCAAGACCTACCCACGCGACGACCAGACCCCAACCGGTGGCGAGGCAGCAAGTCAGACCCACCGCATTCTGCGGAGAGGTATTCCCTTTGGTGCCTCGTACTTGCCTGAATCCTCGAACGCCCTCCATGCCGCAGACGCGGCGTTTCCCCATGATCGCGGATTGCTCTTCCTCTGCTACCAGTCCTCAATCGAGCGGCAGTTTGAGTTTGTTCAGAACCGTTGGTCGAATGACGAAGACTTTCCCACTCGGGGTTCTGGCGAGGACCCAATCATCTCTCAAAATGCCTCGGGCGTATTCCAGATTCCAGGTTCTCAGGCACAACAAGTCACGCTGCAGGGCTTCGTAACTACCACCGGAGGCGACTACTTCTTTCAGCCCTCGATCGAGGCCTTGCAGTTGCTCGCAACACCACAAGCGGCAGCAGCACCAACTCAGAACCCAGCGGGAAGGCCACCGCGAAACCCCATCTAACTCGCAAGCCATAACCAAGACTGACCCCGACGCGCCTCGGGGCCGATCGGTTACTGCTCGGCTAGCAACGCTGCTATCTCGGCTACCGGATTCGTCACACCCTCGCCATTGAGATCAACTTCTAACGCTCGAATGGTGCCAGTAAAGGCAAACGGTGGCTCGTATGCAGAGGGATCAATGGTGTCGAACGCTGCATACCCACAACTCACTCCAGTCGTGGCAAAAAGGTTCGGCACGGTATAGGGAAGCTCGCCAAATCCAACCAGTTCGCCGTCAACAAACAGGCGAACCTCGGCAGGAGATCCGCGGCCTTCGAAGAAGTTCGGCCCACCGGTCGGCTTGAACTCCATGCGAACTTCATACTCCCCTGAGGGCAGCGACTTATCGCTGGTGACCGTGAAATTCCTGAGACCCAAATAGTTGTGCACGTAGGTGAGGTGGCCCTCGGCAACAAAGACGGCGTATCCGCCGTGGCGGTTTCCGTGCGAGATCAAGACTCCTTCGGCACCGCCCTCGGGAATAGATAGTTGAGCAACCACTGCATGTGCTCGGTTGTACACCCGAGGTGCACCCGTGAATGGCAGCGGGGCTCCGCCGGGGTTGAGCTTGACTACCTTTTGTGCCCCTCCAACTGCTGGCCGTCGGGCCGTCAGGCGTCCGATGTCTCCGGATGCGAGTGGCAGCACGTTGTACTTCTCGGCTTCTTCCCACCACAACGCTCGCAGCTCGGCCAAACGTTCAGGGTTTTCTGCCGCAATGTTGTGGCACTCCGATGGATCGGCGACTAGGTCGTACAACTCCCAGTCCTCAGCCTCGAGTTGGTCAAGGATGGCCTCGGTCAGGAACGTGCCAAAGGGGTGGCCGCGCTCGGTGCCTTCGGCCAAACTCGGCCCGGGGTACGGACAGACTGCCTTCCAACCCTCGTGATAGATCGACCGGTGACCGAACATCTCGAAATATTGCGTTCGGTGACGGTCCTCTGCATCGGCGTTGTCAAAGGTCGGCAGCAGGCTGACTCCCTGCACCTGCGATTGCGGTACCCCACGGATGGTCGCAGGCGCTTCAATCCCAATTGCCTCGAGCAGCGTCGGGACCATGTCAATGGCGTGCGCGTACTGATGACGCACTTCGCCGCGGGCAGAAATTCCAGCGGGCCACGAGATGATGCAAGGGTCCGTGATGCCACCCCGATAGGTCTCTCGTTTCCAGCGGCGAAACGGCGTGTCGCCGGCCCAGGCCCATCCCCAGGCGTAGTGATTGAAGGTGTTCTCACTCCCCCACTCTTCAATAACTTCAAGATTGTCCTCAAGAGTCTGCGGGGCCAGATTGAAGAACATGCCCTCGTTGCGGGTGCCGTGCTCTCCGCCCTCGGCGCTGGCGCCGTTGTCAGACAGTGCAATCACGAGCGTGTTCTCGGACTCGCCAGTTGCCTCGATGGCGTCAAGGACGCGTCCGATATGGAAGTCCGTCTGCGTAATGAATCCTGCGTACACCTCCATCTGCCGGGCGTACATGCGCTTGGCATCTTCGGTGAGGGAATCCCAAGGTGCGACGTCCGGGTCTCGTTCGGAGAGTTCCGTCCCCGGAGCCAACAGCCCGAGTTCGCGCTGGCGCTCAAAGACGATCTTGCGATACTCATCCCAGCCCGAATCAAAGGCACCCTTGTAGGGCTCAATCCATTGCGATTCGACTTGATGAGGAGCATGACCGGTGCCCGTCGCAAACCACAAAAAGAATGGTTTGTCGGGTGCGCTCGAATGGGCATCGGCAATGTAATTGATTGCCCGATCCGCCAAGTCCACGTTCAGGTGATACCCCTCGGCTGGGGTTGAAGGCTGAGGCACGTAGTGGTTGTCGTGAACCAAGTCGGGGTGGAACTGATCAGTATCACCACCGAGGAATCCGTAGAAACCCTCAAACCCACGAGCTATCGGCCAGCGATTGAACGGCCCGGCTGGGGTCGTTTCTTGAGAGGGAGTCAGGTGCCACTTGCCCACCGCGAAGGTGTTGTAGCCCTGTTCCACAAGAACCTCAGAGATAAACCCGTGCTCAAAGCCCATCGTGCCGTTCAGACCCGGATAGCCCATAGAGAGTTCGGTAATCGCGCCGAGCCCCAAGCTGTGATGGTTGCGGCCCGTCAGCAGGCATCCGCGAGTCGGTGAGCACAGCGCTGTGGTTTGAAAGTTGGAGTAGCGCAGGCCGTTCGCGGCGAGTCGATCCAGATTCGGCGTCTCACAAAGACCACCGAATGCAGAGAGTTGGCCGTACCCAACGTCGTCCAACACGATCATCACAACGTTGGGCGCACCAGCGGGCGGTTGCGGACGTCCTGGCCAGGCCGGGGTTGAAGTTTCTGCAGTCCGGCCGATTTTTCCTGGAAACGGTTCGCCGGCCGCGTAGGTCACAAATGGTTCAGCCATGCTTCGCTGCGATTCTGCTCATGGACAGATTGTAGATGCATCCACAGTGCTGAATTAATCCACATGCTAAATTTCGTCCACTCGGTTTTCGGCATTGGCTGGTCTGAGTTCTAGTGCGCAGATAGGTAAGGAATACCCGGAATATCTGACTACCAAAGGAACTCAACATGATTATTGCCATCGTTGCCATTGGAGCCGCAGTTCTCGCAATTGGCGGTGCAGCCGTTGGGTGGGTCAAGAAGTCCCGCTCAGAGAAAGAAACAGACACCTAGACCGTAATTCGCATGTTTGAGTCATGCGGGGGCATTAGGCGACCATCCGCCAGCGCAGAGTGACTACTTGTTCGCTCCGATTACCGATTCGACGCGACGCCAGAATGAGCCCATCGTTCGAGAGCTTTGCGCGACAAGCAATTGGTCTAGGGCCGCGATACCGTCGCTCTGTTAC
>JBAXCX010000069.1:0-15619 GCA_037141255.1 Actinomycetes bacterium | reverse complement strand
TGGGGTGCTGCGATTGCTTGAGGGGTGGGCTGGGTATGTTCGGTCCAACCATTCCCATCAAAGTAACGAACTTGCCCAGCCACTGATGGGTCTGGATACCAACCTGCTGGTGTAGTAGTCATTTTTCTCTCTCCCCTATAGCCAACTCAGAGTGTACTTCAACGTTTAGTTCATCTTCGTCTGAAACGTGCAGAGAGACTATGGGGAGGAGTGCCCAGAGGGTGAGAATTGTGTGCCTTCAGTAGTTGTGGGTGAGCTGAGTTCTCCCCTAGCCGCTCCACTCAAAGGTGGGGCCGAACGAGGTTGCTTGGTAAATCACATTGTCGGTAACAACGGGAGTGACTGTTGATGTTGCCGCTCCAACAGCCCCAGCGGACTCACCACTGGTTGCCGTCATCATCACCGTAACGACTAAGTCTGAGGGTGTGACCGTGGTAGTGGTAACTACTTGGGTTTGTTCCCCGTCGCTCCAAGTAACTGAACCATTCCCGCCGGCAGAACCCCCGCCAAAACCAATCATCGGAAAGTCCGAGATCAGTTCAACGACTCCCGACCGCTGCACCCCGGCCTGTATGCAGTTGATCGTTCCAAAGAGCTTGACGGTCTGAGGGCTCTCTTCCCCATAGGTTATGCCGGGACGAAAATCGGCAGTCGCATCCATGCTGCAGGTTCCGAAGCCAACCGGCTTGGTAGCAACAGAAGTCGTACTAGAAACAGAAATTGTTGGCACAGAAAACGTGTTTGGCTCATAAGTCGTTGTGCTTTCCTCCACCAAATTGCTGCTCGGTGCGATTGCCGCTTGTTCCGTCTGGTCTGATTGCTGCTTTGAATTCTGAGTCAACAGAAAGAACAGGGCAACTGCAGAGAGTGCGATCAGCGCTGCGGCGACGCCGGCGAGAACCTTGATAGTGCGAGGCTTGCTCTTATTCTCGGGTTCGGGCCCCGCAGAGTCTTGCGCAATGAACGGAGGGGGGAGAACCTCAGGCACAGGCGAGTCAGAGATACCGTTGCGTAGCTCTGCTGCGAACTCGCTAGCTGAGGCGAAACGGTCAGAGGGGTCTTTCGCCATAGCGGTCAAGAGTGCAGCGTGGGTGGCAGCGTTCATCCACTGCGGTTGATCTGGTATCGCAGTCACTACCCGTGTAATCAGGCCGTGAACCCCGCCGTCAGTAGTTGTTCCAAATGGAGCAGAGCCGGTGAAGACTGCATAAAAAGTGGATCCGAGTGAGTAGATGTCGCCCGCACGAAGATCAACCTCGGTGCCCGTGAGTCGCTCGGGTGGAGCAAAGGGTGGAGAGAACGAAAATGCGGTGGTTGTTCCCGAGGCCAATCCTCCAAGTCCGGCAATTCCAAAGTCCACCAAGTTGGCACTGCCATCGGCCGCCAGCAGAATATTTTCTGGCTTGATGTCTCTGTGGTACACCCCGCGAAGGTGTGCCTTGTCAAGAGCCTGAGCGACCTGGTCGAGCCATGCAAGGGCAACTAGTTGTTGTTGGATTGTCTGGCGATTTTCGCGTGGAACAGGCTCTTGCATGAGGGCCATGACGAGAACGGAGCGTCCATCGTTCGTATGGGTGATCTGGAACACCTGAACGATGTTGGGAATGTCCGACAACACCCCGAGAGCGCGCGCTTCACGTTCAAGGCGCCGCGCCTCGTCTCCGGTGAAATTCAGAACTTTGAGCGCCACTCTGCGAGTAAATGCAATTTCGTCTGCAGAGTAGACAACCGAAAAACCGCCTTGCCCGACTTGGACTAGGTTGACAAAACCGTCAATTAGCGGGATATCGCTGTCTTCAGTGCTCTCCACAGCGGTAGATAGTAGAGCAGAGGGGCATGGGGAGTACTCCCCATGCGCAGCGAGTGCTGCGTCTGCCAAAATAGACACTGAGGCTAGAGAGGCAAATTCATGGCGCCGAACTCCATGTCGGCCGGGTGGTATCCCGACCATCAAGATAATGCAGTTGACCGATGGTGGGATGGCCGCGAGTGGACTGCAACGACCCGGCCGTCGGGCCGATCAGCATCTGAGTCAACCACTGTTGTTCGCCCTGCGACCGATAGTTACTTGGCCGACACAACCGCTCGAGATAGCCAGCATGTAGCAGCCGAGCCAGCGATTCCTCTGAGTGCTCTAGCACCTCCTGCCGGCCAGCCGGTAGACATGAGTGCGTCAACGAACTCCGCTGGATTGCATGCCGGAAGCGACCAACCCACCGGATGGATTCCGGTGGTGAGCAGTATTCCTGCACAAGATCCTTGGACTCAGCAACAAAGCCTCGCTCCTCGGGGCACGGATTCGGCTGTAACGAATCAGCCTGCAGGGTTCTCTCCGCCGGCCTGGCTTCTGGGCGGTTTGGTAGGGCTAGTGGTACTGCTCGTCGGTGCTGTCGCGTTCTTTCTGACAACAGGATCCAAAAACAGCACTGTTGTCGCCGATGTTCAGCCGTCTACGGCTTCGACAATCACAACCACCGTCCCGGCAACCACAACCACTGCGGTGGCAACCACAATCCCCCCAGCGCCACCCCAGACAATTATTGTCGAAGTTCCGCAACGCCAAACCATCAGGACGGTTCCAGTTGACCCCTGTGGAGCAGACCCGTGGCAGTGCGAAGGCGACGCCGGCTATGACACGAGCGCTCCGTCGGGGGCACCGTCCACTTTCGATAATGATTCTGCACACAATCTGGCAATAGGTTGGATTGTTCAGTTTGCTTCGTTCAAGGCCTCGGATCCTTCTGCTAGCTCTGCAGCTGATAACTCCGTCGCTGCCCTTCGTTCGGCTGGCGAAGACGCGTTCGTGCTCTGGTCAGGAGACTTCGGAGCGCTCACCGATGGCTACTGGGTGGTGGTCGACAATCTCAGTTTCAATTCTGGTGAGGATGCGGCCGGCCATTGTCGAGCGATCGGCCGCTACGACAAAGACGGATGTTTGGGTAGATACCTCTCTTTTGATTCGGCAGACCGTAAAATGATGGTTCTCCCATGAGTACTCCTCGGCACAGGAAGGCCGCCCGGTAATGGTCGAACAGTGTGAAATCGCGGGTGCTCAGCTTGCTTGGGGCGCGGCTACAGACGTTGGAAAGGTCCGTTCCCTGAACGAGGACTCCATGCTTGCTGTGCCGCCCGTGTTTGTAGTGGCCGACGGAATGGGTGGCCACGATGCTGGGGAAGTGGCGAGTGCACTCACAGTCAGCAGGCTGGCGACGCTCGCAGAGGGTGAACCAACCTCGGTCGAGTTGGTCTCAGCTGAGATCCAAAACATCAATTCACTTCTGAGGGCCGCGGCTGATGGCCCTTCTGGCAGCACGATGGGAACCACCGGCGTGGGCATGGTGATGGTCGACAACGTCGGAGTTCTGAGTTGGCTGGTATTTAACGTCGGAGACTCCCGTGCGTACGTCATGGATGATGACTCCCTCGTGCAGATGTCGAAGGATCATTCCTACGTTCAAGAACTCGTTGATGCAGGAGACATCGAGCCATTCGAGGCTCGAGTTCATCCGCATCGCAACGTGGTGACGCAAGCCCTTGGGGCTGATGACCAGGTACACCCAGATTATTGGGTCCGGCCGGTGCGACCCGGCGAGCGTTTTCTTCTGTGCTCCGATGGTCTCACTGGCGAGGTGGAGGATGGTGTGATCGGGGCTGTGATGTCAGCAGAGTTGCCGGCAGACCAGACAGCCCAAGAACTCATTCAGCTTGCTCTTGCTGCTGGTGGCCACGACAACGTCACCGCCATCGTCATTGATGTCGTGGCGGTGCTTTCATGGGAAGACCCGACGACCGAGACTCGACCAGGCAATAGGACTGCTGTCCGAGGAACTGCAGTGCTCGACCCACCGCGCCCCCTATTTGGCCAGAGCACAGCAAGCTTCTCAACACCTGATCCTTCTGATCAGACGGAGTTGCAAGATCAAGATTCACCCGAGCCACTCTTGCCACTGCCACTGCCACTCCCACTGCCAACCGCACCGAGCCAGAAACGGCAGAAGTTGTTCGCCAAGACTGACCCATTGGGCGCGGTGTCGCTGAATCCAGAGCCACTCTTAGAAGGGTTCATTCAAGAAGTCCCCGAAACAGAGGTCCCACCGTTTACTGGCTCGGCAACCTTAGAGGCCCAAGCAGTGGACAATTCTGTCTTCGTTGTGAGTGGGTTAGAAGAGATTAATGAGGTACCCCAAGGTGCTGAGGACCCCCGCGCTGCAGTGTCCGCAGCGGCTAGCGCCGCGCTGCTTGCGGCGAGCCTGTCGCCCATCACGGTGCCCGCAGAACTTGTAGTTCCAGAAGGTAACGAAGAGCCCAAGGCGACTCAGCTACTACCCGAGCAAGAGATTCTCCCCATGCCGCCTGGAGTGGCGACATCGAGCAGACCGATTAGAGTCCAACCGCTACAGGGCGATGACGGTACCGGAGGATCTGATGGATCACATGCCTAGCTCAGAACTAGCAAAGTTCACGGCATTCGCTGCGGGTCGGGCCTCTGCTGTTGTGGGAACCACGCTCAGTGCGCTCGTAGACGACTCGCTCAAGTCACCCCTTGTACGGGCACTGTGGCCCGTGGCTCGAGATGGTGGTTCGTTAGATGAGGCGCTTGAAGTTCTAGGTCAGTTGGGCTTTTCGAAGCTAACTGACTTTGTGATGGTTGCATGGGAAGCTGAGCAGTGTCGTGTGGTTGTTCGGGGCCAAGTCGGTGCAGAAATGTTCGACACCTTCGGTGATCTAACCCAGAGCATTTCTGGTGATTCGGTGCGAAGCTGGGCAGAGTATTCCGTTGCGGATGCTGGTTCGGTCCGCATTCGAATGGGGGACTCAGTTGTTGACGCGTTGGCGTTTGAGGGCCAGCAAATTGCAGGTGGCTTGGTCTCGGCTAGCGCGCTCGAATTGTTTGCTCCCAGTACAGTTGAGCTCACAGGCGGGCCGGAGTCCTCACCGGAACTGGTTGAAGATGATTCCGTTGACTCTGAGCTGGTCGAGGATGAGCTAGTTGAGGATGAGTTGCTTGCGGATGAGGCTCCTATCGAGCAGTCCGAAGAGTCTGAGCAGTCCGAGCAGTCCGAGCAGTCCGAGCAGTCACCGACAGCATTGGCAGACAATTCAGCAGATCCCTTTCAAGCTTGGGCAAAGGCGCCTCCTTTATCGGCATCACAAGTAGACCTGTCAGATGATGGTGCTGCCTCGCCAGATGACGCTGCTGCTCAAAGCGATCACGAGGCCACCATCTTTGACTCTCCCGAGTTGCCAGCAGAGACATCCACAGAGATACCGGTCGAGGCGCCGGCTGAGCAGCTTTCAGAGCCCAGCGCAGAACAAGCTGTTTCCTCTGCCCCTGCCGATGGGGCACCCCCTGCCGATGGGGCACCCTCGGCCTATGACGACTTGTTTGGAGCAACGCAGTTCCGTTCAGTAGAAAGCGCTGCTGTTCGCGTCGAAGACGCCGGGGGAATGGTCGAGTCCGTGCCGAACTCCGACGGCGGCGGATCGATCACGGTGCAAGACTCAGATCACGATGGCAAGACCATCACTGTTGAGGAGCTTCGCAGGATGCAAGCCGGCAGTTCTGGCGCATCCATCGCTGCTGCTGCAACCGGAATCTCTGGAGAGTTTCTTGCAGTGAGCTGTGCCGCAGGCCACCTCAATCCGCCCCATGGTGATGCATGTCGTGTGTGCGGACAGGTCATTCACACTCAGAAGCCGAACACAGTCTCTTCTATCAATTTGGGAACTTTTCGTTTCTCAACAGGTATCACCGTTCCCGTAACTCGCTCCATGTTGATCGGGCGATCACCCAAGGTCAGCGGAGCGGTTGATGGCCAAGTTCCCGAGTTGGTCTCGGTGCCCAGCCCAAGCCAAGACATCTCTCGAAACCATGTCGAAGTGCACGTCGAAGGTTGGCAAGTTCTTGTTGTCGATAAGGGATCAACCAACGGAACCGTGGTCATACTGCCCAACCGTGATCCACAGCGACTGCGACCAGATGAGCCGTTCCCCTTGTCGATTGGTGCTCGTGTGAGCTTGGCCGACGAGGTTGATTTTGTCTTTGAGGTGGCCGAGTGAGCCCCGCTCGTCCCGATATTCAGCCACCAAAACTCGCAGGGTATACCTATCTGGATCGGCTTGGCTCGGGCGGATTCTCTGACGTCTTCTTGTATGAGCGTGAGTTCCCGAAGCAAAAAGTTGCCATCAAGGTACTGATTTCGGATGCAGTAGATGAGGGGACGAGTCGGCGCTTTACGGCCGAGGCAAACGCCATGGCGAGCCTGTCCACTCACCCTTACATCGTCACCATCTACGAGGCCGCAGTTTCGCCGCAGGGTTTCCCGTTTTTGGTCATGGAGTACTACCCCAGACCAAACTTCAGCGTTCGTAGCAAGTCCGAGAAGTTTTCGGTTGCAGCAGTGCTGCGGGTGGGAATCCAAGTGGCTGCCGCCATAGAAACTGCTCACCGTGGAGGCATCCTTCATCGTGATATTAAGCCTGCAAATATTCTGACTTCGGAGTATGGCCGGCCGGGTCTGACCGACTTTGGAATTGCCTCTGCTGACGATGGCCGAGATGAAGAGGCCGAAGGAATGTCAATACCGTGGTCACCGCCCGAGGTGGTTGCCGGTTCTGGCAAAACAGATGAACGCGCCGATGTGTATTCGCTTGCCGCCACCTTGTACACGTTTCTAGCGGGACGCTCGCCCTTCGAGCTTGCGACAGGATCGAACAGAAGCATTGACTTAATCGACCGCATTGAGCGTGCACCCGTTCCGCCGATTGAGCGCGCCGATGTTCCTGGGTCATTGCAACGGTTGCTCGCTCAGTGCATGGCTAAGGACCCCTCGGGGCGGCCTGCTTCTGCCGCTCAGCTAGCGCGTTCCTTGCAGGTGATCGAAGTAGAACAGCGCTTTGATATGACCCCGTTCGAGGTCAGCGAAGCCAATGTTGCGGCCCCTGCGGGCGAGCCAATCGATCCCGAAGCTGGGGCCACCCGAATGAAGGGTCCGGCAGTCATCCAGACCCAGGCTCCCGCTTCCCAAGCTTCCGCTCCTCGAACGACTGACTCAACGCAGTTCCGTCCTGCTGAGTCAGTAACACGCACCTTTGTTCGAGCGCCCGGGTCTAAGCCAACCGGTGTTCAAAGCGGGTTGATCCATAACACCCCGTATCAGCCCTCTGCGGTTCCCGCCCAGCCGGTAGTGCCAAGTGCAAACCAGGCCCGAACCGCAGCCCCAGGCAATGCCGGCCTATACACCGATCCGTCATCTGGTGTGTACACGGCACCTCAGCCAATTGCGGCCCCAAAAACTAGCTCGGGCCGCGTACCCATCGTTGCCGCCTCAGTAGGTGCTGTGGTGATTGCATTGATCGGTGCATGGTTCCTAATTGGGCCGGGACAGGCCAAGCCACCCCCCAAGAAGGTCACTGCGCCAGTGGTGACGCGTGTAAACGTTAAACCTTGCCCCGCACCGAATGAGATCATCACATGTGTTACTTGGGAGTCCGACACGGCTAGGAAGACGGACAGCTTCGAGATCACGTATCAAGGTTCTCAGGAGCCGCAAACAATGACGGGCGGAGCGCTGGAGCAGCGATTCCCAGTTTCACCCGACCCCGTAGGTTGCGCAACGGTGACTCCTGAGCGAAAAGGTGTGCGAGGTAATACTGTCAAGAGTTTGATTTGCTAAATGACGATCCGCGTTGAGTTCTGTGGTGAGCAGTTTGTTGTGTCGCAGGATTCAACCTTTGTGGTGGGCCGTGACGGAGACCTTCAAGTCGACGATAACCCCTATCTGCATCGGCAGTTCCTGATGCGCAGTCACTCAGATGGCATGTGGTGGGTGGCAAACGTAGGTAGTCAACTCACCGCCACGGTGTCTGACCTAGGTGGCAGCGTTCAAGCATGGTTGGCACCTGGTGCTCGTCTGCCGCTCGTGTTTTCCCAAACCTCGGTTCGTTTCACAGCCGGCCCTACAACCTATGAGTTCGAGGTTCTTCTTGAGGACGCACCGTTCGCTGCGCTCACCCCCGACCCGTCCTCCTCGGGTGAAGAAACCATTGGGCCAATGGCGCTCACTCGTGATCAAAAGCTGCTGATTGTGGCACTTGCAGAGCCGATGCTCTTGGGTGACGGGCGCGGAATGGGAGCAGTCCCTACTTCCGCTCAGGCCGCAGCGCGCCTGAACTGGAAGATCACCAAGTTCAATCGGAAATTAGACAACGTGTGTCAGAAGCTAGAAAAAATCGGCGTTCGTGGCCTTCACGGCGAAGCTGGTTCACTTGCTTCAAATCGACGTGCTCGGCTCATTGAGTACGCACTCGCAGCGCGGCTCGTTGACGTTTCCGATCTACCTGAGTTGGATCAGATCGATTCCACGGCAGACCCTTCCTAACTCGTCATCTCAGTTGGCAATCCGTTCATGGCCGCATGGGTAGTTCTCCCGCTTGCAGCACCGGGGGATGTCACTTAGAGTGGAAAATGGGTGGGGCTCACTCTTGGTTCCACGCGTAAAGGGGAGAGCTCTACATGGCAAGGGCGGGCGTCTCTGTAGACGAGTCTGTTGACTGCATCGGTATAGGTTCGGGTGAGGCGACTGACCGGTTGCTGTCTCTTGCCGCGCAGGAGTACAAGGCTGTCAACGTCGGGGCTCAACGCTTTCAGTTTGCAAGAACTTATAGGCCGACTTGGGCCATCGTGTTAGGGATTTTACTCCTACCGGTGCTTGTCGGGGCGCTGTTTTTCTTGATTAAGTCGACCGAAACTTGGACAGTGACGGTGGAGGAAGATCATCGGCGTGTACGGATTCGAATTAACGGGCATGTCTTGCCGCAAACCCTCTTGAGTGTTCGCGAAGCCATGACCTCTGGCCCCGCTCCGTTTACTGCGACTCCATCAGCCGGCCTAGTAGCCGACCCTGTCCAGACCCCAACAGGGGTAGTGGCACCACCCACCTCTCCCCAGCAGGTGGTCTCTGCTCAGCAAGGTCAGCAGGCTGGATTTGGCCCGCCACCCGAGGGGATGCCGCTACCTGAGGGTGCGCCGGTTGGGGCATTCCCGGCGCCACAGGGTGCACCCGTGGGTGGTTTATCGCAGCCGATGGGGCAACCCCTTGACTTGCTTCCGCCACCATCAGGGTCACCGTCACATGCCCTGTCTCCTTCTCCGGCTGCGCCTCAGATGCCCCAAACAGCATCACCGCGCATCTCGCTGCCCGAGGTTGCAAGCTCAGGTGTTCGGTCAACTTCTGCCCCGGTGAGTATCCCCGCGCCACCAGCTACAGGGCCTTCGCAGTTGGCTCCCAAGACTGTGGGCAGCCCAACTCCGGCATCTAGTTCGAGTTCACCTGAAACCACTCCTCGAAAGCCAGTTTCTGCAAAGCCCACAGCCGGGCAACTGAATTTCGATACCGGTCTGCAAGTGCCAGTCGAGCCATTCATGTTGATTGGCAGAGACCCAGAGCCTGCCGAGGGGGAGCCTCGGGCAGCGTTGGTGCCAATCGATGACGTTGATCTAACGGTTTCCAAAACACATTTGTCGTTGAAGATCACAAACGGGCAAATCTGGGTCACTGATCGTGGCTCGACCAATGGCTCGGCTCTGCTTGGTGCAAAGGGGCAGGTCACGCCCTTGGAGCCGGGCACTGAGACTTTGGTTCATGCCGATAACACCGTGCGATTTGGCGCACGCAGCTTCGTGGTTGCAGGAGTGAGCAAATGAATACATCTCGCACGTACAGCGCCGTGAAAGAGCAAGTCAAAGCAAAGTTCTCTTGGAAATATGCGGGCGGTGCGCTTGGCGTTGCGGTTGTTGTGCTGTTGCTGAGCCTGGTGCAACCTTGGTCAACAACAGCGTATGAACTTTCCGATAGCGGAGTTTGGGTTTCGAAAGGTGCAGACCTTGGCAGAGTGAACACCCAAGTTGCACAAATGGACTACGTGGGCGACGCGAAGGGTCGGCAAATACTCGCTGACCAAACGCCAGAACCACTTCTGGTGCAGGGCGGGCGTTCGGTGTTCCTAGTCGCAAAAGATGGAAAGTCGATTGAGGCTCCGCAGCCGGAACAACCAACGGCAGACCCAAAACGGTTGGCGGTCAGCGGTGTGAAGGAACTTGCTCTTGGTGGGGGAACAGGAAACGGCCAAGTTGTTGTGGCCCGAACCGAGTCCGAGGTGCTCCTCGTTGCTCGTGGTGGCACGTTGCTGCCGTCGCCGCAGTCACTGATGAAGGTTGGCCCGAAGAGCCAAGTTGCTGTTGGTAGCGGAGGAACCGTTGTTGCGTATTCGCAACAAGCCGGAAAGAAAGAAGCCACCCTGCAGTACCTTGAGCTAAGCACCGAAGATGTTCGCAAAGAGACTCTGAGTCCCGCACCGGGCGAGAATACAACGCTCACAATGATTGGTGAGCAAGTGGTACTGCTCGATGCAGATGCCCAGCAACTGCTGCTTCCTGGTTCTGACCCTATCTCCTTAGGTGCTCTCAACAAGCCAGAGGTGCAGCTACCGGGCCCTCAGTCAGATTCCGTGGTCATAGCTGCTGAGCAGGAACTCATCTCAGTAAACCTTAAGAGCGGAAAACCCACGACCATTTCTTCTGATGGTGACGGAACGCCGGTCCGTCCTGCGGTAGACGCCGACTGCGTTCACGGAGCATGGGAGAGCGTTGTAGTCGCTCGTTGCGGCGGCGGAACAGTACTGAAGAAGACACTCGAGCCAGGTCGTTGGTACTTCCGAACAGGTGGCGTAACAGCGCTGCTGACCAACCCTGACACCGGCAATTCCTGGATCGTCTTTGATCAGAATGGACTGCAGAAGGTTCTCTGGCCAGAACCCAAAGAGGATAAGAAGGAAAGCGAGCGGGTAGAAGAAACACCTCCAAATCGGGAGAGCAATGAGAAGCCTGTTGCCAAGGCTGACGAACTTGGTGCCCGTAAGGGAAAAGTCACGTACCTCAATGTTCTAGCCAACGACACTGACCCAAATCGCGACCCGATTTTGGTGAGCGGTGAAATTAAGCCAGATTCACCCGATGGCCCGAAGTTTTCGATCGCCCAGGGAGGCCGCTCAATTCAAATCGATACGACCTCCGCCACAGAGGAAGGCCAGACTTACGGCTTCACCTATCAGGTGAGCGATGGCCAGCTCTCCTCAGAATCAGTGCTTAGCACGGTTCGAATCGTGCCAGGGGGAGAGAACAACCCGCCCGCGACGTTGCCGAATACGGATCTTGCTTTCGATGCTGTTCCTAACAAGAAGGTCAACTATGACTTGTTGGCTCACTTTATTGACCCAGAGGGTGACCCAATTATTTTGTCCGAGGCGAAGGTAGAGGACCCTGCATCGGGCGACAAGGTGTCGTTCGATCCGACCGGGTTCATCTACTTCACCTCGGCCGGTAAGACCTCTTCGGTGACGGCGACCGTGCAGGATGTGCCTCCGAATACACCGGGACTTGAGGTTTCTGCACCCGTGCAGGCAAGAGTAGCTGCTGAGTCTAAGCCACCCACTGCTCGTAATGATGTGGTCGAGGTAGTGGTCGGCAGTCCGAAGACCGTGTGGCCTCTACTGAATGATTCCGACCCGAACGGCGACGAACTCACGCTAGTGCCAGACAAGATCGTGGTACTCCCTGAAGGCACGTTGTCAGACATTACCGTATCGCCTTCCTCTGACCCGAAGTCGTTCGAAGTGAACGCTGCTAAACCCGGCTACTACTCGCTTTCTTACAAGGTGAGCGACGGTTTGACCGAGCCAGTAGAGGGAAGAATCACCGTGAGGGCCAGCAAGCCCGCTGACGCCTCGTTGGTTGCGTTGACCGATGTAGTGATTGTCAACGTGGGGTCAACAGCGACGGTTGATCTTTTGGCGAATGACAGCGACGCCAGAAATGGTGTGCTGTCAGTGGTAGATCTTGTGTCTCCGACTCCACCTGAACCTCCGACTCCTGATCTTTGTTCCGCAGTGCAACTCTCGGGCAGCGTATTGAATGACTTTCACACGTTTCAGGTAGTTGCGCTTGAAGCTGCGATCGAAACAACCTGTAACTTCGAGTACAAAATAACGAATGATGACGGTGCAAAAGCTACAGCTCAGATTGTGGTCATCATCAAACCCAAACCAGCGAATACTCCGCCTGAATTCATCCACCCCGAGCCTTTCACTGTTCGTGCAGAACAAGTTGGGGTGATTCCACTTGGGGCGTTTGCACAAGATGCTGAAGGCGACCCCATTACAGTCTCTCTCGACCAGAAATCCCCGTTACCGGCGGGACATGGGCAGATTTATCAGAGCGGAAATGACCTGAAATACGTGGCACCTCAGGTGTCGCCTGCAGAACCAGTCGAGGTTCATGTTCTGATCAGCGATCAGTACACTGCGAACACTCCGCTAGCCGGGATCGTCAAGATTCAAGTGATTCAGGCTCCGAATAAGTTGCCTGTGCCCCAGGATCTTGAGGTTCGAGTCCGTGCGGGGCAGGTCATTTCTATCCCTGTGCCACTCGTGGGTGTTGATGAGGATGGAACCGCGGTGGAGTTAACAAAGTGGGAGCCACTCTCTCAGGCTGTGGTGGGGAAGCCGGAAGTCGACAGCGTCTCGCAGACGCTCCAATTCAAGGCCCCCCCCGAAGTCCTGAGTGCCACAACGACGAAATTTAGGTATTTCGTGAGGGACACAGATGGTGGTGAAGGGTCCGCGATTGTTACGGTGCAGATCTCTCCGCAAGACAAGAATCACTCGCCTATTGCAGTTCCAGACAAGGTAATAGCTCAAAAGGGTTCGCCTATTTGGATCAACCCGGTCAGTAATGACACCGACTTAGACGGCGATCTACTCAAAGTTGTATCGTCGAATTCGGCCTCGCCTGATTGCACAGCAGTGCTCGATGGGGACCGTCTGAAGATCACCGCTCAGTCAAACTGCACGATCGACTACCATGTAGCTGACTATAACCCGACAGATACCAAGTTTGTTTCCCCAAAGACTCAACCATCTGGCATAGTTTCCGTTACGGTTGATGATAAATATTCTGGACTTCGGCCTATTGCACGAGATGACTATGCACAACTTCTCGCTGGATCAGACGGCAAGTTTGCCACCGTGAATGTGTTGGCAAACGACGAAGACCCTGATGGGCTTGCTTCTGACCTAACGATTGATTTTGGTGACGACTCGAAGTCGATCAGCAAAGAGGATTCACCGGGCAAGGTCAAAATTGAACTAAAAGAAGAAAGTCAACGGCTTCAATACTCAATTACCGATAAGCAAGGTCTTCAAGCAGTTGCCTTTGTTTGGGTGCCGAGACAGGCAGAGAATCGACCACCTATGGAGAGTCCAAACCACGCTCCCATCCAAGCCAAAGTCAACGCCGAACCAGTTACAATCATACTCCCTGAATACATCATCGATCCTGACACCGGAGTTGGGACTGATCTCATATTCTCGGATGTAAAGTCTGATCAGGCCGAAAACTCAGCAGTTCTCAACGATAACGTGTCTCAAGGCATGGTCGTTTTTAAGCCCAAAGACGCCCCTGGCTTGGGGCAGATACAGGTGACTGCTACCGAAAAAAACGGGGCAAAACTCTCTTCAACGATTGTGCTGGCCGTGCAAATCCTGCCTGCTGACAACCTTCCACCTACATGGATCCAAACAAATCCCTGCGATGTACAAGTCGAACAAGACAGTGCAAGTAATCCGGAGAAGGTTAAGAAGGTAGCTCTCCTTGCCTTTGCGTCTGACCCTGATGACTTGTCAAAGGCGGGGCTGCGTTTCAGCGGGATCCGAGAGTTGCAGGGTGGTGTTACCGCAGAGGTTACGCCCGGTGGTGACTTCACTGCTAGTGCCTCCGAGGAGGCAAGAGTAGGAGCCGGGGGCAAGGTGGCGGTGAACTTGACCGATGCGGCCGGAGCCAAAGCCGAACCTGTGTATTGCACGGTAAACGTAATCGAGAGCACTGAGCTGCCCGTCCGAGTAAAACCAGTCACACTCGAGACCACACAGGGCCAGCCGCTCACGGTTGAAATTGCATCCTTACTTGAGGTTCCTGGAAAGGGTCCCACCTTTGAAAGTGCCTCCCTTCAGCCTGGTGAGGGTTCGGTCCAGGAGTCGGGAACCACGCTTACGTACACATCGGGTAAGGACTTTGCTGGCAATGCCAATATTGCGTTCACGGTTAGGGAAAAGCGAACCTCGAATGGGGTTCCCCGCACTGCAACGGGGAATATTGCTGTACTCGTCAAGGGCAGGCCAACCGGTCTGACTGAACCAAAGGCAAACGGTGGCAGCCTGAGCGATGCCAAGATTGACCTAGCTTACGGCGCAGCCAACCCGAACTATGACCCGAGCTCAGTTACCTACTCGGTCAAGTCAACTTCGGGGGGTGTCGCAAAGGATTGCGGAACAGCATTGACCTGCACAGTTGATGCTGGAGATGGAGTGAAGAACGCTATTGATTACGCCTTCGTCGTGACTGCAAAGAATGCTACGGGTATAAGTGATCCAAGCCCTGCTTCGAACGTTGTGCAGACAGACGTCAAGCCTTCCCCGCCAACCGATCTCAAGTTGACGGTCGAAGGTGACACAACGCTGTCTTTTGCGTTCACTCCGCCAAAGCCCGCTGCGAATGGGATGTCACCGATTATCGGGTACGACTGCATTCTCAATGGGAGTACCTCAGCACGGGTCAACACCCCGACTTGTAGTTTTCCGGGCCTTACAAACGGCACGGACTATACCGTGGCGGCTAAGACAATTACTGCCAAGTCAGAGAGTGAACCATCTGGGACCGCGAAGGGAAATCCATATGGCGCACCGATTATTAAGTCCCCAACCTTGGCTTGGGCCAGTGCTGTGGGTGGTATGACCCTCACTGCGTCTGCCGATGTCATCGATAATGGCCGTGCAGCGAGCCCTACTTGGACTATCAGTTGTTCCGGCCAAAGTGGAACATCAAACCCAGCTACCTTCACTTGCGACAGGACAGCGGGAAACATCGTGGCCACAATCACAGCCACGAATGACCGGGGCCCTTCAGTTCCAACACCTGCTAGTTATCAATTCCCAGCCGAACCAACGGCATCTATTTCATCAGTTAACTCTGGATTCAAACAGCTAACGGTAAATGCAACAGGGTCCGGAAATAAACTTCAATACAGTTTAGATCGATCTACATGGCTAGATTCAAACATCTTTATAAACGTTCCAACCGATGATTCTCTGCCTGTTTATGTCAGGGCTTGCAGCGATGAGTGGCCAGAGTGCGGAAAGGTCGAAATTTCAAAAGGGATTGCCTACGACAAGGCTCCAAAGCCTGCATGTGTGGCCGCAGGTGGGTCGCCAGATTCATTTACTTGCGACCTATCCTTGGTTGAGCCGCCACTTAAGAACTTTACAATTTCCTACATCGTTAAAAACGGCACTTCTAGTCGAGGTGGCAAGCTGAGAGTCGAGTGTGATCAGACGGCAACAATTTATGCCCAATATGAGGGTTATCCCGACTCCCAGTCTGAGGAATTGCTAGTAGGTGCACCAGATGTACCAGTTTGTGTGACACCTACTACCGTAACGCCGCCTCCCAATTAACCTTAGAAAGTTGAATAATGAGTACTACTCCTGAACAAGCCACTTGGTTTGC
>JBAXCX010000068.1:0-15934 GCA_037141255.1 Actinomycetes bacterium | reverse complement strand
CTCCGGCAACTCGCACACAGAACTCCGCTACTCGTTGCTCAAACTCGGTGCAGATGGTCTTCGTGGCAGCAGAGAAGCCAGCCGGAGCCTGTTGAAGTACCTCTCTCAGCACCAAGAGCCTGCCAATCGTGTACCCCGACTCCAAGGCCGCAAACTCGTTGCGGACCAGTGGGTCACTCATGTTCGCATGTTGCACTGCTTCCAGGTACAGAGCTCGGTTTGAGACCAGTCGATCAATTCCGCCACGCTCATGTTCCATCTGTCGCATGACTTGTTTGAAGCTGCCGTTCAGGGTGCCGACCAGATGATCTGCCGGAACCTCAACATCGCTAAAGAACACCTCGCAAAAGTGTGCGTTGCCAGTTGCATCCAGAATTGGGCGTACTTCAATGCCGGGAGAAGACATGTCAACGACTAACTCAGACAGACCAGCGTGTGGGGCCGCAGTCGGGTCTGTACGAACAATCAGGTAACACCAGTCAGCATGGGCGGCACCCGAAGTCCAGACTTTCTGCCCGTTCACTACCCACCCACGGCTGTTGGACCCATTCTCAGGGTCTTGCACGCTCACAGCACTGGTTTGCAACGCTGCGACATCTGATCCAGCTGCAGGTTCACTCATGCCGATAGACCAGGCCGAGGTTCCAGAAATGATGTCCGGTAGCCAACGGTCGCACTGCTGTTGTGTTCCGAACTGCATCAGGGTTGGTCCGATCTGTCTATCGGCAAACCATGAGGTTGCAACAGGTGCACCCTCGGCAATCAGGGCTTCAAAGACAACAAATCTCTCGAGTGCGCTTCGTCCTCCACCCCCTTGATCCACGGGCCAGGTCATCCCGAGCCAACCGCGCTGAGCCAACTCCTCGGAGAACTCCAGTGACGTGCCGATCAGCCAAGAGTCCTCGCGAATCTCTTGGCGCTCCGCTGCTCTCCGGCCTACGGCATGGGCCTCATCCGAGAGCGCTTGCAACTCAGGGCTCAGGCGAAACTCCATCGGTTGCTCAGTTCCCTAACCCGGAATCGGGGGCAAAGGTGGGATGGCCGAGTCGAATCCAATCATGCAGTGACGCAAACGGGTAAATCCCCGTGGCATGACCATCATTCCAGGTGATTCCGAGTCCCCAAGCGCCAACGAGCGAAGCATCCGTGAGTCCCAGATTCTGGTCTCCGCCAGAAATTGGCCAAGGTGCACGGCCTGCCTGACGGGCAGCCCGGCAGGTGGCACAGGGGCAATGCAGACGAAGCTCCATCAGGCCGATGGTTCCAGTGAGGCCGTCATCGAACTCCAAGCGAAGTTCCATGGTTGCTCGCTCAATGGTGATGTCGGTGACATCCGGTTGGCGAGCGGACGGGGGAGAACTCATCCAGCCTGCGAGCCGAAGCGGGTTTCGATGGGTGCATATTCGCGCTCGGGCTTGCCGATATAGAGCTGCCTCGGCCGACAAATCCGGGAGTCTTGGTCGAGCAGTTCGATGTAGTGCGCGAGCCACCCTGCCGTGCGAGGAATCGCAAACAACACAGTGAACATATCCATCGGGAATCCCATTGCTTGGTAGATGAGCCCGGAGTAGAAGTCGACGTTTGGGTAGAGCTTGCGGCTCAGGAAGTACTCGTCGCTCAAGGCCACCTCTTCTAGCTTGAGCGCAATGTCCAACAGTGGGCTCTTGCCGGTTACTTCGAAGACCTCATCGGCAGTCTTCTTGATGATGCGCGCACGCGGGTCGTAGTTCTTGTAGACGCGATGCCCGAAACCCTGCAGGCGCATCTCGCCACGCTTGACGGCATCCACATAGGACTGCACGTTGTCGATCGACCCAATCACATTCAGCATCTTGATGACGGCTTCGTTGGCACCACCGTGACGCGGCCCGTACAGCGCCGCAGTTGCGGCAGCCGTGGCAATGTATGGGTCAGCATGCGAGGAGCCGACGGTGCGCATTGCTGTGGTGGAACAGTTCTGCTCATGGTCAGCGTGCAGAATGAACAACACGTCAAGGGCACGCGACAGCACGGGGTTGGCGTCGTAGCGTGGCTCAGCGGTCTTCCACATCATGGACAAGAAGTTGGCCGCAAAGTCCAAGCTGTTATCTGGGTAGACGAATGGCATGCCAGCGGAATGGCGGTAAGCGCCAGCGGCCAGCGTAGGCATTTTCGCAATCAGGCGGATGACCTGTTTCATCACGACAGTTGGGTCTTCGATGTTTTTTGCCTCGGGGTAAAAGGTGGAGAGCGCAGCAATGGTCGAGACCAACATTCCCATCGGATGAGCATCGTGGTGGAAGCCCTCCATAAAATGCTTGCGAAGGTTCTCGTGGATGAAGGTGTGGTGTGTGATCTCGAAGCGCCAAGCCTCAAACTGCTCAGGGGTTGGAAGGTCACCGAAGATCAGCAGGTAGGCAACCTCGAGATAGCTGGAATGCTGGGCGAGTTGTTCAATCGGGTATCCGCGGTAACGCAGGATTCCGTTCTCTCCATCGAGTTCGGTAATTGCAGAGGATGCCCCCGAGGTTGTGCCAAATGACGGGTCTTGGAACCACACTCCTGGCAACAATTTGCTCCACTCTTTGGAGTCAACTCCGCCATTCAGGATCGGAATCTCTACTGCTTCACCGGTTCGATTATCGGTGATGGTGATTGTCTCGGCCACGTCTGCTCTCCTGAGGTTTACTGTGTGTCATCTTAGAACCTTGAAGGTGGCGTCGATGACGCGGGAGCGGTGAAGTCAGCTTCGGGGGGTGGTAGCTAGATGAATGCCCGGCTGACCTGCAGCCTCTCGGGCAATCACGGTGCGAATTGAGTCGGCAACCACCCGCTGCGCTGCCGACGGAAAGCTTCGACGCCGAACCCCGAGCCCAACAGATCGCCCGACCGCTCCAGTAATTGGGATTCGTCGCCACTCTCCACCAAGGTCGATTGGCGCGGCCGAGGATGGAACAATCCCTGCGCCGAATCCGCTAAAGACCAACGAGGCCAGCAGTCTCATGCCGTCGAATTCAGCCTTGGGCTGAAGGATGACCCCCTCGCTGGCCGCTACTTCTTCCAGAAGAGTCCGGAATGGACTCCCAGGGGCTTCGAGAAGGATCTCGTGATGCACGATCTCTTCAAGCGTCAGGGATTCGTAGCAGTAGAGCGGGTGGTCGGGGGGTGCAATCAGCACGCGGTCCTCGTCGAAGAGTGCATCCACCCTCAGTTCGAGTTCATTTAGTGGCAGGTTCAGCAGGGCGAGGTCCACGGCCCCAGAGAGCAGGTTCAAAACTAAAGAACTCGTGGTGGCATCAAGAATGATCACTGAAACCTGAGGAAACTGCTCAGCTAATTCGTTCAGTAGCGGTGGAACGAGCCATCGGGCCACAGTGCCGATGCTCCCCAAGCGGACCGTGCCCGAGACTTCGTCTCGCAGCGATGCAACATCTGAGTCCAAGGCCTCGAACTCGGCCTCAATACGTCGTGCTCGTCTGAGTACCGCCCGACCTTCGTCTGTTGGTTCAGTGGTTGCGCGATCGATGAGCGTGACGCCGAGCTCCGTCTCGAGTCGTGCGACATGAGCAGATACGTTTGATTGCACCGTATTGAGTGATCTTGCGGCGGCCGAAAATGAGTGGAGTTCTACAACAGCAGTAAATGCTTTGAGTTGCTTGCGGTCCATCAGATCTGTCTATCACAAATAAAGATTGCAAGTATCGGGCGAAGATGCTTGAAAGATTGCTTGCAGAAGGCTAACTTATGAGGCATACACAAACGCCGGGGGTGCGGGCGAAAGCCCCCCTCGAGCCAGAGTCATCAGGTCTCCCCCCGATCTGGTGGCTCACCCGCTGAAGGACTGGCTCCCCCCGCCAGTCCTTCGGCCTTTTTGCCCAAACTGAGTGCACATAAGGCAATTTCTGCAATTGAACGGTAACGTTTGCCGATGCAGGTAACCACGAACAGCACAGCAAGCACGACGCAAAGGCCTCTGGGTGCTGCCATCTTTGACCTTGATCGCACATTGCTAGCTGGAGCAAGCGGTCCCATTATCAGCGAGGCACTTCGGCGGGTCGGTCTACTCAAGAGTTCCACCTCGGGGATTGAGTCGGTAGCGTTTGGTATTTTCAATCTGATTGGCGAAACCTGGCCCTCCATGTTTGTCTCCAAGCAAGGGGTACGGGCAACTCGCGGGTGGCCAGTAGATCTGGTGCACGAGGCAGCCAATCTTGCAACCCCTCCGCTTCTGCAAGCTGTCTTACCGTTTGCGCTCCAAGAGATCGAGTTGCACCGAGTCGCTGGCCGCAAGCTGGTTATGGCCACCACCACACCGGCAGACCTGATTGCTCCACTCGCTGAAGCGCTTGGCTTTGATGAGGTAATAGCGACTCGCTACGCCCGCAGTAGCGGACACTATGACGGCAGTATTGATGGAGAGTTCGTTTGGGGCAAGGGCAAAGCTCGCTCGGTACGGCAATGGGCGAAGGATCATCACGTTGATCTCAACGAGAGCTACGCCTATTCGGACAGTTACTACGACGTACCCATGCTCTCGATTGTCGGCAACCCTCGAGCGGTGAATCCCGACCCCCGGATGTACGCGCAGGCCACCGTTCGACGATGGCCGATTGTGTACTTTGATGTGCCACCCGGAGTACCTAAGTTCGCAGGCATCGAGCCACAACGTTTGTTTTTGTTGCTGGCCCAGCCTCAGCTCTTTCCGTGGGTCCGATTTGGAATCGAGGGAGTCGAGAATCTCCCTTCCGAGGGTCCCGCAATCTTGGTAGGAAACCATCGCTCGTACTTCGACCCTCTTGCGATTTCATTCCTTCTGGCTCGCC
Organism: Actinomycetes bacterium; assembly: GCA_037141255.1. GTDB lineage: Bacteria > Actinomycetota > Acidimicrobiia > Acidimicrobiales > Microtrichaceae > IMCC26207. The sequence continues at coordinate 11,132 of JBAXCX010000068.1, read as the reverse complement.
GCGGCCGGCCCGCTCGCTTCTTGGGCAAGAAAGAAGTCTTTGATGCACCGCTCGTGGGCGATGTCGTGACTGCGCTGGGAGGAATCAGAGTTGAGCGAGGTACGGGTTCAGATGCTCCGCTTCGAGCGGCGGAGGACGCACTGAAAGCGGGCGAGATGGTGGCACTCATGCCGCAAGGAACGATCCCTCGCGGGCCGGCCTTCTTTAACACGGAACTGCAGGGCCGTTGGGGTGCGGTACGCCTCGCTGAGGCCACGGGTGCCCCGATTATTCCCATCGGGCTCTGGGGCACTGAGCAGGTCTGGCCTCGCAGTTCTCGCTTCCCTGATGTGACCCAAGTGCTTCGGCCGCCCAAGGTGCAGATCAACGTGGGCGCCCCCATTGAACTGGGAACTGAAGACGTCGACTCAGAAACCAAGCGTGTGATGTCCGCAATCTCTGCGTTGCTGCCTGAGGAGTCACGTTCTCCGCGTCCGCCCTCACAAGATGACTTGGCCCGGACCTATCCCGGGGGAGTAGTACCTGATGACGTCGAGTGGGCTAGCGATCACGAGACGGTCCGCCGACCCGGAACTGACTGACCCGGCACTGACAGACCCGGCACTGACTGGCCAGAAACTGACTGGCCAGAAACTGACTGGCCTTTACGGCTTGGCAATCTGATTCAAGTCCATCTGAGTAACTTGGTCGCTCATGTATTCGGCCACATAGCGGGCCCCGTCCGGAGTATCGAAGTGCAAGCCGTCGGTGGGACGAAGCGTAAGTCCATCTCTCTGCTTCGGACAGGGAATCTCTGGGCAGACAAAGCCAGCTAAGTCGATAGCTGTTGCCGATGGCTGAGCAGAAACATAGCGATCGATCAGTTCCCGCAGATGAGCCGTTGTCTGCAAGTCCTGCGGGCTTGGGCTGCCATTCGGGGTGTTGCGGGCAGCGACCGTATCTGGCATGCGTACCCATGCCACTGCCGCACCGCCCGATGACAGACGGTTGTAGGTATCGGTGAACAACTGCTGCAACATCGTGTCTGACTCGGGGGTACCGAACTGATACCAGACGTCATTGACCGTGCGATCAATGCCCTCCCACACCGAGAGCGAAATAACTAGGTCGGGATTGAACTGGGCTACTGAATCGCTCTGCCGTTGCGGAATGGAATTCTCACATTCAGCGACCTTCACATTGCCCATCATCGTGATCGGCTTGTCTGGCCCTTTGCCGGGAACTCCCACGATCACACCACATCCCGGAGTTGCGACAGATGCAAATGTGATTCCGCGTGCCGTTAGGGACTCTGCCAGAGCGTCCTGCAGGCTTGCAGCCACGCTGTCACCTACGAGTAACACCCGTGCCGGTCGGCGGGGAGCGGCGGGTGTTGCTGCAGGTGCGGCAGGTGCGATCGTTGAGGGGACAGGCAGAAAGGCTATGCCTTCCTGGGCTGAATCGGACTGCTTCCCAAGCCTGGGACTCGAGGTGGAGATATCTCCCATTGCACGCGGTTGAAGAAACGCTGGGGCAGGAGGAAGGTCCCTGGTGATAGCCAAGGTGGCCAACACCAGAACACTTGCTGCGAGGGGAACCACAACCACTGCGCGACTTCGCATGGGTACTAGGCCAGTTCGTATTGGCCGTTCCACAAACTGGAACAACAACAGCGCTAGCGGTATGACGATGGCCATACGCACGGCGAAAAGCGGCCACAGCCCAAGCGAGGTTCGCTGTGGGGTCAGCCACAGAAAGATTGGCCAGTGGATGAGATACACCCCGTAACTAATTCTGCCCAGATTAACCAGCACACGAGTTTGCAACACCCGAGTCAGAACTCCGCCCTGAATGACGCTGCCAATGATGAGCGTGGTGCACAGAGCGCTGCAGAGTAAGCCCCAGGGGTAGAGCCAGGTTGAGTCCAGGCGGGCCAGATTGCTCAGGACGAGGATGGCAACAACGCCAAGCTGTGCGGCAGCGGCGAGGGCTTTGCGAGCAACCTGCGAACTCAGTCGAAGGTGTCGAAGGGTCGCGCATGCGAGCAAGGCCCCGATCAGCATCTCGGCGGCTCGGGTATCGGTGCCAAAATAAGCCCGATCCATTGAGTTTCTGGCCAGCAACAGATTCGCCGTGGCTGACATCACTGTGGCGGCAAGAAGAGTTGCAATCAGGCGGTTGAGGCGAACCCGTCGGGTCGTGGGCTTCCCTAGAACCAAGACAGTTCCAATCACAATCAGCAACAGCGCGTAGAACTGAGTTTCTACTGCCAAACTCCAGAAATGCTCAAGCGGGGAAGGTGCCGAAAACGCTTCCCCGTAGCTGGTGCCAACAGAAATGAAGTGCCAATTCACCAGGTCGACAATCGACCAAGGCACATCGGTACGAAGGTCGAGAAGTTGGCTGTTCTCCCAGACGCGGAACACGGCAAGGAGTAGCACTCCCGCAATCACCACCCACGCTGCTGGGGTCAGGCGTCGTAATCTGCGCCTCCAAAAACTGCCGGCACTAATCGAGGAGGTATTCCACCACTCCCGCAGCAGTAGAGCGGTGATCAGGAATCCTGACAACGTGAAAAAGAGTGACACTCCAAGAAACCCACCCTGCATCCACGGAAAGTCTGCGTGAAAGAACAGCACCAGCATGACTGCAATGGCCCGAAGGCCATCTAAACCAGGAATGTGTGGGAGTGGCTCTGCTTGTGACAGAGCAAGGCTGCGAGGTTCCTCAGCGATCGTTGTCACAACCTGACCCTCCGTCTTGCGGCAAGTGCAGCACCACGAATCTTGTCGCACAAGTGCAACCCTCGGCTGCTGCGATTTGGTAACCCGCTAGGCAGTGCGAGCGCGAATGATATTGAGAGCAGAGCCAGCGCGGAACCATTCGATGTGTTCAGGGCTCATCGTTTGATTTCCTAGGAAACTCAATGAGGTTCCATCAGGCTTGGTCAGCAAACACTCGACGGGCTTGCCAGGCTGAAGGTCTGCCAAGCCGAGAATGCTGATCCGGTCGTCTTCGCCGATGACATCGTAAACCTCGGGCTCGGCAAAGGTGAGTGCCAACACTCCCTGCTTCTTCAGATTGGCTTCGTGGATGCGGGCGAAACTTCGCACGATGATTGCGGCCGCACCGCGGAATCTGGGCTCCATGGCAGCGTGCTCACGTGAGGAACCTTCCCCCCAGTTCTCGTCTCCAACTGCCACCCAGCGTTCCCCCGCCTCGTGGTAGTGCTTGGCAATGTCCGGGAAGGACTTTGTTGTCCCATCGAGTTGGTCCTTGCCCTGGCCGGCCTCGCCAGTGAAGGCATTGATCGCGCCCAAAAAGAGGTTGCCTGAGATGTTCTCAAGGTGTCCTCGATACTTGAGCCAGGGCCCAGCCATGGAGATGTGATCGGTAGTGCACTTACCTTGAGCCTTGAGCAAGATCGGCAGGTCGAGGTAGTCCTGTCCGTCCCAAGCGGCGAAGGGTTCGAGAAGCTGCAAGCGATCCGAGGTGGGCGAAACCTTGACGCTGATCCCACTGCGATCTTGTGGGGGAGACACAAAGGTGTTCTCGCCTGGGGTGAATCCCAGCGCAGGAAGTTCTTCTCCGATGGGCTCGGGCAAAAGCACTTGCTCACCCGAAGCGTTTGTGAGCGTGTCACTGATCGGGTCAAAGTCGAGCGTCCCGGCAAGTGCGAGTGCCACAACCGTCTCTGGTGAGGTGACAAAGGCCAGCGTGTTGACAGAGCCGTCGTTACGCTTCGGAAAGTTTCGGTTGTAGCTGGTCACAATGGTGTTCGGGTGGTCGTTTGCCGCTGTAGGCCGATCCCATTGGCCAATGCAGGGCCCACAGGCATTCGCCAGAACAGTTGCGCCAGCGGCCTCAAAGGTACTGAGGAGTTCATCTCGGGCGATGGTGGCGCGAACCTGCTCAGAACCGGGGGTGATCATGAGCGGCACCTTGACTGCCAGACCGTTTGCAGCGGCGAATCGCAAAATCGAAGCTGCCCGAGTGATGTCCTCATAGGAGGAGTTCGTGCAAGATCCGACAAGCGCGGAGCTGATTTCGAGTGGCCAGCCCTCGGCGCGAGCCTCATCCCCAAGTGCCGACACTTCCCTTGCTAAATCTGGGGTCTGAGGCCCGTTGATATGAGGTCGAAGGGTCGAAAGGTCGAGTTCGATCACCTGATCGAAATACTGCGCAGGGTTTGACAACACCTCATCATCGGAGCGCAGGTGACGGGCCAGTCCGTTTGCAGCGGCAGCAATTTCTTGGCGGCCGGTGGCTGCTAAGTAGCGACCCATTGCCTCGTCATAGGCAAAGACCGAGGTGGTCGCACCAATTTCTGCACCCATATTGCAAATCGTTGCTTTGCCTGTGCATGAGATGGAGTTTGCGCCTGCACCAAAGTATTCAACAATTGCGCCAGTTCCGCCCTTGACAGTCAGAATCTCGGCCACCTTCAAGATGATGTCTTTCGGGGCTGACCAACCATTGAGTGCTCCGGTCAGGTGCACACCAATCAGCTTTGGCCAGCGCAGGTTGAACGGGAAGCCAGTCATGACATCAACTGCATCGGCACCGCCTACTCCAATGGCAATCATTCCCAGGCCGCCAGCATTTGGGGTATGGCTGTCGGTACCAACCATCATGCCGCCGGGGAAGGCGTACTGCTCGAGTACTACTTGGTGGATGATTCCCGATCCTGGTCCCCAAAAACCAATGTCGTAACGGGCCGAGACTGACTCCAAGAACTCGTACACCTCGGAGTTATTCGCCTCTGCCGCAAGCAGGTCAACCTTGCCGTTTTCTTTAGCTTGGATCAGGTGATCACAGTGCACTGTCGAAGGTGCTGACACCTTGTCGAGGCCAGCAGTCATGAACTGCAGCAGTGCCATCTGCGCCGTGGCATCTTGCATAGCCACTCGGTCTGGGCGCAGGTCGTTGTAGGTAATGCCGCGTTCAAACCCAGAACTTGGGTCATCGAGGTGTGCAATCAGAATCTTCTCTGACAGCGTGAGCGCCCTGCCGAGGCGATCGCGGGCTGCGTCAATGCGATTTTCGAATCGCTCGTAAACGGTTTCTACAAGCTCAAGCGGAGTTGAAGCACTGGCTGCCATGGGGTGTTCCTCGGATCGAATCGGAAAAGAATACAAGTACACTACAAGTCTGTGAGGAGCATCCGCTATCAGTCGATCGCCGATGACCTGCGTGGGCGGCTGCAAGGCCAAGAATTCGCATCGGCACGAGTCCTGCCATCTGAGTCAGACCTATCGGCTCAATACGAGGCAAGCAGAGTAACCATCCGCAGGGCGCTTGAGCTTCTGCGATCAGAGGGCCTGATCGAGAGCAAGCAAGGATTTGGCTGGCTCGTGGCCGCTGAACCACTCCAGCAGCAACTCTCTCATCTAGGAACCCTGGATGCTCAGCTCGCAGCGGCCGGGATCCGCTCAGACCGAAAGATCCTCTCGTTCGGTTTTGTTGCAGCACCCGAGCACGTTGCAGCAGTGCTTGGCGAGACCAACCTGCTCGAGGTTCGGCGGCTCAATCTTGCCGATGGTCAGGCATTTGCTCGAGTCACAGTGTGGTGCCCCGAGGCGCTCGGGTCTTCACTGAGCAGAGATGACGTGGAGCGTGCATCATTCTTGGAGCAGCTTCCGGTTCGCATTGGCGGAGCGACCCAAACTATTGGTGCCGAGTTGGTGAGCGAAGCCGATGCGGAGCTCCTCGGTGTGCCGATTGGTTCCCCGGTTCTCGTCGCTGAGCGCATCACTCGCAGCCAAGACGGTGCGGCTGTGCTGATGAGCGAGCATGTCTTTCCGGCTCACCGCACTCGCTTTGCCGTTGAGTTGCCAGTTGGATTGGCAGCTGACGGCGGCTCGCTCAACCCGGCCGGAATGCGACTGCTCGACTAACTGCCTGGCAGGCCCTCTGAGCCTTTCGACCCAGAACGCGAAGATGGGGCCCCTTGCGGGACCCCATCGTTCGAGTTTCTTTGTAGCTGAGCGCTTGGCTCTGCTTGCTCAGGCTCTGCTTGCTCAGGCTCTGCTTGCTCAGGCTCTGCTTGCTCAGGCTCCGAGTGAAGTGCCAGCGGAGCTGAAGGTGCTCTTGGTTCCGTTGGCCAAGAAGCTGACTGCACCGATGCAGACCACAGCGATGAGCGCTACGAGGAGTGCGTACTCCACAAGGGAGGCTCCTCGTTCGGTCTTTGCGTGTGCTTGCATCCATGCTTTGATGAAGTTGAACTGTGTAATCATTTTGTTCTCCGTGTGGGTGAGTTGTTGTGAGTCGGATTCGGATCGGCTGCTGTTCAGGACCCCCTGGGGTGAGATCCGTGATTGTTGTATCGACAACTCTTTGAAAACCTTGACCAAGTTCTTGGTTTTTCTGGGCCAGATGGCACATGCCGCCAGAACTAGAGAGAAACTCCTAGCCGTTCGTGATGGCCGGCTCGACTGCAACCACCGGGGCTCAATACGACTCGCAGGAAGATGCTGAGCGGTTCCAAAACGCGAAGATGGGGCCCCGTGAAGGGCCCCATCTTTCGAAGAGTGTTTACGAGAGCTACTTAGGCTCCGAGTGAACTTCCAGCGGAGCTGAAGGTCTTCTTGGCGCCGCTGGACAAGAAGCTGACTGCACCGATGCAGACCACAGCGATGAGCGCTACGAGGAGTGCGTACTCCACAAGGGAGGCTCCTCGTTCGGTCTTTGCGTGTGCTTGCATCCATGCTTTGATGAAGTTGAACTGTGTAATCATTTTGTTCTCCCTGTGGGTGAGTTGTTGTGAGTTGGGTTCTCAATCGAACCCCATGTTGAGATCCGTGATAGTGGTATCGACTTCCTGCAACAGACCTTTACAAATTTCTTGGTTTATTTAGAAGTTTCTTTTTGGGCGAGGATCTCAAGCTGAGAGGCGCTCGTTCAGCTCAGGCTGACAATGCCCATACGCACTGCCTGCAGGACAGCCTGGGTACGGTCCCGCGCGTCTAGCTTTTGATAGATCGAGGCCAGGTGGTTCTTGACAGTTTTCTGCGAGATAAACAGTTGCTCTGCAACCTCGGGGGTGGAACAGCCATCAGCGATGAGTTGCAGAACCTCCTCTTCTCTGCGAGTCACGACTCGATCCTCCTCGGTTTCCCTCGGAGCTTCGAGCTTGCGTAACTCATCGAGCATCGAACGGGCGAGATGCGGGGACAGCACCGTGTCTCCCTCGGCTGCTAAGCGCACCGAGTCGGCGATTTCTCGAGTGGAACAATCCTTGGTGAGGTAGCCAATGGCTCCTGCGCGGATTGCATTGGTGAGCACCTCTTGGTCAGCGTGCATCGTGAGCATCACGATCTTGGACTTGTTGCCAGTGGACTTGAGTAAGCGACAGGCTTCAACTCCACCGCAGTTCGGCATGGTCACATCCATGAGGATGACGTCGGGGTGCAGTTGATCGGCCATAGTGACGGCCTCGAGGCCATCGCAGGCCTCTCCGACCACCTCAAAGCCCGATTCGGTCATGGAACGTCGAAGGCCCTCGCGAAGCATCCGATGGTCATCTGCCAACATCAGTCGGATCGTCATGGTTTTTTTCTCCTCGTAGCAGTAATACTCGGTGTTGGCACTGTCGCTTGGTTTGTTTCGGTGACCGGTGGTTGCAGGATGCATCGAACTCTGGTTCCGCGGCCTGGGGCACTCACAATCTCGAAGCTGGCGCCCACACTGGCAGCGCGTTCTCGCATTCCCAGCAACCCGTAGGAGTCCAAGCGGCCGGCTCGGCCTTGCTCAAAGCCCACACCGTTATCGGTGATGTCAACGAGTGCGCGCTTCCCATCGCAACGCCACACCACACGCACTGCCGTGGCCGAAGCATGGCGTTCAACGTTTGCAAGAGCCTCTTGGGTGACCCGCCACATCTCTCGCTCCTGCAGTATGGGAAGACGGTTGATCTCTGCAGCCTCAACATGAACTTGAAGGGTGCTCCGTTCGGCCACACGCTCTGCATATTGCTCAAGCACTTGCCCCAGGCTGCGTTCGTCTGAGACGTCGGTCCGAAGGTCATACAAGGTGTCGCGAACTTCTCGGATGACTCCGCGAACATCATCTCGGAGCTGTGCGATCGGCTGGGAGACTGATTCTCCCTGAGAGTCCTTCTCCACCAACCGGTCAAGTTCAAAGCCAAGGTATGCAAGGGATTGCCCAATGCGGTCATGAAGGTCGCGTGCAATTCGCGTTCGCTCCTCGTCAGCCCCAACCGTGCGAAGCCGAGCGAACCAGCGGGCGTTATCTACCGCAAGGGCTGCAGGAGCGATGAAGCCGGCAACGAGTTCTTGGTCTCGCTGAGTGAAGTGGTCAATCTCGCTGTGTTCAAGGGCTAGGAGGCCGATGATTGCCCCACGTGAGCTGAGGACGCTATAGAGACCGGAGCCTGCACGCTTTGAGAGCCCGCCACCTGGCTCTTGGGGAAGGTTTGCGATGGTAGCAATTCCGTTCTGGGCCAGAGCTGTTCTGAGCCCCGCAGACAAATCGGTTGGGCCAAGCCGAGATGGAATGTGAAGCCCTTCGTGACGCACGACATCCCAATGGGCGTCTGTCTCATCAAAGAGCAGAACGGCCGCACTCTCAAAGCTGAACAGGGAATGCAGTCGTTGCAGTGTGGTGTCGAGCACCTCACCCATGTCGAGCGAGGCAGGCAAAGTTTGGGTGACCTGATGAAGTGAGTACAGCAGTTCGTTTGCATCAGAGAGCTGATCAAGGCGATCCATGGTGAGCTCGCGATCCCGGTCAGCAACCCCAGAGATGCGGCGGGTGTACCCGGCAATAATTGCTACCAGCATGATGATTCCAGCCCAAGAGGCGGCCCGAACGAGCGCCCCACGCGGGTCGACTGCTTGATCTACGAAAGCAAAGCTGACAGCCAGAATGGTGACCACGGCGACTCGGAATGAGAAACCAAACCCACGTGCGAGCCCTGCCACGGTAATCGCCGGCAGCAGCATAAAGATGAGGGGTGAATCACATCCGCCAGTTGCAACCACCGCCACCACGCCAAGAAAGACCTCGGCGATGACGAGTGCCAGTGAGCGGAATGTGTCGGTGTACTGAATCGGTCGAACAGTACGGAATATTGCATAGACCACCAGAACAGCAGTCCAAAAACGTAGTGAGGCTGTATTTGAACTGGTATCGGCAGAGACCAGCAGCAACGAGATGCTCATGGTTGCCAAGCGAAGGGTGGTGATCAGTGCGTTAAAGCCCGAGACGCGATCCGCTGCGCTACCGGGGCTCTGACTAGCAAGGATGTCGAAATCGCCCGTGGGCTTCTGAGCGGGATCGATCAGAGCACTTTTTATGTCACGATGAATCCTCGCTTTGAGCTTGTCAAAGCCAGACTGAGGAGCGGAGTCGGCACCGAAAGAGCTCGCCTCATCCTGGGGCGAAAACGGCGTGCCATCTGGGCTGCTCTGAATATCAGGTATGGATGTAGTCGGCATGAGCGGTCCTGAGCCTTGGTAAAAATGTGGAGATGTGTCTCCCTATCGGCACCTCCAATCATGAACTGGACAAAATATCCAAATAGTTCGCCTTATCCAGATGGAGTGCGAGATGTGCGAACCATGGTCTGCAGGTAGGGTTCAAATCCATGTTGTTAGTAGGCCTCACGGGCGGAATCGGCGCAGGAAAGTCAACAGTCTCACTGGGTCTCGCTGAGCGAGGCGCTGTGGTGGTAGACGCCGACGCAATCGTGCGTGAGCTTCAGCAGCCGGGAACGCAGGTATTCAAAGAGATGGAAGAGCGGTTTGGGCCGGGCATACTCGATGAGTCGGGCCAGCTTGACCGTGCTGCCGTAGCCGATTTGGTCTTTACTGACGCCACTGCATTGGCCGATCTGGGTGCGATCGTGCACCCAAGAGTGCACGAAGAGATCGCCCGAAGAATCGAAGAACAATCAACCACAGATTCTGTGGTCATTTTGGATGTGCCGTTACTCGTCGAGTCTGGATGGGAGGACCTGCGAGGCACCATCGTGGTTGACCTTGATCCCGAGGTAGCGATCTCTCGCCTGATTGAATTTCGGGGGTTTTCCGAACAGGATGCCAGGAACCGAATCGCCAAGCAGGCCAGCCGATCTGACCGCCTAGCCCGTGCCGACTTTGTCATCGATAACCACGGTCAACCACACGAGCTTGATGACCAGATCGCTCTTGCATGGCAGTGGATCCAGAGTCTGGCCCCGTGAGTTCCGAGGCGAGCCCCGATCGGGTGCAACCCTCTGCACTGCGGCCTTTCAAAATGGTCTCGGACTATCAGCCCGCAGGGGATCAGCCAGCCGCGATTGCTGCGCTCGCCGAAGGCATCAACACTGGTCAACGCTTTCAGACCCTTCTTGGCATCACAGGCTCGGGCAAGTCAGCCACCATGGCATGGACGATTGAACAGGTGCAGCGGCCAACGCTGGTTCTGGCACCTAACAAGAGTTTGGCTGCGCAGCTAGCGAACGAGTTTCGTGAGTTCTTCCCAGAAAACCGGGTCGAATATTTTGTCTCCTACTACGACTACTACCAGCCCGAGGCCTACATGGCGGCCAGCGATACCTTCATCGAGAAGGACTCCTCGGTTAACGATGAGATCGATCGGCTACGTCATGCCGCTACATCGGCACTCCTGACTCGCAGGGACACCATTGTGGTGGCCTCGGTCTCATGCATCTATGGCCTCGGCTCGCCCGAGGAATACTCCAAGAGACTCTTCGCCGCTCGGGTCGGCGAGACGATTGACCAGCGAGAGATGCTTCGGCGACTCGTTGACCTGCAATACGAGCGAAACGACATGAACCTAGTGCGAGGCAAGTTCCGGGTGCGCGGCGACATCATTGAAGTCCACCCGGCCTATGAAGAAACTGCAGTTCGCATTGCGCTGTTTGGAGATGAGGTTGAGTCGATCTCGGTAGTTGACACGCTGACGGGGGAGCGGGTCGAGGAATTAGAGGAAGTGGTTATCTTTCCAAACACCCACTACGCCACCTCTGATGAGCGACTCCGTGATGCCATCGGCCGCATTGAAGTTGAGTTGCAGCAGCGGCTGGCGTTGTTTGAGAGTGAAGGCAAGTTGCTCGAGGCCCAGCGACTGCGAATGAGAACTGAATACGACCTAGAGATGCTGCAGGAGTTGGGATTCTGCAACGG